>NZ_JBHYJI010000007.1:17208-220690 GCF_042740435.1 Streptomyces sp. NPDC059002 | reverse complement strand
CCCCGTACGGGGCGCGGGCGGCCCCTTCAGGGGCGCGGGGAACTGTGCGCCCAGCCACAACAAAGCGGCGGACGAAGACGGAGTCAGCGCAGCGAACGGAGCAGAGCCGCATCGTAGGGCGCCGCCTCCGAAAGGCGGCCGGCGAGCGCCTTGTTCGCCCACTCAGGATCCGCGATCAGCGACCGCCCCACCGCGATCACATCGAACTCCTCCCGCTCCATGCGGTCGAGGAGCAGCTCGATCCCCGTGGACACGGTCTCCTTGGCCCAGCCCTGCGGCCCGACGAACTCCTTGTCGAGGCCGACCGAGCCGACGGACAGCGTGGCCTTGCCGGTGAGCTTCTTGACCCAGCCCGCGAGGTTGAGGTCGTCGCCCTCGAACTCGGGGAGCCAGTAGCGGCGCGTGGACGCGTGGAACGCGTCGACGCCCGCGGCCGCCAACGGGGCGAGCAGCGAGTCCAGTTCGGCCGGATCCGTGGCGAGCCGCGCGTCGAACGCGTTCGCCTTCCACTGCGAGAGACGGAAGATCACGGGGAACGTCGGCGAGACCGCCGCGCGCACCGCCTCGACGATCTCGGTCGCGAACCGGGTGCGGGACGCGAGGTCGCCGCCGTAGCCGTCGGTGCGGCGGTTGGTGACGCTCCAGAGGAACTGGTCGATCAAGTAGCCGTGCGCGCCGTGCAGTTCGATGCCGTCGAAGCCGATCCGCTCGGCGTCGGCCGCGGCGCGGGCGAAGGCCGCGATGATCTCGTCGACGTCGGCGGAGGTCAGCGCGTGGCCCTTGGCGGAGCCGTCCAGGTCGAGGCCGGAGGGGCCTGCCGGGGGCGCGTCGGTGAAGGGTCCGTCGCCCTCGTTGCGGGTCACGCCGACGTGCCACAGCTGCGGGACGATCCGGCCGCCCGCCGCGTGCACGGCCTCGGCGACCTGCTGCCAGCCCGCGAGCGCGGCGTCGCCGTGGAAGTGCGGGACGCGGTGGCTGCTGCCCGCCGACGCGTGGTCGACGTAGGTGCCCTCGGTGACGATCAGGCCGACGCCGCCCGCGGCGCGCCGCGCGTAGTACTCCGCGACGTCCGCGCCCGGCACGCCGTCCGGCGAGAACTCGCGGGTCATGGGGGCCATGGCGATGCGGTTGCGCAGGGTGAGGCCGTTGATGTCGAAGGGGCGCCCGAGGACCCGCGCGGCTCGTGACGTGGTGGTTTCCGTGGCTTCCATGCGGTCTCCCGAGGGTCTTCCGTGTGTCCGGTGCGAACACGGTGATACGCGTCTGACAGCACTGTAAGCCGTTTACCGATGTCTACGTCGAGGGGGTACCGTGAACGTCATGAACTGGCCCGCGACCGAGCGCCACTGTCTGACCCCCGCGCCCGGCGGCCTCGCCCTCGTCCAGGAGCTCCTGAACACCGCGCCCGCCGGTCACGCGGACCCCGTCGACCTGCTCGCCGACGGGGCACTCGACCGCGCCCAGGAGTGGGCCGACCAGGCGGTGCGCGGCTGGTCGCGGGAGACCGGGAGGGGCGATGTGCGCCTGGTCCTCGCGGCCGACGACCTGCCCCAGCTGCGCTGCCTGCGGCACCAGCTGCGCCGCGCGCTCGCCGCGGGCGACCAGGGCGGGGACGCGGTGCGCTTCACCTCGGCGCCGGTCGTGGTCGCGCTCTCGGGCGACGGGGCGCTGACCGTGGAGCCGGAAGGCGCGGGCGCCCGCTGGCTGGCGTCGGCCGTGCTCGCCGAGGCGCTGCTCGCCCAGGCGTCGGGCGTCTGGCGCCGGCTGAAGATCTGCCGCAATGAAGACTGCGCGGCCGCCTTCTACGACCGCTCCCGCAACAACAGCGGCGTCTGGCACTCGGTGCGCGGCTGCGGGAACGCCGCCCATCTGCGGGCCTGCCGGGAGCGCCGCCGGGCGCAGAGCTGAGGGCGGATCGCCGAGGGCGACATCTGCGTACTGCTTTAGGTGCTGTGTCGGCGGGCTCGGGGGGACCTTGCCGATTCCCGCGAAGTTGCAGAAGATTCCGGTGGGGACCGGGGCCCCCGTGCCGATAACGGCAGGGGCGGACCGCTACCCGGAGTACGTATCGAGGAGACAGCGATGTCCCCAAAGGCGCATGAGGCGTCCACGGCGGCGCCCGAGGCCACAGCGGCCACCGAGCCTTCCGAGGCCCCGAACCTCGACTTCGCAGGCACCACCCCCTACGAGGACTACGTCCAGGCGGACGTCCTCACCCACCTCCAGCACCCGCGCTCGGACGACCCCGGCGAGATGGTCTTCCTGGTCACCACCCAGGTCATGGAGCTGTGGTTCACGGTGATCGTGCACGAGTGGGAGACCGCGGCGGGCGCCCTGCGCCGCGACGACATCCCCGTCGCGGTGGCGGCGCTCAAGCGCAGCATCCGCGAGCTGGACGCCCTGAACGCCTCCTGGCGCCCGCTCGCCCAGCTGACGCCCGCGCAGTTCAACTCCTACCGCGGCGCGCTCGGCGAGGGCTCCGGATTCCAGTCCGCGATGTACCGCCGCATGGAGTTCCTGCTCGGCGAGAAGTCCGCGTCCATGCTGGTCCCGCACCGGGGCGCGCCCCGTGTGCACGCCGAGCTGGAGAAGGCGCTGCAGGAGCCCAGCCTGTACGACGAGGTGCTGCGGCTCCTCGCGCGGCGCGGCTACGCGGTGCCCGACGCCGTCCTGGAGCGCGACCTGTCCCGGCGCTACGAGCCCTCCCCGGAGGTCGAGGCCGTCTGGACGGAGCTGTACTCCGGCGACGAGAGCGGCGAACTCGCCCGCCTGGGCGAGACGTTGACGGACGTCGGCGAACTGATCTGGCGCTGGCGCAACGACCACCTGGTCGCCACCCGGCGCGCGATGGGATCCAAGACCGGCACGGGCGGCTCGGCCGGTGTGGCGTGGCTGGAGAAGCGCGCGGTCAAGAACGTCTTCCCCGAGCTGTGGACGGCGAGGAGCCATGTCTGAGACCGGAGGGGCCCTGTCCGGGACCGATTCCGGCCTTGCGGCCGAGGCGGCGAAGCTGGACGCCGACGACGTGCTCCGCGCCAAGCGCGCCGAGTTCGTCCTGGACGACACGGTCTATCTGGACGGCAACTCGCTGGGCGCCCTGCCGGCGAACGTGCCGGGCAGGCTGGCCGAGGTCATGACCCACGAGTGGGGCACGCTCCGCATCCGCTCCTGGGACGAGAGCGGCTGGTGGACCGCCCCCGAACGCATCGGGGACCGCATCGCCCCGCTGGTCGGCGCCGCCCCCGGCCAGATCGTCGTCGGCGACTCGACCAGTGTGAACGTCTTCAAGGCCCTGGTCGCCGCCGTACGCATGGCCCGCGACCCGGACGAGGGGCGTGACGAGATCGTCGTTGACGCCACGACCTTCCCCACGGACGGGTACATCGCCGAGTCCGCCGCGCGCCTCACCGGCTGCCGGCTGATCCCGGTGACCCCGGGCGACGTGCCGGGCGTCCTCGGCGACCGCACGGCCGCCGTCCTGCTCAACCACGCCGACTACCGCACCGGCAGACTGCACGATCTGCCGGGTCTCACGGCCCGGATCCACGCGGCGGGCGCGCTCGCCGTCTGGGACCTGTGCCACACGGCGGGCGCCCTGCCCGTCGGCCTCGACGCGCACGGCGTGGACCTTGCGGTGGGCTGCACCTACAAGTACCTGAACGGCGGCCCGGGTTCGCCCGCCTACCTCTACGTACGCGAAGAGCTGCAGAGCCGCTTCGACTCGCCGCTGCCCGGCTGGAACTCGCACGCCCAACCCTTCGGCATGCGGCCCGAGTTCGAGGCGGCGGACGGTGCGCTGCGCGGTCGCGTCGGCACGCCGGACATCCTGTCGATGCTCGCCCTTGAGGCGGCGCTCGACGTGTGGGAGGGCGTCTCGGTCGACACGGTGCGGGCCAAGTCCCTCGCCCTGACCGACTTCTTCCTGCGGTGCGTCGAGGCGTACGTCCCCGAGGGGCGGGTCGAGCCCGTCACCCCGCGCGCGCACGCCGAGCGCGGCAGCCAGGTCGCGCTGCGCTGCGAGGGTGCGGGGGACGTCATGAAGCGCCTGATCGAGCAGGGGGTGGTCGGCGACTACCGCGCGCCGGACGTGCTGCGCTTCGGATTCACACCCTTGTACGTGTCCTTCGCCGACGCGGAGCGTGCGGCCCGGGTTCTGGCGCGCACGCTGGCCTGATAGCGTCCGGCGGATCTTGCTCCCGTTCTTCCCGGTCCTGCCGGTCTCCCGGCCGGACCGGGCGGGACGGGCGCGACCCGCCTGTTAGCCGCACCGCAGTTGAGAGGTTTCCGCATGCCGGACGACGCCGCCGTGGCCCGCGATGCCGCCGAGGCCGAAGCCGCCTTCTCGCATCCCGCCGTGAAGCCGGACGCCACCGCCGCGTACGGCGAACACCCCGACCAGGTGGTCGACTTCTACGCGCCGCGCGGCGGTCCTGGCACGGAACGTGAACGTTCCGCCCCCCTCGTCGTCCTGCTGCACGGCGGCGCGTGGCGGGCCCCGTACGACCGGCAGCACATCACGCCCTTCGCCGACTTCCTCGCCCGCCGCGGCTTCGCGGTGGCCAACGTCGAGTACCGCAGGGGCAGTTCGATTCCCGCGCAGGGCGGTGCGGGCCCGGTCGCCGGGCGCTGGCCGGAGACCTTCGACGACGTGGCCGCCGTGTTCGACGCGCTGCCCGCCCTCGTGCGCGACGCCCTGCCGTCGGCCGATCCGCGCCGCACTGTCGTGACCGGCCACTCCGCGGGCGGCCACCTCGCGCTCTGGGCGGCCGCCCGGCATGTGCTGCCCGCCGACGCGCCCTGGCACACCGACCGGCCCGCCCCGCTGCGCGGCGTCGTCTCGCTCGCGCCGATCGCCGACTTCCGGGTCGCCGAGGAACTGGGCGTCTGCGGCGGCGCTTCCGCGCAATTCCTGGGCGGCGACGACAAGTTCGAGGAGCGGCTGCCGTACGCCGATCCGGCCGCGCTGCTCCCGACGGGCATCGCCACGACCGTGGTGCAGGGCCGCACCGACATCACCGTGCCGTACGCGGTGGCCGAGGCGTATGCCGACGCGGCCGCGCGGGCGGGCGAGGTGGTGGGCCTGACGCTGCTAGAGGACGTCGGGCACTTCCCGCTGATCGACCCGGCGGCGGACGCGTGCGCGGTGGTCGCCGAGGAGATCGCGCAGTTGGCGTTCTGAGGCGTACGCCCGGTCGGGGCGGTCGAGGCGCACACCCGGCCGGGGCGGCCGAGGCGTACGACCGGGGGTGACGTCGCGGCCCCTGGGGTAGATCCCCAGGGCTACCCGTAATACCTGAGAGCTACGTTTCAGCTGCATACTCCGGCGTGATGTGGGCGACGGCACCTGATCCCTAACTTCCTTTCCATGAGCGCGAGTCGGCGAACCGGCCCGCGGACGGAAGGGAAACCGCATGAGGATCCGGGCCGGGCGGCTGCGCCGCACCCTGTTGGCCGCCGGTGTCGCCGCCGCCGTGGTGATCCCGGTGTCGGCCGCCGCCCGCCCGGGCATCCCGGCCCCCGCCCCCGCCGAGCTCGGCCACGTCACGGCGCGCACACTGACCCACGCGTACGCCGCGAACAGGGCGAACGCCACAGCGGCCGCCGCCATGGCCGAGCGGTACGGCGCCCGCAGCCGCGCCGCCGAGCTCCGCTCCATGGCCGCGCGCTCCCGGCAGTTCCTCGCCTTCGACGGACGCGGCGCGGGCCGCACCGCGGAGGTGTTCGGCGACCTGGCGGCCGCGGACCGCGTCGCCGTCCTGGTGCCGGGCTCCGACACCTCCCTCGACGCGTACGGCAGGTTCCGCAACGGCGCCCTCGCCCTGCACGCCGAACTGGGCCCGCGCACGGCCGTCATCGCCTGGCTCGGCTACGAGACGCCGGGCACCGTCAGCCCCGCCGTCCTCACCACGGGGCGGGCCGAGCAGGCGGCGCCCGCACTGCGGTCCTTCGTCGCGGGGCTGCGCGACATCAACGCCCACGCGCGCGTGTCCCTGCTCTGCCACTCGTACGGCTCGGTGGTGTGCGCCGGAGCGGCGGCGGACCCGCGCGGCCTGCGCGTCGCCGACATCGCCTTCTACGGCAGCCCGGGGACGGGTGCCGACAAGGCCGCCGACCTGCACACGACCGCCCGGATCTGGGCGGGCCGCGGCGCCGACGACTGGATCGCCGACGTGCCGCACACCAGCGTGGGCCTCTTCGGCACCACCGTCGGCTTCGGCACCGACCCGGTCTCCGGAGACTTCGGCGCCCGCGTCTTCGCGGCGGGCGACGGCGGCCACAGCGACTACCTGAAGCCGGGATCCGTATCGCTCGACAACCTCGCCCGGATCGTGAGCGGGGACGCATCGGAGGTCACTCATGCGTGAGTTCGTACGGAGGAGGGTGCGTGCGGGGGCCGGTCTCGCCCGGCGGATCGACGCCGCGACGCCCCCGGACAGGGACCGCGCCGTCGACGCCCTGCGGGCCTTCGCCATCCTCGGTGTCGTCGGCGGCCACTGGCTGGTCACCGCCCTGGTGTCCGACGGCGGCACGCTGCACGCGGCGAGCCCGCTGCGGCACCTGCCCTGGCTGGCCCCGGTCTCCTGGGTGTTCCAGACACTCGCGGTGTTCTTCCTGGTCGGCGGGCATGTGGCGACGAAGGGTTACGCGTCGGCGCGGGCCCGCGGGATCGGCTACGGACCGTGGCTCACCGCCAGGCTCGGCCGGCTCTTCCGGCCGGTCGCCGCGGTGCTCGCGCTGTGGACGGCCGTCGGCGCGGGCCTCGTCCTGTCGGGCGCCGGCCCGGACACGGTGCACACGCTCATCAAGCTGGCGCTCTCGCCGATGTGGTTCCTGCTGGTGTTCGCCGGACTCACCGCGGCCACCCCGCTGGTGGCGCGGCTCAACCCGCTGTGGCCGCTGGCCGTCGTACTCCACGTGGACCTCGTCCGATTCGGCTTCGGCGGCCCCGCCTGGCTCGGCTGGATCAACCTGGCGGCGGGCTGGCTCGTGCCGTACACCGTCGGCGCCGCCTGGACGCGGGGCGAGCTGACGCGGCGCTCAGGACAGGTCCTGCTGCTCGGCGGCGCGGCCGCGACCGCCGGTCTCGTCCTCTGGGGCGGCTACCCGGCAGCCATGGTCGGCGTCCCCGGCGCTTCGACGTCGAACCTCAATCCGCCCACGCTCGCGGCCGTCGCCTTCGGCCTCGCCCAGTGCGGCCTCGCACTGCTCCTCAGGGAACCGCTGTGCCGCTGGATGCGCCGCCCGACGGCCTGGGCGGCGGTGGCCCTCGCGAACCTCTCCGCGATGACGATCTTCCTCTGGCACCAGACGGCGCTGATGGCGGTCACCGCGCTGGGCCTCCTCGCGGGCGCCCCGCTGCCCGGCCTGCACACGGTTCCCGACGGCCTCGGCTGGGTCGCGGCCAGGCTCGCCTGGCTCCCGGTGTTCGCACTGGCCCTCGCGGTGTGCTGGACGGCCTTTCGGACCTACGAACAAGGGGGACGAAGGAAGAGCAGGGGTGGTTCGCGTCCGGTGCGGGTGCACAGGCCGTCCGGGGACGCGGGAGCGAGGGCGGTGCGGCGTGCCCAGAGTTGATCTTGTGAGTGACGAGGGCGGCTTCGGGGCGTCCGTGGCGGGAGCCCTGCGGTCGGTCCGTGCGGAGCTGTTGACGGTGGCGGCCAGGCCGCTGCCGCCGCTCGCACGCGCTCGCCGACTGCGCTGGCTGCCGCACGTCGGGGTCGTCCTGACCGGCGTCCTGACGTTCCTCGGCAACCTCGACCAGCTGGTGCAGCGCTACGGCCTCGGGCTCTGGCTCGGCCTCGCGACGAGCCTCGCGCAGGGCATCGGCGTCGTCATCGCCCTGTGGCGCCCCGCCCTCGGCTTCTGGCTCTCCCTGGTGTCGACCATCGTGGCCGCGCTCTGCGCGACCGGGCAGATCACGGTGGAGGACGGGCCCGAACCCTGGCCCTGGGGTCCGCCCGGCTTCTTCGCGCACGCCGTGGTCACCCTGCTGCTCGCGCTGCGCCTGCCGACCAGGGCCGCCCTCGTGGCGCTCGCGCTCAGCGCCGGAGCGCTCCCGCTGCTCCAGGAGTGGCGCGCCCCGTACGCGTACGACAACACGATGCCCCTCATCGCCCTCGTGTTCGGCGCCCTCACGCTCATCGGCATCATCCTGCGCGGTCGCCGCGAGGACCGCACCCGGCTCGTCGAGCAGCAGACGCGCACCGCCGAGGAGCGGGCCAGGCGCACGCTCCTGGAGGAGCGCGGCCGCATCGCCCGCGAGCTGCACGACGTGGTCGCCCACCACATGTCCGTGATCTCCATCCAGGCGCAGGTCGCCCCGCACCTCGTCGAGGACCCGCCCGACGCGCTGCGGGAGAACCTCGCGGGCATCCGGCAGAACGCCCTCGAAGCGCTCACCGAACTCCGCCGGGTGCTCGGCGTGCTGCGCTCGGCGGACCCCGAGGACGCCGACGCCGCGCCGCAGGCCCCGCTGCCCACCCTGGAGCGCATCGAAGGACTCCTGGACAACGCCCGCCTCGCGGGCCTGACCGTCCACTGCGAGCAGTCCGGGGAGCCGCGCCCGCTGCCGCCCGGCGTGGACCTCTCGGCGTACCGCATCGTGCAGGAGGCACTGAGCAACGCGATCCGGCACGCACCGGGCTCGACCGTGCGGATCGCTCTCGCGCACAGCGCGCCCGGACTGCGCGTACGGATCACCAACACCGTCCCGCGCACGAAGGCCCCGCAGTCGCCGGGCGCCGGACACGGACTGCTCGGGATGCGCGAGCGGACCGCCATGCTGGGCGGCGACCTGGCCACGGGCCCCACACCCGACGGCGGCTACGAGGTGTCCGCCTTCCTGCCGACCCACGGCCACGCACTCACCAAGGGGGAGTACCAGACATGACGACGATCCGCGTCCTGATCGCCGACGACCAGATCATGGTCAGGCAGGGCTTCTCCGTCCTGCTGAACGCCGAACCCGACATCGAGGTGATCGGCCAGGCCGTCGACGGCGAGGACGCGGTCGCCCAGGTCACCGGACTCACCCCCGACGTGGTCCTGATGGACATCCGCATGCCCGGACTGAGCGGCATCGAGGCCACCCGCCGCATCACGTCCCGGCTGCCCGGCATCAGGGTGCTCGTCCTGACGACCTTCGACCTCGACGAGTACGTGTACGAGGCGCTGCGGGCCGGGGCCTCCGGGTTCCTGCTCAAGGACGCCTCGGCCGACCAGCTCGCCGAGGCGGTCCGGGTGGTCGCCGCGGGCGACGCGCTGCTCGCCCCCGGCATCACCCGGCGCCTGATCGCCCAGTTCGCCCGCCTGGACGGGGGCGGCCCCGGCGGCCCCCTGAAGCCCCGGGCGGGCGGCCTCACCGAGCGCGAGACGGAGGTCCTCGCCCTGATCGCACGCGGCCTCTCGAACGCGGAGATAGCGACGAAGCTGGTGGTGGCCGAGCAGACCGTGAAGACCCACGTGGGCCGCATCCTGGTGAAACTGGACCTGCGCGACCGCACACAGGCGGCGGTGTACGCGTACGAGACGGGCGTGGTGAGGCCGTCGGGCTTTTGAGCAACAGCCCCTCCGGCAAGAATCAGCCCCTCCGGCGTTTGAGGAGCGGGGTCCGGGGCGGAGCCCCGAGCAGTGACGTAGTACCTGCGACGGACGGCAGGGAACCCCTCTCGCTATGGACGACCCATCGGCCGCACCCCCGTACCGTCGTAGCCGTGACAGACACGACTGAGCAGCTCAAGGCCAGAGGCCAGAAGAGCCCCGAGTACCGCCTCGTGCGCGAGGCCTTCGGCGGCCTGCGCGAGGCGCTGTTCCACGACGCCTTCGCCTACCGGCTGCTGCCGCCCAGGGAGACCGTCGGGCGGGCGGCCCGCCTCCTGCCGAAGCGGATACGCGGGTACGCCGTCTGGACCCCGCACACCCTCGTGGCCGCCGCGGCCGTGATCAGCATCTCCATCGGCTACCAGGTGGGCCTGGGCAGCGACGAGGTCTCGCATCTGCTCACGGGCCTCATCCCGGCGGCGATCATCCTGATGACGCTGATCAGGCCGGTCGGCGCGTTCTGGATGTCGCTGGCGTCGACCCCGGTCATGGCGGGGCTCGGGAGCTCCTTCGACGGCTGGCCGTGGGCGCCGCCGTCCTTCTTCGCGCACATCGTGGTGATGGTCGTGGTCGCGGCGCGGACGGGACCGCGCACCGCCGGGTGGATGTGGCTCGGGACGGCCGCCTTCGGCCTGGTCGCCGAGGTGTTCCTGGGCGGCGGCCCGGGGTCGTCCGACGCCGCGCCGATGCTGTTCTTCTCCGCGCTCGCGCTGCTCGTCACCACGGTGGTGCACGTACGGCGCGAGGCGCAGCGCGAGGTCACCGTGCAGCGCACCGTCACCGCCATCGAGCGCGACAAGCGCACGCTCCTTGAGGAGCGCACCAACATCGCCCGCGAGCTGCACGACGTGGTCGCGCACCACATGTCGGTGGTCGCCATCCAGGCCGAGGCCGCGCCCTACCGGGTGGAGAACCCGCCGCCCGAGCTGGAGCAGGCGTTCGTGACGATCCGCGAGAACGCGGTGGCCGCGCTCACCGAACTGCGCCGCGTCCTCGGTGTCGTACGGGCCGAGGACTACGAGGCGCCGGACGCCCCGCAGCCCACGCTCGCCGACCTCGACCGGCTCCTCGACAACGTCCGCGACGCGGGCCTGACCGTCGACAAGGTGGTCACCGGCGCGGCCCGTGAACTCCCGCAGGGCGTCGAGCTGTCGGCGTACCGGATCGTGCAGGAGGCACTGAGCAACAGCCTGCGCCACGCGCCGGGCGCCGCCGCCCGCGTCGAGGTGGGGTACGTCCTCGGCGGCCTGGGCCTGCGCATCGTGAACGGCCCCGCGAAGGGCCTGGTCAAACCGCCCGCCCGTCACCCGACCACCGCCCCTCAACGAGGGCTTCGCCCGCCCCTTTTGGAGGGAGCAGGGCACGGAATAACGGGCATGCGCGAGCGGGTCTCGATGCTGGACGGCGAGATGACCGCGGAGAGCACGGCGGAGGGCGGCTACGAGGTCACCGTCTTCCTGCCCGTCGCGAGCGAGCCGCGCATCGACCCCGCGGGGGAGGACGCATGACCATCCGGATCCTGATCGCGGACGACCAGATGATGGTCCGCGAGGGCTTCTCGGTGCTGCTGAACGCGATGCCGGACATGGAGGTCGTCGGCGAGGCGGTCAACGGCCGCGAGGCGGTCGAGCGGGTCCGCGAACTCGCCCCCGACGTCGTCCTGATGGACATCCGCATGCCGGAGCTGAACGGCATCGAGGCGACCAGGGAGATCGTCGCGTCCCAGGACGCGGCCAAGGTTCTCGTCCTGACCACGTTCGACCTCGACGAGTACGTCTACCAGGCACTGCGCGCGGGCGCCTCCGGCTTCCTGCTCAAGGACGCGTCCGCCCGCCAACTCGCGGACGGCGTACGGGTGGTGGCGTCGGGCGAGGCCCTCCTCGCGCCCACCGTGACGCGCCGCCTGATCACGGAGTTCTCCAAACTCGCGGAGTCCCCCCGGCTGTCCGCCGCGGTCCAGTCCCAGCAGTACGGCGAACTCACCGAACGCGAGACGGAGGTCCTTGTCCTCATCGCGCAGGGTCTGTCGAACGCCGAGATCGCCTCTCACCTCGTCGTGGCCGAGTCCACGATCAAGACCCATGTCAGCCGCATCCTGGTCAAACTGGGCCTGCGGGACCGCACGCAGGCGGCGGTCTTCGCCTACGAGGCGCGTTTGGTGACTCCTGGGTGAGGGGGCTTCCGTGTTCTTTTGCCCGCGGGCCGGTGGGGGCTTGTCGCGCAGTTCCCCGCGCCCCTGACGGGGCGCCCCGTCAGGGGCGCTGTTAAGGGGCGCGGGGCTGTGACATATGCGGCTCCGCCGCGTGGGCGCGAGCAACCGAGACGAAACCCGCAGACGTAATCCCGCAGAACGCCTAACGTCACCGCATGGACACCGCCCCCGCCGCCCTCGCGGCATTCGCCCCCGGCGACCCGGAGTTCCTGGCCGACCCCTACCCCGCGTACGCGGCCCTGCGCGAGGCGGGACGGGCCCACCACTACCCGCCGACGAACCAGTGGCTGATCCCCCACCACAAAGACGTCTCCACTCTCCTCCGAGACCGCAGACTGGGCCGCACCTACCTGCACCGCTTCACCCACGAGGAGTTCGGCCGAGCAGCCCCGCCCCCGGAGCACGAGGCGTTCCACGTGCTCAACGACAACGGCATGCTCGACCTGGAGGCGCCCACGCACACCCGCATCCGGCGCCTGGTCGCCAAGGCGTTCACGCCGCGTACGGTCGAGCAACTCAGGCCGTACGTGGAGGAGTTGGCGGACCGCCTGGTCCGCGACCTCGTGGCGGACGGCGGCGGCGACCTCGCCGCGAGGGTCGCCGAACCGCTCCCCGTGGCGGTGATCGGCGAGATGCTGGGTGTCCCCGAGGGGGACCGGAATCTGCTCCGCCCCTGGTCGGCCGACATCTGCGGCATGTACGAGCTGAACCCCTCCGAGGAGACGGCCGCCCGTGCGGTCCGCGCGTCGCTGGAATTCACCGCGTATCTGCGGGAGTTGATCGCGGTGCGGCGCGCGGATCCGGGGGACGACCTGATCTCCGGGCTCATCGCCGCGTACGAGGACGGGGAGTCCCTCAGCGAGCAGGAGATGATCTCCACCTGCGTGCTGCTCCTGAACGCGGGGCACGAGGCGACGGTGAACGCCACGGTCAACGGCTGGTACGCGCTGTTCCGCGCACCGGCCCAACTCGCCGCCCTGCGCGCGGACCCGGCGTCGCTCGTCCCCACGGCGGTGGAGGAGCTGCTGCGCCACGACACCCCGCTCCAGCTCTTCGAACGGTGGGTCCTTGAGGACATCGAGGTCGGCGGCGTCCGGATCCCGCGCGGCGCGGAGGTCGCCCTGCTCTTCGGCTCCGCCAACCACGACCCGGCGGTTTTCGCGGCCCCCGCCGAGCTGGACATCGCCCGCGCGGACAACCCGCACATCTCCTTCGGCGCGGGCATCCACTACTGCATCGGCGCGCCGCTCGCCCGTATCGAACTGGCCGCGTCCTTGGGGGCGTTGCTGCGCCGGGCTCCGCGGCTGAGGATGGCCGCGGAGCCCGGGCGGCGGCCGAATTTCGTGATGCGGGGGCTCACGGGACTGCTGGTCGAAGTGTGACCTTCGTTGCTGGTCCTTCGTCGTTGCCCGCGGGCCGCATGTGGCTGGTCGCGCAGTTCGCCGCGCCCCTTGCGGGGCCCCTCAGTTGATCATGTCGCGGCGCCGCAGCCCCGCGAGCCCCGCGCCCACAAGGGCCGCCGCGACCAGCGTCAGGAGCAGGACCGGCGGCCAGTTCGGGTCGCCGCCCGGCAGCTTCGGCAGATGGCCGAAGGGGGACAGGTCCATGACCGCCTGCGGCAGGTCGAGCGCCGGGCCGATCCAGCCGATCGCGAGGCAGACCCCGACCACCGCCCAGGAGGCGACGGCGGCCTTCGGGTACGCCCCGACGAGCAGCACCGTGAGCCCGCCGAGCGCCCAGACCGCGGGCAGCTGCGCCAGGCACGCGCCGATGACGGCACCGGCGTCCGCGCCGTGCCCGATGGCCATGCCGAGCCCGGCGGCCAGCATCAGGAGCACCGCCCCGCCGAACGCGATCACCAGATGGCCCGCCGCCCAGCGCAGCCGCCCCACCGCGCCCGCGAGCACCGGCTCGGCGCGCTGCGAGGTCTCCTCGCCGTGCAGCCGCAGCACGGACGCCGCGATGTACAGCGCGGCGATCATGCCGAACATGCCGACGATGGTGGCGAGGAAGGCGTCGGTCAGGCCCGACTGGCCGCCCATCCGCTCGATGATGTCGCGGGTGCTTTCGTTGTCGCCGACGATGTCGGCCGCGCCGTCCGCCATCCCGCCGAACACGATCCCGGCGAGCAGGAACCCGGCGAGCCAGCCGGACACGCTGCCCCGCTGCAGCCGCCAGGCGAGCGCGCCCGCCGTGCCGAGCCCGCCGCGCGCGGGTCCCGGCCGCGTCGGCAGGAAGCTCATGCCGATGTCGCGGCGCCCCGCCAGTTCGTACGCGACGACGCCCTGCGCCAGGATCGCGGCGCCGACGAGCAGCACGACCCACCAGCGCTCACCCGCGTACGCCCGCAGGTTCTCCTGCCAGCCGAGCGGTGAGAGCCAGGTCAGCGGGGAGGAGCCGGACTCCGTGCCCGCGTCGCCCGCGGCCCGCAGCACGAACGCCGTGCCGAGGACCGCGGCGGTGATGCCCTTGGCGAGCCGTGCGCTCTCGGTGAGCTGGGCGGCGATCGCCGCCATGGTGGCGAACAGCATGCCGGTGCCCGCGACGCCGACGCCGAGCGCGAGCGCACCGGCCGAGTCGTGGCCCGCCATGCCCGCGGTGATGAGCAGTCCGGCCGCGGCGTCGGCGGCGAACGCGGCGAGCAGCGCGGCGGTGAGGGGTGCGCGCCGGCCCACCATGGCCGCGGAGAGCATCTCCTGGCGCCCGGACTCCTCCTCGTCGCGGGTGTGCCTGATGACGATGACGAGGCTCATCACGGCGGCGAGGATCCCCGCGTAGACGCCGATGCGCCAGGCGGCGAGGGCGCCGATGGAGTCGCCGAAGACCGGCCCGTACATGGCGCGCATCGAGGAGTTGGAGTTCATCGACTCCATCGCGTCGGCGCGTTCGGCGGCCGTGCCGTAGATGCTCTCCAGCGAGCCCGGCATGGCGAGGACCATGCCGGAGACGATCAGGATCCAGACCGGCATCATCACCCGGTCGCGGCGCAGCGCGAGCCGCAACAGGGCGCCGGTGCCCGCGAGTTGGCGCGATCCGCCGGTCCTCTGCGGGTGGCCGGTGTTGGCGGCGGGGGCGGTGGTGGCGGTCATCGTGTCATCGCCTCTTCGTGCACGTCCTCCTGGTAGTGCCGCAGGAACAGCTCCTCCAGGGTGGGCGGGGTGCTGGTCAGCGAGCGGATCCCCGACTCGGTGAGCGACTTGAGCACGGCGTCGAGCTTGTCGGTGTCGACCTGCAGCCTGACCCGGTGCCCCTGGACGTCGAGGTCGTGCACGCCGGGCAGCCTGGCGAGGCCGTTGGGGGCGCCCGCGAGTTCGGCGGTGACGCTGGTCCGCGTCAGATGGCGCAGATCGGCCAGCGAACCGGTCTCGACGGTCCGGCCCTTCCTGATGATGCTGACGCGGTCGCAGAGCGTCTCGACCTCGCTGAGGATGTGCGACGAGAGCAGGATCGTCCGGCCCCGGTCGCGTTCCTCCTCGACGCAGCTCTGGAAGACCTCCTCCATCAACGGGTCGAGGCCGGAGGTCGGTTCGTCGAGGATCAGCAGGTCGACGTCGGACGCGAAGGCGGCGACCAGGGCGACCTTCTGCCGGTTGCCCTTGGAGTAGGTGCGGCCCTTCTTGGTGGGGTCGAGCTCGAACCGCTCGACGAGGTCGGCGCGCCTGGCCTTGTCGAGGCCGCCCCGCAACTTCCCGTACAGGTCGATGACTTCGCCCCCGGAGAGGTTGCGCCACAGGGTGACGTCCCCGGGGACGTACGCGATGCGGCGGTGCAGGGCGACGGCGTCGTGCCACGGGTCCCCGCCGAGCAGCTGCGCGGCGCCGGAGTCGGCGCGAAGGAGGCCGAGCAGGACGCGGATGGTGGTGGACTTCCCGGAGCCGTTGGGGCCGAGGAAGCCGTGCACCTCACCGGTCTCGACGTCCAGGTCGAGGCCGTCCAGCGCATGCGTCCTGCCGAACGACTTGTGCAGTCCGGAGACGGTGATTGCCTTCGTCATGTTTCTGAACGTACGCTACTTTCACAAACTTGTGAAGTTAAGGAAGCGTATAAACTCGCCTATGCGGTGGTGACCAGGGGAGAGGATCGGCAGATGGCCAAGGAAGAGACGCAGGGAGCCCGACGGAAGGCCGACGAGGAGTCCGTTGCCCGGTTCGTGGAGAAGTTCGCCTCACAGCTCGTCGAGGCGGGCATGCCACGGATGCCGTCGCGGGTCTTCGCCGCGCTGCTCGCCTCCGACTCGGGCGCGCTCACCTCGGCGGAACTCGGCGAACGCCTGCGGGTCAGCCCCGCGGCCGTCTCCGGCGCCGTGCGCTATCTGACGCAGCAGCACATGGTCAACCGCGAACGGGAGCCCGGCACGCGGCGCGACATCTTCCGGGTGCACAGCGACCAGTGGTACGAGGCGCTCGGCAACCGGGACTCGGTACTCAAGCGCTGGGAGGACGCGATCCGCGACGGCGTCGTGAGCCTCGGCGAGGACACACCCGCGGGGCAGCGGCTCACGGAGACGCTGGCGTTCTTCGAGTTCGTGCAGGGGGAGCTGACGGGGATGATGGATCGCTGGCGCGTGCACCGGGAGATGTTGTTCGGCCCGAAGTAGCCCCCGTATCCCGTACCTCGTATCCCGTAGGGCCGTCCCCTCACCTCGGCAGCGTCAGGCCCCAGGCCCTCGGCCGTACCGTCCACGTCCTCGTGCGGACCGGGCCCGCCACCACCGCGTCCGCGCGGTAGCGGAAGTCCGCGCCGGAGACCGTCACCGTGCGGGCCCGCACCCGCAGGGGCGCCGCCTCCGCGCCGACCGACGAGGGGCGGACCTCCACCTGGGCGAGGCCGCCGGTGCCCGTGGAGACCAGGACGCGGACGCCCTCGACGGTCCTGTCGAGGTCGACCAGCGTGACGCCGTCCGCCTCGACCCGCAGCCGGGCCGGTGAGGGCGCCGGTGCCGCCGGTGCCCGCGAGGGGCGTGCGGCGAGGGTGCGTACGAAGGACTGGCAGGTGCGCAACCAGGTGTGGCCCTCCGCGGCGGAGGCGGACGCGGGGGCGTGCCCCTCGGCGTCCGCGCCCGCCTCGGCGCCCCCGGGAGCCGCCGCGATCGGCGGGATCCGGAGATCCCCGAGCACCACCCCGTCGCTGTCGTCGACGAGCAGATCGAGCCGCCGCTCGGCGCCCTCGAGGACCGCACGCGCCGCGGCGACCGCCCCCGCGGGCACCCCGAGCGCCCGCGCGAGCGTCTGCGCGGCGCCCACAGGAACGACCGAAAGCGTGCACGCGGTCAGATCCCGCTCCCGGTGCAGCGCCCCGACGGCCCGCAGCAGCGCCCGGTCGTCGCCGACCACCACGAGCCGCCGCGCACCCCGTCTGGCCAGGGCTTTCGTGAAGTCCTCGGGGCCGTCCGGCAGGGCGACACGGACCGCCGCGCCCGCGCCGAGCACGTCCTTCGCGATCCGTACCGACTCACCGTCCGTGCGCCGGGCGACCGGGTCGATGACGACGAGCAGCTGGTCGCGAGCCGACAACGTGCGCCCTTTCTTTCGTCCTCGGGTAGCATCTTTGTGCAAGAGCCCCTTGCGCTATTGCGCCAGGGGCTTCGTCTATTCCGGGGCAGCATCCAAGGCACACCCATACGGCGGCTACGGCCCCAGACCTTGGACATGCCCCGCCCGGAAGGGGTGTACGCCTGTGCCCGCACTTGTGCTGCTCGGTGCTCAGTGGGGTGACGAAGGCAAGGGAAAGGCCACTGACCTGCTCGGTGGCTCGGTGGACTATGTAGTGCGCTACCAGGGCGGCAACAACGCCGGCCACACGGTCGTCGTGGGCGACCAGAAGTACGCGCTGCATCTCCTCCCTTCCGGGATTCTCTCCCCGGACTGTGTCCCGGTCATCGGCAATGGAGTCGTCGTCGACCCGTCGGTCCTGCTCTCCGAGCTGAGCGGTCTGAACGAGCGCGGCGTCGACACGTCGAAGCTGCTGATCAGCGGTAACGCGCACATCATCACGCCGTACAACGTCACCGTCGACAAGGTGACGGAGCGTTTCCTCGGCAAGCGCAAGATCGGCACGACGGGGCGCGGCATCGGCCCGACCTACGCCGACAAGATCAACCGCACCGGCATCCGCGTGCAGGACCTCTACGACGAGTCGATCCTCACGCAGAAGGTCGAGGCGGCCCTCGAGCAGAAGAACCAGCTGCTCACCAAGGTCTTCAACCGGCGCGCGATCGAGTCCGCCGCGATCGTCGAGCAGCTCCTGGAGCACGGCGAGAGCATCAAGCAGTACGTCGCCGACACCACGCTGATCCTGAACAACGCGCTCGACGAGGACAAGGTCGTCCTGTTCGAGGGCGGCCAGGGCACGCTCCTGGACGTGGACCACGGCACGTACCCCTTCGTCACCTCCTCGAACCCGACCGCGGGCGGCGCCTGCACGGGTGCGGGCGTGGGCCCGACGAAGATCAGCCGCGTCATCGGCATCCTCAAGGCGTACACGACCCGCGTCGGCGCGGGCCCGTTCCCGACCGAGCTCTTCGACGACGACGGCGAGGCACTGCGCCGCATCGGCGGCGAGCGCGGCGTGACGACGGGCCGGGACCGCCGCTGCGGCTGGTTCGACGCGCCGATCGCCCGCTACGCGACCCGCGTGAACGGTCTGACGGACTTCTTCCTCACCAAGCTCGACGTCCTCACCGGCTGGGAGCAGATCCCGGTGTGCGTGGCGTACGAGATCGACGGCAAGCGCGTCGAGGAACTCCCGTACTCCCAGACCGACTTCCACCACGCGAAGCCGATCTACGAAATGCTCCCCGGCTGGTCCGAGGACATCACCAAGGCCCAGACCTTCTCCGACCTGCCGAAGAACGCGCAGGGTTACGTGAAGGCCCTGGAGGAGATGTCCGGCGCGCCGATCTCCGCGATCGGCGTGGGTCCGGGCCGCACGGAGACGATCGAGATCAACTCGTTCATCTAGTCCGGTGCTCCGGTAGTCCGGCTCCTATGTGTCGGTGCGCCCCCGTTCGGCTTCGTCGAGCGGGGGCGCACTCATGTATCCGGCGTATTCCTGATCCGGGGCAGGGCGGCGGAAACTGCACCATGACGACGAACGCACCACCGCCGGCGCCCTCGCCGGCGCCCGATCCGCACGCGTCGCACGGGGCGGCCCGCGCCGCCTGGATCACCGGGGCGGCGACCGTCGCGGCCGCGCTCATCGCGGCCCTCGCCACGTACTGCTCCCAGCAAGGCGGTGGGGACGGGGGCGTCGGCGGGGACGGCGGGAGCAGCGGGAGCACGGGGCAGACCACCGCCGACACCGGTCGGCCCACCGCTCCCGAACGGGAACTCTGGAGCGAGACCCGGCCCTTGAAGTCGAACGCCACGTCCGGACCGCTGACGGCCCAGTGGCACATCCGCGTCAAAGGCACCCCCTCGACGACGGGCTGCCGCCTGCGCGCGGAGACGAACATCGACGGGATCGCGGAATCCGCCCGCGTCTACCTCGACGAGGTGGAACTGCTGCCCGCCGAGGTCAGGGCCGGGCCGCAGGAGGGCAAGGGGGCCGAGTCCCTGGTCACGCCCGAGAGCGCGTACACCCTGGAAGGGGGCGCCGCGGGCACCGTGTACTGGGCCCGGGCCTACGCCCGCGTGAAGTGGCCGGACACCGGGGTCATCGGCGGCAAGGGGGAATTCGTGCTGGGGCGGCGAAGGGTGGACCGTTCCTGTGCGGTGCTGGCCCCGGGGCCCTGAGCGGTGTCTTCGCCGGCCTGCGCGTGGGGGCGCCGCCCTCTCCCACCCACCCGCCCCGTCCGAACCGGGCGCGGGCCCGGGGCCGTGACGGGTCGGCCGGGGTGCCCCGATGTGGCGTCGACCGGCGTGCCCCGGTGTGGCGCGTCGGCCGGGGTGTCCGGGTGGTGAGTTGGTGGCCCGGTGCGTTGGGGCGCTGCCCTCTCCCACCCGCCCGCCCCGTCCGAGCCGGGCGTGGGTCCGGAGCCGTGACGGGTCGATCGAGATCAACTCGTTCATCTGAGCCCTCTTGAGCCCTCTGGTTTCCGTTCACCCCAAGGGGTGGGTCGCAGGGGAAAGCGACCCGCCCCTTGCGCATGTCCGGCGAGACTGCGGGGCATGGCAGCGAGCGGCGTTACGGTGGAAGGGCATCTCCGACATGCCCGAGCGAGGAGTAGGCCGATGAGTGCGCAGCCGGTGGAGCCAGCAGGGCAGAAGGTCACGTATCAGCGGCTCGCGGAATTCGTCGAGGTCATTGAGGCCCAGGTGGAGAACCGTGGCGACGTGGTGCGGGCAGACATCACGAACCAGGAGATCACCGTCCACATGATGTCCCCATCGAAGCCGCATGGAAAGATCGTCGCGCGGATCATCTTCCAGATCCTGTCCCAGGACCCGGACGCGGTCACACTCGCCGAGACACGGGTCGACCACCCTGAGCTCGGCCTGTGCCGCACCGCGGATCTCCTTGTCATGACGAAGGAAGCGGACGAGCAGGAGACCGCGGACTTCGCCGCGTTCGCGCCTGACGTATCCGTGGTCATCGAGGTCGTATCCCCTTCGGACCCGGGCCGCGACTACGTCGCCAAACTCCGCGACTACCCCCGCATGGGCATCCCCGTCTACGTGATCGTCGACCCCCGTGACGGCACGATCACCGTGCACTCCGGTCCCGACACGGCCGCGGGAGAGCCCCGTTACGCGGACGCCCCGCGCCACTACAAGTTCGGCGACACCGTGCAGATGGGCGCGTGGTCCGTCGACACCGCCGAGTTCCCCCGCTACCGCTCCTGACCGATCCGGACTCGCGGTCCCTGCTTCACGTCACGTCACTTCACTTCGTCACTTCGTCCAGTCGACGAATCGTTTCCATGTGGCGGTCTGGACGGTGAGATGGGGGAGTTGGGGGGCCTTGGAGTCGCGGATGTGCGTGGCGGTGGCGGCCTCGGGGCAGGCCGCCACCTCGACGCAGTTCCCGCCGCCGTCGTCGCTGTACGACGACTTCCGCCAGGCGTAGGCGACTTCGAGGCAGTTCCCCCCGCCGCCGTCGCTGTAGCTCGACTTGAACCACCGCAAGGTGCCGGTCATGTCTCTCCTCCTGCCAACCGCTCGATCAGGCTCAGCGACTGGTCGGGGCTGAGGGCCTGTGCGCGGATCTTCGCATAGCGGTGCGCCAGTTGGGAGACTTCCGCCGGTTCGCTGACCAGGATGCCCTGGTCCTCGATCTCCATGTAGACGACGTGCTCGTGGTCCTTGGTCTCCACGAGCTTCATCGGGCCGCGGTCGCCCGCGTACGTCCCGCGCAGTCCGCGGTCCAGTGGCAGGACCTGCACGGTGACATTGGCCCGCTGCGCATCCTCGGCGAGAGCGCGCAGTTGCCCGCGCTGGGTCTCCCAACTGCCGAACGGGCGGCGCAGCACGGACTCTTCGAGGATCAGCTCGATCATCGGTGCCGGGCTCCGGTCGAAGAGACTCCTGCGGGCGATCCGTGCCTCGACCAACTCGTCCCGCTTCTGCTCCGACACCGCGGGATAGCTGCCACCGATCAGCGCCCGCGCGTAGTCCTCCGTCTGGAAGAGGCCGTCTACGACCAGCGTCTCGTACGAGGAGAGGGTGACGGCCTCCGCCTCCATCGCGGAGAAGCCCCGGAAGCGTACGGGGTACTTCTCCATCAAGACGTACTTCCGCGCCTTCTCGAAAATCCCCAGCCCCGACCCGATCGTCTCCTCCAGCTTCACCAGCATCTGCTCGCTCGCGGGCTGCGCGCACGTCTCCATCGCGCTGATCGCCGAGCCGGTGTAGCCGATCAGGTCGCCCAACTTCTCCTGCGACAGCTGCTGTTGCTCCCGCAGTGCCTTTGCCAGGTCGGCGACGAGACGGGTCGCCCCGCCCGCCTCGTCCTTGTTCTCGGACCGCGCCATTGCGGTCACCTCCGAACTCAACCGAACTCAACCGGTCCCAACCCGCCCCTGCCGTATCCCCACGGTCAGTGGCGGTCGACGCGGAGTCATAGAAGAAGCTAACCCGCACCCGCTTACCTGAATCCATGAACACGCAAAACGTGCAGGTCGACTGGATTCCTGCGTGGATTCCCGCCACCGGCTTCCAACTCCGCAAGGCGGGGGTCCAGTTCGACGCGGTCCGGGTCGACGGCGACGCGGGCCGTGCCCTCGCGGACGAGCTCGCGCGGCTCACGGGAGGTGACCCGGGGCCCGTCGTCGAGGAGGCGAACGGGCGGCGCTCGGTGTACTTCCTCGTGCCGGTCGGCAGTACGTCGCACCGTCCATGGCCGGACGGTGTGACGCGCCTGACGTCGGGGCCGAGCCTCATCTCGTACGTCCCCGTACCCGCGCTCGAGGGCTGGACCTGGCCCCTGAGCTGGCGCTACCGGCCCCTGGCCCAGGGGCGCCTCGTGCACACACTGCTCCTGCGGACCGCGCTTAACTCTCAGGAGTGAAGAATGTGAACTCCAGCCCCGCAAAAGGGAGTTCTGGCTTGCGCTTGCTGCTCTGCATGCCCATAGAGTCGCCGCGAACAGCGCGGTCCGACGGCCGCGCAGAGAACGCCCCCGCGGTGCGACAACACCCGGGGGCTCGACACCCGGAGCAAGACCTCCTGATGCGCATCCATCGTACGACGCCCACGCGCGCCTTCTCCAGCTTTGCCAACTCCCTTCTCCGTGACCGGAGCATCTCCTGGTGCGCGGCAGGCGTACTGATGTACCTCCTCAGCCTTCCGAACGGCGCCCGCGCCACGGTCCGTTCGCTGGCCGAGCAGCGCAAGGAAGGGCGGATGCGGGTCGCCGCCGCCCTGCGTGAGCTGGAGGAATCCCGGTATCTGCGGCGGGCCGTGCACAAGGACCGCGGGAACGGCCAACTCTGCACCGTCTACGAGGTGTTCGACACTCCGTACGACGAGGAGCCCCGAGAGGGTGACGGGAAAAAAGTTCAGAACTTGGCCTCCGGCGAGTCGGCCTCCGGGGCGGCGGGCCCTCTCCCTTCGGGAGAAAAGACCAGGGAAGAAAGACCTCCCTCCCCCGAGCCGCGGTCGCCCGAGCCGCGGTCGCCCGAGCCCCCGTCCCCCGAACCGCCGGGCGCCGCCGCCCGGTTGCTGAGCTCCCTGGGGCGCAGCGAGCCCCGGCTCGCGCTCGGTGCCGCCGAAGCGGTCCGCCTCGCGCCGCTCGTCGAGGAGTGGTGGGCGGTGGGCGTGAGCGACGCGGGGGTGCGGGCGGCGCTGACGCAAGGGCTGCCGCCGCGTGTGTACTCGGCGGTCGCGCTCCTCGGTGACCGGCTGCGGCGGAAGCTGCCCGCCGCGCCTCCTGCGCCGAGGCCGCCGGCGGAGGGTGCGGAGACGCGTGTTCCGGGGCGGCCCGGGTTCGTCGCCGCCGCGCAGCGCGGCGGGGTTGCGGTCAGGGCCGCCCTGCGGGGGGTGGCCGCGCCGCCGCCTGCCTGAGCGGGGCGGCGCGTCTCAGACTCCCGGCCCGCGTCCGTGCGGCCGGGTCCTTCGAAAGAAACGGAGTGCCATGACCATCGCACTCGAACGCCCGGAGACGGTATACCGCCAGTATACTTTCGTCATGGCTGACACCACGATCAAGGTCGACCCCGCTGTCCGTGACCGCCTCCTGGAGCTGGCCCGCGAGCGCGGGATGACCATGCGTGATCTGGTCGCGCAGCTCGCGGGCGCCACCCCCACCAAGGAAGAGCTGCGGCGGCGGTACGAGGAGACGAAGGCCTACGTCGAGGAGCACTTCCTCGGCGGGCCCTACACGGAAGAGGATGAGAAGGCGGGCGAGCAGCTCTGGGCCGACCTTGAGGCCGGGCGCATCGGGGAGGTCCAGTGAAGAAGGACAAGTACCCGCTGCCGCGCGCCGTCATCTTCGACGACACCGCGGCGCTGGCGCTCGGGGCGGGCAATCGGATGGCGTCCCGCCTGGTGGTCGAGGCCGAGAAGGACCCGGCCCTCAAGGTCTACGTCCCGGCCCTGGCCCTCGCGGCCGCCGAGCGTGACCGTGCGGGCGTCGCCGAGCACGTCGGCTCGCTCTCGTGCATCGACATCACCGAGCTCGACTTCGCGGCGGCCGCTGCCGTCGGCAAGCGGCTGCGGATCGATGAGGCGGCGGACTGGGGCGGCGCGCATGCGCTGCACCTCGCACTGCCGTCGGCCGAGTGGCCGCGTGGCCGCCCGGTGCTGACCAGGGCGCCGATCCGCTATCGGGGCACGGGTATCCGGGCCATCCGGATCGAGGGCTGACCGCCCGGGGCGGGGTTCCCACGTTGCGAACCCCGCCCCCCCATCGGACGATCATGAATAGTCACCGTCCGTGCCCAGCGTCACTGTCCGTGGCCTGCCCGTGAGGGGAGGGTGTCGCATGACCGAGGTCCGCAAGCCCACCGTCAGGCAGCGCTGGCGTTACTGGTTCGACAACACCATGGCGCGGGGCACGCCTGCCCTGATCGGGTGGCTGACGCTGTTCTGTCTCGTGATCGTCGTGCCGGCGAGCGCCGCGCTCGTCTGGGCGGACAAGAACACGCCGACGACCCTCACGAACCAGGCCGTGGCGATCTGGAAGAGCATCGGCAGCACGTTCAAGCTGGGCGGCGCGGTCGGCACGCCCGCCTATGTGGCGCTGTCCGTGCTGCTCGCCCTGGTCGCGCTGTTCTTCGCGTCCACGCTCGTGGGGCTCATCACGACGGGGGTGAACCGGAAGATCATGTCGCTGCGCCTCGGCAGGTCCGCGGTGATCGAGGAGCGGCACACCGTCGTGCTCGGCTGGTCCGACCAGGTCTTCCCGATCGTCAGTGAGCTCGTCGAGGCCAATGCCAACCACCGCAGGGCGGCCGTGGCGATCCTCGCCGACCGGGACAAGCTGGCGATGGAGAGCGACATCCACACGCAGGTGCCCGAGACCCGCAGCACCCGGGTGATCTGCCGGACCGGTGACACCTGCGACCCGGCCGTCATCGGGCGCGTGGGGCTGCACACGGCCCGTTCCGTGCTCGTCGTCACGCCCGCCGACGAGGACGGCGACGCCCAGGTCATCAGGACGCTGCTCGCCGTGAACAGCGACGCGGGGCACCGGGGCGGCGCCCACCTCGTGGCCGCGGTGCGCGACGGCAGGCACCACGCGGCGGCCTGTCTCGCCGCGGGGCCCGACAGCAGCGTCCTGAACATCGACGACACCACGGCCAGGCTCATCGTGCAGACCTCGCGCCAGCCGGGACTCTCGCTCGTCTACGAGCAGCTGCTCGACTTCGCGGGCGACGAGTTCTACACGGTCCCGCCGCCCCCGGACCTGGTGGGCCGGGCCTTCGGTGAGGCGCTGCTCGCCTACCGGGACTCCTCGGTGGTCGGCCTGGTGCGCGCGGACGGCACGGTCGCGGTGAATCCGCCCGCCGCCACGACGGTCCGCGCCGACGACCTCGTCGTGGTGGTGGCGGGCGACGACGACGCGGTCGAGCCCGCGGGGTCGGGCCAGGTGCCCGAGCCGGACGAGACCGCGATGGTGCTGCCCGTACCGCGCAAGCCGGTCCCGGAGCGGATCCTGCTGCTCGGCTGGAACCGCAGGGCCCCGCTGATCATCGAGCAGCTCGACGGATATGTCGCAGCGGGTTCGGCCCTGGACGTCGTGGCGCGCGGCGGGCGGCCCGCGGAGGAGGCGGCCCGGATCACCCCGACGACCCGGCTGAAGGTCGATTTCCGCAGCGCCGCGACGGACCGGCCCGAGGTGCTCGCGGCGCTCGACGTCGCGTCGTACGACAGTGTCGTGGTGCTCGGCTACGAGGACGAGGAGGGCCGCACAGGACCCGTGTCCGACGGGGAGACCCTGGTCACGCTGCTCCATCTGCGCGCCCTTGAGCAGGCCATGGACCGTGAGCTGCCCGTGGTCACGGAGATGGCCGACGACCGCAGCAGGGCGCTCGCCCCGATCAGCGCGGGCGCCGACTTCATCGTCAGCGGCAAGATCATCAGCCTGTTGATGACGCAGGTCGCGGAGAACCGCCGACTGGCCGGTCTCTTCCGGGAGTTGGGCAACGCCGAGGGCAGCGAGATCTACCTCAAGCCGGCCGGTGACTATGTGCGGGCGGGACAGGAGGTCTCGTACGCGACCGTCGTCGAGTCGGCCCGCCGCCAGGGGCAGTGCGCCATCGGCTACCGCCTGCAGTCGGAGGCCGGGGCCGCGCCCGGCTTCGGGGTGCGGCTCAATCCGGACAAGGCGAGGCGGGTGACCCTGGGGCCGGGGGACAGCGTGGTCGTGGTGGCCGCCGAGTGAGTACGGGGGCGCCGGGGGGTCAGTCGGCCGCGTCGGCGCCGCAGATCCGCAGGCCCTCGGGGGTGGCGCAGGGCAGATGGCCGTGGGTGCGGATGACGTCGAGGCCGTTGCCGCGCGCGTAGGCGAGGAAGCTGGAGGCCAGGGAGTCGGCGGGCGGCAGGCCGTAGGTGTAGGCGTACTCGATCTCGCGGTAGGGGTAGTCGGTGCGCGAGAGCTGTTCGACGGAGGGCTCGTGGCCTTCCAGGTTGAGGCGGTGCAGGCCCTTGAGGTCGCCGGCCGCGCGGAGTTCGCTGTAGCCGAGGGCGCCGGGGATGCGTTCGACGGCGTCGATGACCTGGTCGGTGGAGTCGAGTTCGCAGCGGGTGACGGGGACCGAGGGGTCGTCCTTGCTCAGGCAGTCGTTCGACGACGCCTTGATCTCGAAGGCGCCGTTCAGGACGCGGCGTTGGAGCGTGTCGCGGGTGCCGGAGCTGGAGCCGCGGCTGACAAGGACGACGGGCAGGTCGGGCCCGCCGAGTTCCTTCCAGTTGCGTACGTCGCCGCGGTAGATGCGCCGTACCTGCGGAAGGGTCAGATTCCGCAGCGGTACGCGGTCGTTGAGGACGAGGGCGAACAGGGAGACCGCCACGCGGGACCCGGCGAGGCGCGGGAAGCCGTCGGACTTGGGGCCGTCGGAGAACGCGATCAGGGGCGGCGACCCGGGGTGCTCCCCCTTGAACTTCTTTCCCTCGTCGTCCAGTTCGCGCACGCCCGACGTGCTGCCGTGCGCGCTGACCTCGATGTCGGAGCCGGGGCAGTCCTTCTCGTACTTGTCCGCGAGCTCCTCGGCGACGGGCGCGAACGCCGTCGAGCCGAGCACCGTCAGGCTGCCGGTGGCGCACTCGATGGGCGGCGGGTCGTCGTCGCGCAGCACGATGATCGAGGCGAGCGTGACGACGGACAGGGTGAGCAGGACGGTCAGGATCCTGGCGGGCCCGGACAGGAGCGGCGGCTTGTCGTCCGGGGTGGTCGAGCGGTTCGGCTGGACCTCGCCCGCCTGGATGCCGCCGGAGATGGTGATGTCGCCGCCGACGGGGCCGCCGGTGAGCAGGACGAGCAGCTTGTAGTGCCGGCCGCGGTTGAGCGGGACGCGCGGGATGTGCAGGGTGCTGCCCTCGTAGCGCAGGCCCGCGCCCGGCGTGAAGTGCTCCATCAGATGGTCGGCGCCGGGCGGCGCGGTGACCGCGAGGCCGCGGATGGTGCGGCCGGTGAAGACGGCGGTGAGGCCGTGCAGGGCGCGGCCCGTGTAGTCGGCGTCGGTGATCTCCTGCGAGCCGTCGTTCTCGACCCGCAGCAGGGCGAGCGTGGCATCCGACATCTCGGGGGTCTCGTCGAAGAGCCCGAGCCGGGCGTTGGCGCCGCCGGTGCGGACGTTGTCGCCTATGGCGGTGTCCATCTGGACGCGGTAGCCGATGCGCTTGCGGCGCGGCACCCGGCGTTCGTACCAGAGGGCGCCGACGGTGGCGAGCAGGCCGAGGACCGCCGTGAGCACGGCGATGACGTTTTCGGTGCTCAGCCACTCCATGGGCGGTGACAGTAGGGCGCGCGACGGCTCCCGGCGGCGGCTTCCCCGTCTCTTCGGCGGTTGTTCGCCGCCGGTTCAGCCCGACTTGTCGTACGTCAACTCGCCGCTGCCGTCCGTGTTCGCGCGCCGGAGCTTGCCGTTGCCGAGGATCGTGACGACGCTCGGCTCGCCCGGGGTGCAGGACGACATGGGCTCGCCGAACGTGACCTCGGTGGGGCCGATGTGCAGCCGGTCGCCGGACGCGGACTCCAGCTTTCCCTGGAAGACGCAGCGGTAGGTGCCGCCGTCCTTGGTGGGTCCTTCGGCCGTCACCGAGAGCACGGTGTCGCCCACCTCGCCCTGCTGGAGGGTGAGTTCGCGGGTGCTGTGGCCCGCGTCGTTGTCGAGTCCGCCGGTCCAGGTGCCCAGGTACTTCTCCGGCACGCCGCCCTCGTCGGCGGCGGGTGTCGTCGAGTCGCGCCGGGTCGGCTCCGGGCTCTGCGAGCTGGGTCCCGGCGTCGTCGGGGCGCCGCTCGCGGAGTTCTTGGCGTCGCTGCTCCTCGTCGTGTCGGTGCCGTCGTCGTTCATCACCGCGTAGACGGTGCCGCCCGCTCCGATGGCCACTATCAACGCGACGACGATGAGCGCGGCGGTCGAACGGGCGCTGCGGCGCGGGGGTTCGGGCGCGGGAGCGTAGCCGCCGGGGCCGTACGGGGGAGTGGGGCCGAAGCCGGACGGCTTGGCGTACGGGTGCTGCTGCGGGTAGCCGTAGGCGGCGGGGGCGGGGTGCTGCTGGGGGTGGCCGTACGCAGGGGCGGGGGACGAGGGCGGGGGCGTGGGGGCAGCGGGCTGACCCGAGACCATGGTGGGGAGGTGGTCCAGGGGCGCGGTGCCGGGGCGGCCGGGGGGCGGGGGTGTGTCCTCGCCGTCATCTACCGGTCCGGGCACGGGAGTTGGGGCCGGGCCCGGGTCGCCGGGGGTGTCCGGAGGGGCCGGTGCGGCGTCCGGGGTCTTCGTCCCCGCCGCAGCGGGAGCGGTGCTGCCCGCGCCGGGGTCCGCCTCGTCCGCCTCGGCTGACTCGTCTGGGTCTTCCGTCTCCAGCAACTGCACGGCGTGCCGCCCCAGTTGGGCCACGAGGGCTCCCGGGAGCCACGGTTCGAGGGTGCGCCCGCCCTCGCTGAGGGTGTCCTGCGCGCCCGTGCGCTCCAGGATCTCGTCCAGGGAGGGGCGGGCCTCCGGGTCCTTGCGCAGGCATGCGGCGATCAGTTCGGAGAGGCTCTCGGGGATGCCCTCCAGGTCGGGCTCCTCCTGCGCGATGCGGAACATCAGCGCGTGCACACCGCTGTTGGCGGTGCCGAAGGGCAGGGCGCCCGAGGCCGCGTACGCGAGGACGGAACCCAGGCAGAACACGTCGCAGGCCGGGGTGATCCGGTCGCCGCGCACCTGCTCGGGCGCCATGAACCCGGGCGAGCCGACCAGCGCGCCCGTGCGGGTCAGGCCGCCGTCGGTGACGGTCTCCAGGGCGCGTGCGATGCCGAAGTCGATGACGCGCGGGCCGTCGATGGTGACCAGGACGTTCGACGGCTTCAGGTCGCGGTGGACGAGGCCCGCGGCGTGAATGTCCTTGAGGGCGTTGGCGAGTCCGGCCGCGAGGATGTTCACGGACCGCTCGGGCAGCGGGCCGTGCTCGTGCGAGACGACGCTCTGCAGCGAGGGCCCCGCGACATACCCCGTGGCCACCCACGGGATCGCCGCCTCGGTGTCCGCGTCGAGAACCGGCGCGGTCCAGGCGCCGCCCACCTGCCGTGCGGCGGCGACCTCCTGCCGGAAGCGGTTCCTGAACTCCTCCTGCTCGGCGAGCTCCTGGCGGACCAGTTTGACCGCTACCGTGCGGCCCCGGCCGGACCGTGCGAGATACACCTGACCCATGCCGCCGGCACCGAGCCGGGCCAACAGCCGGTACGCCCCGATCCGTTGCGGATCTCCTGGTCCGAGCCTTTCCATCGCCGCACCGACCTCCCCCTTTGGTGTGCAACAGAGTGAGGATAGTGCGGCGGTACGACAGCGAGGGACGGCCTGGTCTCTACGGTTCCGTAACGGGTTCCGCACCCGGGTCCGCGCCGGTGTCGAGCACCTCGGACAGGCGTTCCAACACGCGTACGGTTTCGGCGAATTGTTCCTCCCCGAGCGCGGCCGCGAGCCACCCCGCGAACTCCGCGTGACCCGGCTCGATGCGCGCGACGGCGGCGCGGCCCTCGTCCGTCGGCCGCAGCAGCTTGGCGCGGCGGTGCGCCGGGTTCGGTGCGTACGCGGCGAGGCCCTCGCGCACGAGGAGGTCCGCCACGCGCTGCACGCTCTGCCGTGTGATGCCCATCGCGCGGGCGATCCCCGCCACCGGCATGGGGCCTCCCCTGCTCGGAGAGCTTGGGGAAGGCTCGCGCAGCACGGCGCCGAGCACCTGCCACCAGGCGGCGGTGAGCCCGGCGGGCTTCGCGAGCTCCTCGGACCTGGCGAGGAACTGGCCGTTGAGCCGGAAGACGGTCAGGGCCGTGCGGCTGAGCAGGTCCTGCTGGGCGCGGATTTCTGCGTCGGTCATCTGTCGCCTTCTATCGCCTTCTGTCGCCTTCTGCCGAGGAGTTGACCTTAGGAGTTGAGCGTCACGTAGGCCGCCGGGTCCGAGTCGTGGAAGAGCCGGTACCAGGCGTCCAGCTTCTCGGCGTCGAGGACGTCGCCGAGCCTGCCGAAGATCTCCCGGGCGAACGCGACCGGCTCGGTCGGCCCCGCCGTGATCAGATCGCCGTCGGTGACCGCGTCCGTGTCGACGTACCGCTCGCCGCCCCGGTAGCCGGTGGCCGCCAGGTACATCGACACCGCGCTGGTGTGCGCCCGGTCGTCGAGCAGGCCCTCGCGGGCGAGGCCCGCCGTGGCCCCGCAGATCGCGCCGACCGGCACGCCCGCGCCGAGGAACGCGCGGGCCGTGCGGGCGAAGGGCGCGAGGTCGGTGCCGGTGTCCCAGAGGTCGGCGCCCGGCAGGATCAGCAGCGAGCTGTCCTCGGGCCGCAGCTCCGCGAGCGTCAGGTCGGGCTGGATCCGGAGCCCGCCGATGCTGGTGACGGGGGCCGCCGAGGGGCCGACCGTGCGGATCTCGTAGCCGAAGCGGGCCAGCCATGCGGTGGTGTGGCCGGTCTCCCAGTCGGCGAGCGTGTCGTAGACGGCCAGGTGGACGGGCTTGCGGGACATGGGGGCCTCCTCGGTGCGTGGTCTGCCGCTTATGTAAGCATGCTGTCAAGAAGGCAGCATGCTGTCAATGGGAGGGGGTGAGGTGCGCCCTGTCCCCGGAGGCCGCTTCGTTAACGTCCATGAGGGGCGGCGTTAACCCGCCCGTCCCTAGCGTCCTCGGCATGGACAGCACACTGACTCTCAGCGCCCACCTGGGCCTCGACCTGGCCGCCGTCACGCTGCTGACCTTCGGCGTCTTCTATCCACGGCACCGCAGGCGCGAGCTGGTCCCCGCGTATCTCGCCCTGAACGTCGCCCTGTTCGCGGTCGTCGCGGGGCTCGGCACGGTCGGCGGCAACGGCGGGCTCGCCCTCGGTTTCGGGCTCTTCGGCGTGCTCTCGATCGTGCGGCTGCGCTCCGACGCCCTCCAGCACCAGGAGGTCGCCTACTACTTCATCACCCTGGTGCTCGGCCTGCTCTGCGGACTTCCCGCGCTCGACCTGCCCATCGCCGCCGGACTCGCCGCCGTCCTGCTGCTTGTGATGTACGGCGCCGACCACCCCCGCCTGTTCGCGCACGACCGGCGTGCCGTCGTCACGCTGGACGCCGTCTACCGCGAAGAGACGGCGCTGCGGGCCGAGTTGGCGCGGCGTCTCGGTGAGCCGCTCGGCTGGACCGTCCAGGAGGTCGACTACGTGCGCGATCTCATGGTCCTGGAAGTTCGATTCCGGCAACCGGAACCTTCCGTACGGCCCGGGGAGTTCGTACGTATGACAGCTCGACGCACGTCGGAGCAACCACGACGACGCACGACCCGGTCCCGCACGATCGCCCCCAGCCACCCGAAGGAGACCGTGTGAACCCCGCCGTACGCGCCATCGGCCGCGCCGCGCTCGCCGCGCACCCCATCGCGCTTGACGAGGTGAACGCCAGGGCGGAACTGCTCGCCCGCTACGACAACAGCTATCTCGTGCCCGTCGAGATCTTCGAGGATCTCGCGGCGCTCCTCACCGACCCCCGGCGCCGGGGCGGCCCCTTCCGGGCGCTCAGCATCGGGGGGAAGAGGTGGTTCCGGTACCACTCGACGTACTACGACACCCCTGAACTCGTGACCTTCCACGACCACCGGCAGGGGCGCAGGCTCCGCTACCGGATCCGGGAGCGCGTCTACCAGGACAGCGGCGAGCGGCAGTTCGAGATCAAGCTCAAGAGCGGGCGCGGCGAGACGGTCAAGCACCGTCAGCGGCTCGAAGGCGACGACCACGTCCTCGACGGCGCCCGGCGCGGCTTCCTCTCCGGAGTGCTGCGCGGGTCGTACGGCGTGGACGCGCCCGACGGGCTCGTCACCTCGCTGGTCACCGACTACCAGCGCGCGACCTTCGTCGCCGACGGGCAGCGCATCACGTGCGACGCGGGGCTCGTCGTGCGCGACACCGTGACGGGGCGCAGCGCCGCCGCCGACAGCGGGCTCGTCCTCGTGGAGACCAAGACCAAGGGGCACCTCACCGAGGCCGACCGGGTGCTCCACCGGTACGGGGTGCGGGCCGCGGACTTCACGAAGTACTGCGGCGGTTACGCGGCCGTGCGGCCCGAGCTGGGCATCAACAAGTGGGCCCGGGCGGTGCGGACCGCGTTTCCACGGGCGGGAACGTCAGGGTGACCCGGACGCCGTCGGCGGAGCCCGTGGCCTCGAACCGTCCCGCCGCGTCCTCCGCCGTCCGGCGTGCGATGTCCAGGCCCAGGCCCGTGGAGCCCGCGCCGCTCGTGCCGCGGGCCGGTGCCGTCGTGTCCGGGAAGCCGGGCCCCTCGTCGGTGACCGTGAGTTCGGCGCCGCCCTCGGGCAGGGCGCGGACCGTGACGTGGAAGGGCGTGCCCTGAGGGGTGTGGTCCAGGACGTTGCCGATCAAGGCGTCCAGGGCGGCGGCCAGTTCGTCGGAGGGAACCGGGACGGGGACGGGCGCCTCGCCCTCGGGGGTGTCCGTTCCCGTCGTACGGTTCTGGTCCTCCGCCAGCGGCTGCCAGAACGCCATACGGGCGCGCGCCACCGCCGCCAGATCCGCCCGGGGCGCGTCCCGCAGCGGACGCCGCGCCTTGCGGATCACGTCGTCCACGCTGTGCTCGAGCGCCGTGACGTCCGCGGCGATGCGGCGGGCCTCGTCCTCGTCGCGGAGGGTCTCCGCGTCCAGGCGCAGCGCGGCGACCGGGGTGCGCAGCCGGTGGGCCAGGTCCGCGGCGTTCTCCCGCTCCGCGGTGAGGAGTTCGTCGATGCGGGCGGCGAGCCGGTTCAGTTCGCCCGCCACCAGGCGGAGTTCGGGCGGGCCCTCCGGGGTGGCCCGGGCCGTCAGATCGCCCGCCGCGAGACGGTCGGCGGTGCGGGCGAGGCGACGGGTCGCGCCGACGAGCCGGGCGCCCAGGCGGTCGGCGAGGAGCAGGCCCAGGAGGACGAGGCCCACCCCGATACCGGCGAGAACCAGCCACGGGGTCAGCGTCCCCGCGTACAACTGCTGCTCGGTCAGCGTCACTTGGACCACCGCCGTGCCGTCCTTCGCGCCCTGCACGGGAACCAGGACCAGACGTCCGCCGGACTTCGGCTCATAGGTGAAGGCCCGCCCCGTACGGGCCAGCCGGACGGCGTCGGTGAGGGGCGTGCGCGCCTGATGTCCCGGCAGGCCGATGACGGTGTCGTCGGCGAGGATCAGCGAAGTCGTGGGCAGATCCTTGCCGTTGACGCTCTCCACCGTCTGCTCGGCGGTCTCCCGCTCGGTGCCGGTGGCCAGGGCAGGGCCGATCGCGTGGGCGACCCACTGGGCCCGTGCGGTCGCCTCGGCCGTGGCCCGGTCGGCGGCGTGGGTGCGGGTGAGGAGGGTGAGGGGGACGAGGAGGGCGGTGAGGACCAGCGCCGTGGTCGCCGCGGTCAGGAGGAGAAGACTGCGGCGCATCAGCGCTCGTCCTCCGCGTCCGCGCTCGCGTTCGTGCCGTCGGGAGCCGTCAGCTTCACGCCGACCGTGCGGACCGTGTGCAGATAGCGGGGCGCCTGGGCCGTCTCGCCCAACTTGCGGCGGAGCCAGGAGAGATGGACGTCGACCGTTTTGTCGGCGCCGCCCAGGGGCTGCTGCCAGACCTCGGCGAGGAGTTCGCGCCGTGAGATCACCTGGCCGGGGTGGCGTGCCAGATAGGCGAGCAGGTCGAACTCCCGCGGGGTGAGGTCGAGGGGAGCGCGGTCGAGGGTCACCTCGCGGGAGGTCGGATCGATGGAGAGCTCGCCCACCCGCAGCGGCTCCTCGGTCTCCGACACCCCCAGGCGACGGAGCACCGCCTTGATCCTGGCGTCCAGCTGGGCCGCGCCGAACGGCTTGACGATGTAGTCGTCGGCCCCCGACTCCAGGACCGTGACCATCTCCGGTTCGTCGTCGCGGGCCGTCGCCACGATGACCGGCACGTCGCTCACCGCACGCAGCATGCGCAGGACCTGGGCCCCGTCGACGTCCGGCAGGCCCAGGTCGAGGACGACCAGGTCGGGCCTGCTGGTCACCGCCGCGTCCAGGCCCGCCATGCCGTTCGGCGCGGTCGCCACCGCGTGGCCCTTGTCGCGCAGCGCCCGCACCAGCGCGCCGCGGAGCTGGGGATCGTCCTCGACGACGAGAAGATGTGCCATACAACCACCGTAGTCAGGGACGGGAAGCGGGCCTTTGTGGGGGCTTAACCGGACGTTAGGAAACGATGCGGCACAGTGGCGGGATGAGGAAGTGGCGGAGCGCCGTCGTCACGGCGGCCTGGGTGGCCGTGGGCACGGCCGCAGGGGCGCTTGGCGCCTGGCAGTTGGCCGGTTCGGACAGCCGGGGGGACGCGGCGCACAGCAGCCCCCTGGACGAGGACGCGGTACGCAGGGCGCTGGCCAGAGCGGCATCGGAGTCCCCCTCAGGGAAGTCCACCGAGTCTCCTCCCGACCGGCCGACCACCAAGCCCTCACCCTCCGCCGAGCGCTCCACGGTCCGCTTCACCGGTGGCTCCGCAACCGTCGAGTGCCGCCCCGACGGCACCATCCGCCTCATCTCCTGGAGCCCCGCCGACGGCTTCCACATCGACGACGACGTCGAACGCGGCCCCGCGGCAGTGGCCCGCCTCGAAGCCGAGCCCAGCGACGACGACGAACAGGAAGACCTCCCCTACGAACTCCACTGCACCCCCAAGGGCCCCCGGGCAAAGGTGGTCCCGGACACAGACGACGACTGAGCCACGGCTCCGCCAGGGGCGCGGGGAACTGCGCAAGAACACCAGCCCCGTGGGGCCGCACAACAATCCCCGCTCAAGCCCGTCGCACGACACATTGTCGGGTTCCGCCCCCCACGCCAGACAGGACGCCCATGTCGTGTCCACTCCGCGGACATTTACCCTCGGCCCCATGACCCCTCAGCCGAATCCGCAGGTCGGCGCCGCCGTGAAGGCCGCGGACCGCGCACACGTCTTCCACTCCTGGTCCGCCCAGGAACTCATCGACCCGCTCGCCGTCGCCGGTGCCGAAGGCTCGTACTTCTGGGACTACGACGGGAACCGCTACCTCGACTTCACCAGCGGCCTCGTCTACACCAACATCGGGTACCAGCACCCGAAGGTCGTCGCCGCGATCCAGGAGCAGGCGGCGACGATGACGACGTTCGCGCCCGCCTTCGCCGTCGAGGCCCGCTCCGAGGCCGCACGCCTCATCGCCGAGCGGACCCCGGGCGACCTGGACAAGATCTTCTTCACGAACGCCGGCGCCGACGCCGTCGAGCACGCCATCCGCATGGCCCGTCTGCACACGGGCCGGCCGAAGGTGCTCGCCGCCTACCGCTCGTACCACGGCGGCACCCAGCAGGCCATCAACCTCACCGGCGACCCGCGCCGTTGGGCCTCCGACACCGGCTCGGCGGGCGTCGCCCGCTTCTGGGCGCCGTTCCTGTACCGCTCCCGCTTCTACGCGGAGACGGAGGCGCAGGAGTGCGAGCGCGCGCTCCAGCACCTTGAGGACACCATCGTCTACGAGGGCGCGGCGACCGTCGCCGCGATCATCCTGGAGACGATCCCCGGCACCGCGGGCATCATGACCCCGCCGCCCGGCTACCTCGCGGGCGTCCGCGCGCTGTGCGACAAGTACGGCATCGTCTTCGTCCTCGACGAGGTCATGGCCGGGTTCGGCCGCACCGGCGAGTGGTTCGCCGCCGACCTCTTCGACGTCACGCCCGACCTGATGACCTTCGCCAAGGGCGTGAACTCCGGTTACGTGCCGCTCGGCGGCGTCGCCATCTCCGGGAAGATCGCCGAGACCTTCGCCAAGCGCCCCTACCCGGGCGGCCTCACCTACTCCGGCCACCCGCTGGCCTGCGCCGCGGCCGTCGCCACGATCAACGTCATGGCGGAGGAGGGCATCGTCGACCACGCGGCGCACCTCGGCGCCCAGGTCATCGAGCCCGGCCTGCGCGAACTCGCCGCCCGCCACCCCTCGGTCGGCGAGGTGCGCGGCGTCGGCATGTTCTGGGCGCTCGAACTCGTGAAGAACCGGGAGACCCGCGAGCCGCTCGTCCCCTACAACGCCACCGGCGAGGCCAACGCCCCCATGGCCGCCTTCGGCGCGGCCGCCAAGAACAACGGCATCTGGCCCTTCATCAACATGAACCGCACCCACGTCGTCCCCCCGTGCAACATCACGGAGGCAGAGGCAAAGGAGGGCCTGGCGGCCCTGGACGCGGCGCTGACGGTGGCGGACGAGCACACGGCGTAGCCCGTCGCCCCGTTGTGGGCAGGCGTGCCGCAGGGCGAGTGGGGTCTCCCCTGCTCGAGCGAAGCCGAGAGCTTGGGGAAGGGTGGGCACAACCCCCGGTGCAGACCAGCTGTGAAGGAGGCAAGGACCCCGCGGAACCTGGACGACGTAGTCTGACGTGCTCGTAAGCAAGACGACAGCAACACGACCACGCAGGCGACCACGCCAGACTCCGCGGGGGAGGCCCACCACCATGCCCGGTCCCGACGGCCCCGCCGTCATCCGCAGCACTCTGCGCCAGCAGATCGCCGACGCACTCCGCGACGAGATCCTCGCGGGGAGACTCGAGCCGGGCCAGGAGTTCACGGTCAAGGAGATCGCCGAGCAGTACGGCGTCTCCGCGACCCCCGTCCGCGAGGCCCTGGTGAACCTCACCGCGCAGGGCCTCCTGGACGCCGACCAGCACCGCGGCTTCCGCGTCCACGAGCACACCCTGGACGACTACCGCGGCATGCTGGAGGCCCGCAGTCTCGTCTCGGACGGCATCTTCCGGGAGCTGGTGGCGAACGGCGAGGCCAGGCCCGACGCCGGCGACGCCCTCATCTCCGTACGCCGCCGCGGCGAGGAGGCGGCGCGCGCGGCCTGCGCGGGGGACCTGAACGTACTGATCGGCTACGACCTGCGTTTCTGGCGCGAGCTGAGCGCCCTCTTCGGCAACCCCTACCTCTCGGACTTCCTGCACAGGCTCCGGGTGAAGTCCTGGGTCTGCGCGGTCACGCATCTGCGCCGCGAGAGCGACCGCAACGGCGGTGACCTGCGCGGCAGACTCTGGTCCCGGCACACCGAGCTGGTGGACGCCCTGGTGCGCCGCGATCCGCTGGCCGCCCACGAGATCGTCGTGGAGTACAACGCGCACTCCCTCGACCTCATCGAGCGACTGGCCGCTGAATGAGCGTGGATCTGACGGTCGTCGTCCCCGCGTACAACGAGGAGCGGCGCCTCGGCCCCACCCTTGCCGCGATCACGGACCACCTGGAGTCGTCGGACCACGGCGAGTGGGAGCTGATCGTCGTGGACGACGGCTCGACCGACCGTACGGCGGAGATAGCGGCGGAGGCGGCCGCCGCCGACCCCCGCGTCCATCTCGTCGCGGGCGACCGCAACCGCGGCAAGGGCCACGCCCTGCGCCTCGGCGTCCTCGCCTCGTACGGCCGCCGCGTCCTGGTCACCGACGCCGATCTCGCCGCCCCCATCGAGGAGCTCGACGACCTCGCCAAGGCGCTCGCCGAGGGGCACGCGGCCGCGATCGGCTCGCGCGCCAGACCCGGCGCCACCATCGGCGCCCGCCAGCACCGCCTGCGCGAGCTCCTCGGACGTACCGGCAACTTCCTCATACGCGCGGTCGCCGTCCCCGGCATCCGCGACACCCAGTGCGGTTTCAAGCTGTTCGACGGCGACCGGGCGCGTGCGGCGTTCGCCGCGTCCAGGCTGCACGGCTGGGGCATCGACGTCGAGATACTGCAGTACTTCCGGCGGTCGGGCTGGCCCGTCGCCGAGGTGCCCGTGCGCTGGTCCCACCAGGAGGGATCGAAGGTCAGGCCCCTCGACTACGTGCGCGTCCTGGCCGAGCTGACCGTCCTGAAGATGCGCACCGTCCGCCGCGCCGACCTGCTCGTCGAGGGGCTCTTCCTGGCCCTGTCCTGCTTCCTCTACTCGGGCCGCTGGGTGGATCCCGGCGGGCGCTACATCCCCGACTCGATGCAGGACCAGAACCAGTGGGAGTGGTTCTTCGCGGTGACGGCCGACAACGTCCGCCACCTCCACAACCCGCTCTTCACCACCCTCCAGAACTTCCCCGACGGCGTGAACCTCATGGCCAACACGGTCATGCTCGGCCTCTCCGTCCCGCTCGCCCCGGTGACCTGGCTCCTCGGCCCCGCGGTCGCCCTGAATGTGGCGATGACCGGGGGCCTCGCCCTCACCGCCGTCGCCTGGTACCGGCTGATCCGCAGGCGGCTCGTACGGCACCGGGGCGCGGCCGCCGTCGGCGCGGCCCTCGCCGCCTTCGCGCCCCCGATGGTCAGCCACGCGAACGCCCACCCGAACTTCATCGTCCTTTTCATGATCCCGCCGATCATCGAGAGGGCGCTGCGGCTCTGCGAGGGCACCCGCGTCGTACGCGACGGGATCCTGCTCGGCCTCTTCGCGACGTACCAGATCTTCCTCGGCGAGGAGCCGCTGCTGCTCGCCGCCGTCGGCATGCTGCTCTTCGCCGTCGCCTACGCGGTGGCGCGCCCCGACGTGGCGCGCGAGGCGTGGCGGCCGCTGGCCCGGGGCATCGGGATCGCCCTCGCCGTGACCGTCCCGCTCGTCGCGTTCCCGCTGTGGTGGCAGTTCTTCGGCCCGCAGAGCTACAAGAGCGTCCTGCACGGCGACAACGCGGGCAACAGCCCGCTCGCCCTGATCTCCTTCGCCGAACGCTCCCTCGCGGGCGGCAAGGAGAGTGCGGCGAACCTCTCCATGAACCCCACCGAGCAGAACGCCTTCTACGGCTGGCCCCTGGTGGCGCTCGCCTTCGCGATCGTCGTACGCCTCTGGGAGCGCGCGGTCGTCAAGGCGCTGGCGTTCACGGTGTGCGCGGCGGCGCTGCTCTCCCTCGGCCCGAAGTTCCGCATCCCGCTCACCGGCATCGTGCTGCCGGGCCCCTGGGCCGCGCTCGCCGACCGGCCGCTCTTCGAGTCGGTGATCGAATCACGGGTCGCGATGGTGTGCGCCCCGGCGCTCGGCATGCTCCTCGCGCTGGCGCTCGCGCGACTGCTCGCCTCCCGGTGGCGGGGCCGCCGCCTCGGCATCGCGGCCTTCGCCCTCGCGCTGCTTCCGATCGCGCCCGCGCCCCTGACGGCCGTGGACCGCATCGAGGTGCCGCCGTTCATCGCGGACGGCACCTGGCGCCACCACCTCGGCCCGGACGAGACCCTCGTCCCGGTGCCGGTCCCCGACCCCGCCAACGCCGAGGGCCTGCACTGGCAGACCACCGCGGACCTGGGCTTCCGGCTGCCCGGCGGCTACTTCAACGGCCCCTGGGGCCCGGACCGCGTCGGCATCTACGGACCCGCGCCGCGCAACACCTCGAACCTGCTGCGCCAGGTCCGCGAGGTCGGCCGCGTCCCGAAGATCACGCCCGCCTGGCAGGCCGAGGCCCGCGAGGACCTGACGTACTGGAAGGCGGGCCTCCTGGTCCTCGCGCCGCAGGAGCACGACAGGGAACTGCGCGCGACCGTGGACGCGCTCCTTGGCCGCCCTGGAAAGTGGGTAGGCGGGGTATGGGTCTGGGATCTGCACGAGGGGTCCTGACCGGCCCGCCGCCCGACTACGCTGCCTGCACGCGAGGCAACGCACGACGTCCGACGTCCTGACCGGCCCGGCGGTCCCGGCCGCCGCGACGGTCCCGAACCGAGCCGACTTGAGGAGTCCTTCTTGGCCTGCGACCTGTGGCTGGTCCCGCTCGTCGATGTGTTGTGCCACAGCCCCGACAACCCCTTCGCGGAAGAGATCGCCGCCTACGACAAGGCGCTGCACGCGGCCGGGCTCCCCTCGGTCCCCGTCTTCTCCTACATGCCGGGCCTGTCCGGCGACGTCGCACCGGTCGCCGGTTTCGACTACGACGCGCTGCACTTCCTGCGCCGCGCCTACCTGCTGCGGATCTGCGGCCTGGAGGTCACACCGGTCGACGAACTGGGCGGCGACTACGAACAGCTCCTGGAGATGTTCGACGCGACGGCCCAGCAGTCGCACCTGGTCTGGCACTACGACCACGCGGGCGCGTACGTCCCCGTGGACTTCCCCGCACCGCTGTCCAACGACGAACTCCTCGCGGGCGGCGGCCCCCTGGGCTCGGCCCAGGCGCTCCTGCGCGAGCTGGAGTTCGTGGCCCCGTCCATCGGCATAGACCCGTCGAACCCGCCCCTGGCCCCGACCCCGCCGGCGGCACCCACATCCCTGGAGGAACCGGCGGCCCCCGCCCCGCCGGACGAAAGCCCCTTCGCGAGGGAACGCCACGTCTGGCTGGGCCTGCACGCGGCGACGACGAGGAGCTTGGCGCAGGGCTCGATGATCATCTACAGCTGAGAAATCCAGCCCGTCCGGCGTTTGAGGACGAGCTCGGCGCAGCCGGCGATGACCTCAGCACCGTCCCCGCTCAAGGGCGCCTCACCTGGGCTCAGGCGGGCGCTGCCGAGGCATATTGGGCCGGGCCCCCGGCGGCATCGCGAACCGTCCGGGGGGAGCGGGGGCCTCCCCACGGGAGGCCCCCGGCACCATCGCCTGCATGACCAGCGGCACGGGACCGGAGCGGAACTCCACCATCCAGTCCGTGGTCTCCGAGCGCACCAGCTCCGTCACGTCCTCGGAGAACTTCCGCAGCACCCCGAGGCACCGCTCGGCCGCCTCGCCCGCCGTGCCCTCCGTGGGCCCGAGCACCTCCCGTACGCTCTCCGACGCCCAGTCGAACTGGAGCACCTGAAGGCGCCGCTGCACGGCCTGCGCCGTCGCCACGTCCCGCATCCACCCGGACGTGAGCCCGAAGAACCGGTCGCACCCCACGCACGCGACCCCGCCGAGCAGCGCCACGAACCCCCAGGTGGCGACGGAGCCCGCGGCGCCCGCGAGGTCGAGCAGCGGCAGCACCCCCGCGCCCACGGCGCCCAGCGCGGCCCCGGCCCGCAGCAGCCTGGCCCCGCGCCGCTTCCAGCCGCGGTCGGCGAGGTACCACTCGGCGGTGTTCAGGGCGCCCCGCTCCACCCACCGGTACAGCTCGTCGAGCCGCTCGGCGGGCTCGCCCCAGTCACCGAGCGGGAAGGCCCGCCCGGTGAGGTCGCCGATGCGCGCGCCCTTGGCGTCGCGCGCGTCCTTCGCCGCGTCCTTCGCCGCGTCCGGGACTCCCCGCTGCGCGCCCGCACCCTGCCCTTCGTGGGGCACCCCCTCGGGCTGCATCTCCGGCTGGCTCACCCGGCACTCCCTCTACCTCTTCGAAGCTCTTCGACGGCACTGCTCGACGGCTCTGCGACGGCTCTGCGTAACGACTGGTGCTGATGGTGCGCAGCACCCATTCCTACCGCCCAATGGGTGGCCATGAGCTCGCTTTCGCGGCTTTTCCGCCCGGAAGAGCTGCTTGATCAGGTATAGGAAGGCCCTCGATCTCACTCGAAAGAGTGCTGGGGCGAGGGGGCCCCCGACCACGTAGGCTCATTCCAGGCGGAAACCCCGCCCTTCGTACCCGTGAGAAACCAGGAGCTGATCGTGATCCCCGGTGGTGGCCAGCCCAATATGCAGCAGCTGCTCCAGCAGGCCCAGAAGATGCAGCAGGACCTCGCGAACGCGCAGGAGGAACTGGCGCGCACCGAGGTCGACGGACAGGCGGGCGGCGGCCTCGTCAAGGCGACGGTCACCGGCTCCGGCGAGCTGCGCGGCCTGGTGATCGACCCCAAGGCGGTCGACCCGGAGGACACCGAGACGCTGGCGGACCTGGTCGTGGCCGCGGTCCAGGCGGCCAACGAGAACGCGCAGGCGCTCCAGCAGCAGAAGCTGGGCCCGCTCGCGCAGGGCCTGGGCGGCGGCGGCATCCCGGGTCTTCCCTTCTAAGAAGCCACCGGGCCAACTACCGTACGTACCAGGCAAGACCCAGTACCCCCAGAGAGGCGTTCCGTTGTACGAAGGCGTGGTCCAGGACCTCATCGACGAGCTGGGCAGGCTGCCCGGCGTCGGTCCCAAGAGCGCGCAGCGGATCGCCTTCCACATCCTTCAGGCGGAGCCCACGGACGTGCGCAGGCTCGCGCACGCCCTGCTCGAAGTGAAGGACAAGGTCCGCTTCTGCGCGACCTGCGGGAACGTCGCGCAGGAAGAGCTCTGCAACATCTGCCGCGACCCGCGCCGCGACCCCTCGGTGATCTGCGTGGTCGAGGAGCCGAAGGACGTCGTCGCGATCGAGCGGACCCGCGAGTTCCGGGGGAAGTACCACGTCCTGGGCGGCGCGATCAGCCCCATCGAGGGTGTGGGCCCCGACGATCTGCGGATAAGGGAACTCCTGGCGCGCCTCGCGGACGGCACGGTCACGGAGCTGATCCTGGCCACCGATCCGAACCTGGAGGGCGAGGCCACGGCGACGTACCTCGCCCGCATGATCAAGCCCATGGGCCTGAAGGTCACCCGCCTGGCCAGCGGGCTCCCTGTCGGGGGAGATCTGGAATACGCGGACGAGGTCACCCTGGGCCGCGCCTTCGAGGGGAGACGACTCCTAGATGTCTGACGCCACGCTGAACGCCGTGACCGACAACCCGGACGACTTCGCGGTACAGATCTCCGACCAGGTCGAGAGCTTCATCGTCTCGGTCAAGGAGGTCGCGAAGGGCGACGAGCCGGACTCGGCCGTCCCCTTCCTGCTCCTGGAGGTCTCCCAACTCCTGCTGGCCGGCGGCCGTTTGGGAGCCCACGAGGACATCGTCCCCGAGGAGCGCTACGAACCGGACCTCGGCCCGGAGCAGGACGTCGACGACCTCCGCGAACGCCTCGCGACGCTCCTCGACCCCATCGACGTGTACTCCGAGGTCTTCGACCCGTACGAGCCCCGCAAGGCCCCGGTCGCCTGCCGCATCTCGGACGACCTGGCGGACGTCGTCGCCGACCTCACCCACGGCCTGGCCCACTACCGCGCGGGCCGCACCACCGAGGCCCTGTGGTGGTGGCAGTTCTCGTACTTCTCGAACTGGGGCTCCACCGCGTCCGGCGCCCTGCGCGCCCTCCAGTCCCTGGTGGCCCACGTCCGCCTGAACCAGCCCCTCGACGACCTCGACGGCCTCGACACGGACGAGGACCTCACGGAGGACGCCCTCGCGGAGGAAGCGGGCAAGGTGATGGCCCAGGAGATCGCGGGCCCGCTCGGTCTGCGGACGGTGAAGTAGCCGCCAGCGTGCTTCTGTGACCCACCCCACTTTCCGGAGTGCCTCGCTCCGTAGCGGGCATGTGACCCGTCGGAGCGGCCGGAACGTACGACCCGAGCAGCGGGTTCGTATGCCCGCGATGATCGACTCGTGAGCGGGACATCTCACGATGCGATATCGCCGAGGCGAATTTCGGCCGCTCGTTAGACTGAGCCGACCGCACAACGGATTGAGCGAGGAGCGCACGTGAGCCTTGTCGTGCAGAAGTACGGAGGCTCCTCCGTAGCCGATGCCGAGGGCATCAAGCGGGTCGCCAAGAGGATTGTCGACGCCAAGAAGAACGGCCATCAGGTCGTTGTCGTGGTGTCCGCCATGGGTGACACGACGGATGAGTTGATCGATCTTGCCGGGCAGGTTTCACCGATCCCTGCCGGGCGCGAATTCGACATGCTGCTGACCGCTGGTGAGCGGATCTCCATGGCACTGCTCGCCATGGCGATCAAAAACCTGGGCCACGAGGCCCAGTCGTTCACGGGCAGCCAGGCCGGTGTCATCACCGACTCCGTCCACAACAAAGCGCGGATCATCGATGTCACCCCCGGGCGCATCCGGGCCTCGATCGACGAGGGCAACATCGCCATCGTCGCCGGGTTCCAGGGCGTCAGCCAGGAGGGCAAGAACATCACCACGCTCGGGCGCGGCGGGTCGGACACGACCGCCGTCGCGCTCGCCGCGGCCCTCGACGCCGAGGTGTGCGAGATCTACACCGACGTGGACGGCGTCTTCACCGCCGACCCGCGCGTGGTGAAGAAGGCTCGCAAGATCGACTGGATCAGCTTCGAGGACATGCTGGAGCTCGCGAGTTCCGGCTCCAAGGTGCTGCTCCACCGCTGCGTGGAGTACGCCCGCCGTTACAACATCCCGATCCATGTGCGGTCGTCCTTCAGCGGGCTGCAGGGCACGTGGGTCAGCAACGAACCGCAAGGGGACCGCAAGGTGGAGCAGGCCATCATCTCCGGTGTCGCGCACGACACCTCCGAGGCCAAGATCACGGTCGTCGGGGTGCCGGACAAGCCGGGCGAGGCCGCGGCGATCTTCCGCGCCATCGCCGACGCCGAGGTCAACATCGACATGGTCGTGCAGAACGTGTCGGCCGCGGCCACCGGGCTCACCGACATCTCGTTCACGCTGCCCAAGGCCGAGGGCCGCAAGGCCATCGACGCCCTGGAGAAGACCCGGCAGACCGTCGGCTTCGACTCGCTGCGCTACGACGACCAGATCGCCAAGATCTCGCTCGTCGGCGCCGGCATGAAGACCAACCCGGGCGTCACCGCGACCTTCTTCGAGGCGCTCAGCGACTCGGGCGTGAACATCGAGCTGATCTCGACCTCGGAGATCCGTATCTCGGTCGTCACGCGCGCCGACGACGTCACCGAGGCCGTGCGTGCCGTGCACACCGCCTTCGGGCTCGACTCCGACACGGACGAAGCCGTGGTCTATGGAGGCACCGGGCGATGAGCCGCAAGCCGACGCTCGCGGTCGTCGGAGCGACCGGGGCCGTCGGCACGGTCATGCTCCAGATCCTGTCGCAGCACGCCGACATCTGGGGCGAGATCCGACTCGTGGCCTCACCGCGCTCGGCCGGCAGGAAGCTGGCCGTGCGCGGTGCGGAGGTCGAGGTCCTCGCGCTCGGCGAGGAGGTCTTCGACGGGGTCGACATCGCGATGTTCGACGTCCCCGACGAGGTCGCCGCGCAGTGGGCGCCCGTCGCCGCCGCCAAGGGCGTCGTCGTGGTCGACAACTCCGCGGCCTTCCGGATGGACCCGGACGTGCCGCTCGTGGTGCCCGAGGTCAATCCGCACGCCGCGCGCGTGCGGCCGCGGGGCATCGTCGCCAACCCGAACTGCACGACCCTTTCGATGATCGTCGCCATCGGCGCGCTGCACGCCGAGTTCGGCCTGCGCGAGCTGATCGTCTCCTCGTACCAGGCGGTGAGCGGGGCGGGCCGCGACGGCGTCGACACGTTGCGGCGGCAACTGCAACTGGTCGCGGGCAGCGAACTGGGCACGAGCCCGGGTGACGTGCGCCGGGCCGTGGGGGACGACACCGGGCCCTTCCCGGAGCCCGTGGCGCTCAACGTCGTGCCGTGGGCCGGGTCCCTGAAGGACGACGGCTGGTCGTCCGAGGAGATGAAGGTGCGCGACGAGTCGCGCAAGATCCTGGGCCTGCCCGGGCTGCGGGTCGCGGCGACCTGTGTGCGGGTGCCCGTCGTCACCACGCACTCCCTCACCGTCCACGCACGGTTCGAGGACGAGGTCACCGTCGACCGCGCGCGCGAGATCCTCGCCACCGCGCCCGGCGTCGTGCTCTTCGACAATCCGGCCGCGGGGGAGTTCCCCACGCCCGCCGACGTCGTGGGCACGGATCCGACCTGGGTGGGGCGCGTCCGCAGGGCGCTCGACGATCCGACGGCCCTCGAACTCTTCGTGTGCGGGGACAACCTGCGCAAGGGGGCCGCGCTGAACACCGCGCAGATCGCCGAGCTGGTGGCCGCGGAGCTCACGGCCTGACCGCGGGGACGCGGCGGGATCCGCGAGGACGCGTCGGCGGGATCCGCGAGGACGCGTCGGCGTGATCCGCGAGGACGCGTCGGCGTGATCCGCCGGGATGTGCGGGGTGTGCCCCCGAGCGCGGAGTCCGTTGTGGGATCTGTGTAAGTTCTGTGTCCAACTTGATGGTCTGGACCGCTTGAACTGGATCATCTCCGCGTCCGAAGATTTCGTGTCCGATCACTGCAACCGGTGCCGGGGTGGGGGGCGTCTTTAGCGGTCGCCTTCAGGGGTGGCCCGAGAGCCGCAACAAAATATGGGGCATAGGGGAAGAGCTGGTACGCATGGGGGCATTTGATGCATCGTCAGGAACGGTGCCCACGCAGCATGCCGCAAACGCGATGCCGGACGCGTACAACCCTGACGGGGGGAAGCGTGTCCAACAGGCGTGGCAGAGGTACTCGACTTCACAGCGGTACAGGCGAGAGGCGCGGCGGCACTGCGTCCCCCTCGCCGTCCCCGCGCGCCCGGCGGCATGCCGGTGATCGCCCCCATGCCCGCAGCGCGGCCCGCCCGCATCCCGGCGCAGCGCGAGGGCGCTGACGAGACGATGACAGCGGGCACCACAGTCGACCACCTCACCGAGACCTACCGCGCCCACTACAGGTCGCTGCTCGGCCTCGCCGCGCTGCTCCTGGACGACACGGCGTCCTGCGAGGACGTCGTCCAGGAGGCCTTCATCCGGGTCCACTCGGCGCGCAAGCGGGTGCGGGACCCCGAGAAGACGCTGGCCTATCTGCGCCAGACCGTCGTGAACCTCTCGCGGTCCGCGCTGCGGCGCCGCATCCTCGGCCTCAAGCTGCTCTCCAAGCCGATGCCCGACATGGCGAGCGCGGAGGAGGGGGCGTACGACCAGCTGGAGCGCGACGAGCTGATCAAGGCGATGCGCGGTCTCCAGCGGCGCCAGCGCGAGGTCCTCGTGCTGCGGTACTTCGCCGACATGACCGAGGCGCAGGTCGCCGAGACCCTGGGCATATCCCTCGGCTCGGTCAAGGCGTACGGCTCGCGCGGCATCGCGGCCCTCCGGGTTGCCATGGAGGCACCGGCATGAGTGAGCGCAGGCGTGACGAGCAGGGCGGGCACGAACGGCATGGCAGGAACGGGAACGTGAATCACGGCGCCGACGACGGGCCCGAGCGGCTCAGCTCCGAGACGGCCGGGGCCGGCTCCGCGAAGGAGGGGCCCGGCTCGCCCGCGCCGGACGGGTTCGGCGCCGACGAGCTCGCGCTGCGGCGCATGATGCGGCAGGCCGTCGAGGACATCGAGCCCGCCGACCGCGCCCTCGAACACCTGCGGCACGCGGTACCGGCCCGCAGGGCCCGCAAGCGCCAGGCCGTCGTCGGCCTCGCGGCCGCGGCCCTCTTCATCGGCACCGCGGTGCCCGCCCTGGTGCACGTCACCAACTCCAACGGCGACTCGAACGACCGGCCCTCGATCGCGGGCAACAGCCAGGAGTCGCAGGGCGGTTCGAGCCAGGGCAAGGATCCCGGCGGCAGCACGAAGGGCGAGGGGAAGAAGCCCGGCTCGTCCAAGTCGAAGGACAAGAAAGACAAGAAGGACAAGAAGGACGGCAAGGGGAAGGGCGGCACGGGCGGCGGCGGCACGGGCTCGCCCGACCCGAGCACCTCCGAGGCCGTCACCTCGCCGACCTGCGACGCCACCCAGCTCGGCGCCACGGGCAGCGCGGGCACACCCGACGAGAACGGCGCGGTGTACGGCAGCTTCCGGGTCTCCAACACCTCCGACACCAGCTGCACGATCGACGCGGCGGGCGGCGTCACCGTGACGGCGCAGGGCGCGGCCGACCCCGCGAAGGTCGGCGTCCTCGACCACACCGCGGGCGACGCGGCGGCCGGACTGCCCGACCCCGCACAGGAGGCGGGCCAGCTGGTGCTCCAGCCCGGCGCGGCGTACGAGGTGCGCTTCGCCTGGGTGCGGTCCGCCGAGTGCCCCGCGGAGGGCGGCGACCCCTCGCCCGAGCCGACCCCCACGGAGGGTGGCGGCGGCGCCGACGGCGGCTCGCCCGCGGGCATGGAGCCGCAGCTGGGCCGCGAGGACGGCGGTGTGCAGGACGGCAGCGTCGTGGTGGCCTTCACGGCGGCGGCGGGCGCCCCTTCGGCGGGCGCGACGATCCCGAACGCGTGCGCGGGGACGGTGTACCGGACCGGGGTGCTGCCCGCTTCTTAGGGCTCGGTCTTCTCAGGGCTGCGTGGGAGTGCTTCTGGGGACTACGTGGGAGTGCTTCTCGGGACTACGTGCGAGTGCTCAGGGCTGCGTAGGGGTCGCGGTCGCCGTCTCGCCCGCGGGCGGGGCGTCCTGCTCGGGAACCAGCCCGAGCCGTGCGTCCCGCGCGAACTCCGCCTCCCGGCGGAACAGGCGGAACCACATGAAGAGCACGAAGCCCGCGAAGACGAACCACTCACCGGTGTAGCCGAGGTTCTGGAAGGCCTTCAGATCGAGGCCGGTGTCGTTCGGCGCGGTCGCGGGGACGGCCTTCATGCCGGAGTCGCCCTTGTCGAGGGTGATCCACGCGTCGTACATCTCGTCCGGCACCAGGTTCACCAGGGACGCCGAGCTGATCGCGCCCAGCTGCCCCCGCGGCAGTCCGCCCGCCGCGCTCACGCCGTTCGACCCCGGGCTCTCGGAGGACTGCAGGGCGCCGGTCACGGTGACCTCGCCCTTCGGCGCGGCCGGGGCCTTGGCGGCGCTCGCGTCGCCGGGGAGCCAGCCGCGCACCACGGGCAGCGACTTCCCGCTGTCCGTCCGCAGCAGGGTCAGTACGTAGAAGCCGCGCTTGTCGTCCAACTCCCGGTCCGGTACGAGCAGTTGCTTGCCGTACCGCCCCGTGGCCGTGGTCAGCTCGCCCGACGTCTTCTTGTCGACGGGCAGCAGCGACTCCAGCGGCCGCGCCCCGCCCTTCGCCGGGTCCGAGTGCGCCCGGCTCTGCTCGGCGGCCTGCTTCTTCGCCGACTCATGGTCCTGTACGCGGTCCTCGAAGCGGCCGAGCTGCCACGAACCCATGAAGATGCAGAACGGGATGGCCAGCACGACGAAGACGTTGATCCCCCACCATCGGGGCGTCAGCAGAAACCGGTACACGCCTTCCACGGTACGGGGCCCCGAGGAGGGACTGGACTGGGGGGTGGTCGGGCCCCGGTAAGGGGCGCGGGGCTGTTTCGATATGCGGCTCCGCCGCGTGGGCGCGACCAGCCCCCACGGCCCGCGCGTACGAACCGGCCTGACCTGGCCCGGGCCGGTCCGGACCGGCCGGAACCGGTCCAGACCGCACCCGAACCGCTCACCCCGCCGGAGGCAAGTGCCGCTCGGTGAAGTCCAGCTCGAGCGCCACCTGCTTGATCCGCTCGTCCACGACGAGAGAGCCGTGCCCCGCGTCGTAGCGGTACACCTCGTGCGGGGCGCCCCGGGCCGTGAGGCGGTCCACGTAGTTCTCGACCTGGCGGATGGGGCAGCGCGGGTCGTTGACCCCCGCCGAGATGTAGACCGGGGCCTTCACGTCGTCGACGTACGTCAGGGGGGACGAGGCCGCGAAGCGCTCGGGGACCTCCTCCGGGGTGCCGCCGAGCAGCGTGCGGTCCATGGCCTTGAGGGCCTCCATCTCGTCGTGGTACGCCGTCACATAGTCCGCGACGGGCACCGCGGCGAGGCCGAGGGCCCAGGCGTCCGGCTGGGTGCCGAGGCCGAGGAGGGTGAGATAGCCGCCCCAGGAACCGCCGGCCAGGACGAGCCTGTCGGGGTCCGCGAGGCCCGAGGCGACCGCCCACTCCCGCACCGCCGCGATGTCCTCCAGCTCGATGAGGCCGACGCGGTGCTTGAGGGCGTCGGTCCACTCGCGGCCGTACCCCGTCGAGCCGCGGTAGTTGACCCGGACCACCGCGTACCCGTGGTCGACCCAGGCCGCCGGGCCCGCCGCGAAGGAGTCGCTGTCGTGCCAGGTCGGGCCGCCGTGCACCTCGAAGACCGTGGGCAGCGGCCCCGACGAGCCCGCGGGGCGCTGCACGAGGGCGTGGATGCGGCCGCCGGGGCCCTCCACCCACACGTCCTCCACCGGGACGGACTTCGGTGCCTTCATGCCGGGCGGGTCGAGGACGACGCCGCCCGACGTCGAGCGGACCACCGGCGGCTCGGCCGCCGACGACCACATGTACTCCACGGTCCCGTCCGGGCGGGCCGTCGCGCCCGACACCGAACCCGCGGGCGTCTCGATCCGCGTCAGCTCCCGCGAAGCCAGGTCGTAGCGGAACAGCTCGCCGCGTGCCTCGAAGCCGTGCGCCACGAGGAGCGCGGAGCCGTCCGGATACCACTCGGCGCTCACGTCGCCCGGCAGGCCGAGCACGAGGTCGGTCTCCTCGCCCGACGCGACGTCCCACACCATCGGCTCCCAGCGGCCCCGCCGCTGGTGCCCGACGAGGAGGCGCGTGTCCCCGTCGACCGGGGCGAAGCCGAGGACCTCCAGGCCCAGCTCGACCGTGCCGCCCTTGGTGTCGTCGAGCTCGGCGACCGTGGCGCCGTCCGGCCCGATCACGCGGAGCGCGGAGTGCATCGCGTCCCCGTGCTCCGTGTGCTCGACGGCGATCAGCGTGCCGTCGTGCGAGAGGTCGCCGACGCCCGCCGACTCACGGTGGCGGTACACCTCGACGGGGGCGTCGGCACCGGGGCGTACGACATGGATCGTCGAGCCCTCCTCGTCGGTGGAGCGGCCGACGACCGCCGTCCTGCCGTCCCTGCCGAGCGCGAGGCCCCCGGGATACGAGGCCGCGAGGCCCGGCACCGCGGGCTCGTCGGGGCCGCCGCCGAAGGGCTGGCGCAGCCATACGCCGAATTCGTCGCCGTCCTTGTCGCTGAACCACCAGATCCACTCGCCGTCCGGCGACAGGACGCCGTCCGTCGTGCCGTTCGGCCGGTCGGTCACCTGGCGCTGGGTGCCGGTCGTCCTGTCCCAGGCGTACAGCTCGTACGTCCCCGTCGCGTTCGACACGAACAGGGAGCGCTGCGGGGCGTCCTCCGCCCAGTCCGGCAGCGACACCCGCGGCGCCCTGAACCGCTTCTCCCAGTCCGGCATGGACTCCGACCCTGTCGCCTTCTCGGCACCCGTCTCGCTCATGACCCCATAGTGCCCGTACCCCCCGACAATCCGCTGGCGAGGGTCCCCAGCCTGTGGATAACTTTTCGACCATGTACTCCCCGACGCCCGCCGACTGGCGCGAGACCAACCGAAAACGCTGGGACGAGCGCGTTCCCCTGCACCTCGCGAGCGACTACTACGACCTCGACGCCTTCCGGGCGGGCAAGGACGCGCTGCGCGACTTCGAGCTGGCGGAAGTGGGCGACGTACGCGGAAAGTCCCTGCTGCACCTGCAGTGCCACATCGGCGCCGACACCCTGTCCTGGGCCCGGCACGGCGCCGCCCGCGTCGTCGGCCTCGACTTCTCCGAGCCCGCCGTCGAAGCGGCCCGCGAACTCGCCGCCGAGCTGGGCCTGACCCCGGAGCAGGCCACGTTCGTCACCGCCGACGTGTACGACGCGGCCGATGCGGTGCCCGACTCCTCGTACGACATCGTCTACACCGGCGTGGGCGCCCTGTGCTGGCTGCCCGACATCCGGCGCTGGGCCGAGACCGTCGCCTCGCTCATTGCGCCCGGCGGCTTCCTGTACCTCTCCGAGTTCCATCCGCTCGCCGACATCCTGGACGACGAGACGGGTTCGCGGATCGCGTACGACTACTTCGCGCGCGACGCCTGGATCGACGACGCACCCGGCGGATACGCGGACACCACGACCCCCACCGTGCACAACCGCACCATCGAATGGCAGCACCCCATCGGTGACGTCGTCTCCGCGCTCGCGGCCGCCGGGCTGCGCATCGACTTCCTGCACGAGCGCGACACCACGCTCTTCGCCCGCTTCGGCGCACTCGAACTCCGCGACGGCGCCCACCGGTTCCCCGCGGACCGGCCCCGCGTCCCCCTCATGTACTCCCTGCGGGCGAGCAAGGCCTGACTCTCCTCCGGATGCCGGGCGCGCGCACCCGGAGGAGAGTGGTGAGGGCATGCCGCTCCGAGGCGAGCACGTTCCGAGGCGAGCACGTTCCGAGGCGAGCACGTTCCGAAGCGAGCGCCGCTCCCACGCGAGGAGGAGAGCCGATCATGGCCAAGCAGTCCCACAACCCGCGAGAGCAGTCCCAGCAGGCCAGGAACGCCGCGGCGGAGGCCCGTGCCAAGCAGGCCAGACGCCCGGTGGAGTCAGTCTCCGCGAAGACCAGGGGCCTCCAGCAGAAGGCCCAGTCCCGCCGCCAGGGGAACCGCTGACCGGGGGTCCACCGACCGGACCCCCGCCCGCCCCCTCACGGCAACGGCGACGGCGGTCGTAGCCACCCCTCCTTCGCGGGGTCGAACTCGCCGAGCTTGGTCCAGTCCCAGGCGCGCAGCACCTCACGCCCTTGGGTGTCGTCCTGTTTGATGACGGCGACGACCACATCGGCGGTGTGCCGGGTGAGGAGCAGGGTGCGCAGGCGGGTCGCGATGCCCGCGCCGCGCTGGGCGGGCGCCACCATGAGTTCGCCGAGCAGGAACACCCGCCCGGACGCGGTCTGTTCCTCGATCCCGGCGGGCAGGATGCCGCGGAACCCCTCCCACCAGTCGCCGGTCCGCGCGGCGCGGTAGCCGTAGAGGCAGCCGACCAGGCCCGCCGAGTCGGCGACGACCATGTCGAAGTCGGGCTGCTGCACGTCGTGTTCGAAGCGCCGCAGGAATCCCTGCCGGTCGCTGTACTCGGCGCCGGCCATGCCCCGGTAGGCCTCGACATAGAGGTTGGCCACGGACTCGCGCTGCTGTTCCGCCTGCCACCGGCTCAGCCGCCGCAGGAACACCTCTGCCATCTGCGCCTCCCGCCCGCCCCCCGCTGAGGGACTCCCCGTACACCCTGGACTCCGCATGGTGACAGCACCGAACACCGAGCGGAACGGGGCGTCGGCCCCAGTTGCCCTGTCCCCGGGGCGACTTGGGGCCTGCCGCGCGCCTACTGCACAAGGACTACCCTCCCCGGTCCGGTGGACCGATGCCCTCCACGCGCGCGTGGGGGAAGACTCGGTGGCGCACGTCACCAGGGTCACCACCATGGGAGGAGCCGATCATGTCGTACCCGGAGCCGCGCTATCTCGGGGACAAGGGCGAGGTCAACGCCCTGTTCCGCTCGGCGGACCAGGAGCCCGAACTGTCCAGGCCCGGCGGCAACCACACCCACTACCTCGCCACGCAGGCCTCCACGGGAGGTGAATTCGGGCTCTACAAGATCGACATGGGCGCGCGGGCCCCCGGCCCTTCCACCCACTTCCACAAGGGCATTTCGGAGTCCTTCTTCATCCTGTCGGGACACGTCGACCTGTACGACGGCGACCGCTGGAGGAAGGCGGGCGCGGGCGACTTCCTCTACGTACCGGTCGGCGGACTGCACGCCTTCAAGAACGACTCCGACGAGCCCGCCTCCATGCTGATGCTGTTCTCGCCGGGGGCGCCGCGCGAGGAGTACTTCGAGCAGGTCGCGGAGATGGCGCAGAAGGGCGGAGAGGAGTTCGGCGCGTTCCTGGTCCGGCACGACAGTTTCTTCGTCTGACGTCTTCGGGCCGCGACCCGCCCAGCGGGCGGCATTCTCCGGCGGCATCTGTGAAGGTGGAATCCATTCACGTCCGTTTTGAGGTGAAAGGACCGCCATCATGGGTCTGCACAAGGTGTCCACCGGAACCCGCCAGGCGTACGAAGACATCTACAGCACACCGATCAGCGCACGGACACTGCCCGCGCACCGGATCCCGGAGCACAGCTCCGAGCCGCGGGCGGTGGCCGCGATCGTCAAGGACGAGCTGGCCCTCGACGGCAACTCCTCGCAGAACCTGGCCACGTTCTGCACGACCTGGGCGGAGCCCGAGGTGCACCACCTCATGGACCTGTGCCTGGACAAGAACATGATCGACAAGGACGAGTACCCGCAGACCGCCGACATCGAGTCCCGCTGCGTGCACATGCTCGCCGACCTGTGGAACTCACCCGCGGGCGCGACCACCATGGGCTGCTCCACCACCGGGTCGAGCGAGGCGGGCATGCTCGGCGGTCTCGCCCTCAAGTGGCGCTGGCGGGAGGCCCGCAGGGCCGCGGGCAAGCCGGCCGACCGGCCCAACCTCGTCTGCGGCCCGGTGCAGGTGTGCTGGGAGAAGTTCGCCCGCTACTTCGACGTGGAGCTGCGCCAGGTCCCCCTGGAGCCGGGCGCGACGGGCCTGCGCCCGCACCAACTCCGCGACCACGTCGACGAGAACACCATCGGCGTCGTCGCGATCCTCGGCGTCACCTTCACCTGCGACTACGAACCCGTCGCCGAGATCGCCGCCGAACTCGACGCCCTCCAGGCGGACACGGGCCTCGACGTGCCCCTCCACGTGGACGCGGCGAGCGGCGGCTTCGTCGCGCCCTTCCTCCAGCCGGACCTCGTCTGGGACTTCAGGGTGGAGCGGGTCGTCTCCATCAACTCCTCGGGCCACAAGTACGGCATGGCCCCGCTCGGCGTCGGCTGGATCGTCTGGCGCTCGGCGGACCACCTCCCCGAGGACCTGGTCTTCCGCGTCGACTACCTGGGCGGCGACATGCCCACCTTCGCCCTCAACTTCTCCCGCCCCGGCGGCGAGATCGTCGCGCAGTACTACACGCTCCTGCGCCTGGGCCGCGAGGGCTACCGCGCGGTGTACGAGGCGTGCGCGGCGAGCGCCCGCGCGCTGGCCGACGAGATCGCGGACATGGGCCCGTTCACGCTCCTGTACGACGGCCGCGGCGCGCTGCCCGCCGTCTCCTGGACCCTGACCGACCCCGCACCGGCCGCCGGCTTCACGCTCTACGACCTCACCGAGCAGCTGCGCACCCGGGGTTGGCAGGTCCCCGCGTACCCGCTGCCTCCCGAACGCCACGACACCGTGGTCCAGCGCGTCCTCGTCCGCCACGGCATCGGCCACGACAAGATCATGCTGCTCGCGAGGGACCTGCGGGCGGCCGTGCAGCGGCTCTCCAAGGGCTCGACGGGGGCGCCCGAACAGCCGGGCTTCCACCACTGACACGTCCGGGGCGGCGCATGCGGCCGCGAAGCCGCCGGGACCGCCTCAGCTTCAGAGATGCATCATCGACATCACCTCGGGACTGCGCACCCCGGTCGCCACACGGGGCACGTCCTCGCCGGGACGGATCCACCCCGCGCCCTCGGCCGCGCCGACGGCGGCCTTCTCCGCCGCGTCGGCCGCGGCGTTCAGGTCCGCGTCGGTGCCCAGGTGCCGGGCGCCCGCGGCGACCGCCGCGGCCTGCGAGGCCTTGAGCGCGGACTGCACCGCGAGGGCGGCGAGTTCACTGTCGGCGTCGACGAGCTGACCCATCTGGGCGGCCTGTGCGGCGGACGCGGCCGCGTTGCGGGCGCAGCGGGAGTCGGCGGCGGGGTCGGGGGCGCTCTCGGAGAGGACGGCGAGTGCCTGGGCCGCGACGCGGGCGGCGTGGGCGGCCTTCCAGACGGCGTCCGCGTGGTCGGGGCCGTGCCGCTCGACGTGGCGGCTGAGCGCGGCGGCGCGGGCCGCGGCACTCTCCGCGCGGGCGGCGTGGCTCGCCCTGAGGGCTGCCGCGGTCGGCTGCTGTTCTTCGTGGTCGTGCTCGTTCACCGGCACCTCCATGTCGGTACGGAGCAGCGGGGCGTCGCGCCCCCTCCCGCATCCCGGCGCCGTCCACAGCGGCGGGCCGCGGATGTGTCGGGCAGGGTGGCACGTCGCCGTACAACAGGCCAGAGCCAGGCCCTGGTTGCGGGACTCAGAGGAACAGCCCGGACGTTCAGAGGAACAGTCCGGACGTTCAGAGGAACAGCCCGGACGTTCAGAGGAACAGCCCGGACGTTCAGAGGAACAGTCCGAACGTCTCGTCGAGCGACCACGTCTGCCACCCCATCCCGAAGAGCGCGACCGCGGAGATCAGCGCCATCATCAGGTTCTGCCCCTGCTCGGCCCAGTCGTGGATCATCAGGACGAGGTAGATCAGGTTGAGGACGAGCCCGCCGACGAGGGCGATCGGTGTGAGGAAGCCGAGGATCAGGCCGAGTCCGAGGGCGAGTTCCGCGTAGGCGACGACGTACGCCATCAGCTGCGGCCTGGGCTTCACGACGACGTCGAAGCCGCTGCGTACGGCGACCCACCGGTGCTTCTCCGCGACGCCCGCAGCCCAGCCGATGCCGCTGCCGCCGAACCATTCCTTCTTGTCCTTGTGGCGCCAGCTCTCAAGCCACCACAGGCCGAGCCCGATCCGGAGCACGGCCAGCCACTCGGCTCCGCTGAGCCACATCGTCTGCATCGAGAGCCCTCCTCCAAACCGACCTGACGATGCGTCAGTTCAGCGGATCGGAACGGATCGCGCAAGGGGTCGAGTTCCGGGTGGGCGCTTGCCGTCGTTCGGGGCGGGCCCTAACCTCGATCTGATGGATCGTCAGATTCGGGTCGATGAAACCGGCAGGCAGTAGGGGGCACAGCAGTGGTCAGCAGTGAGGTTGGAAACACGGAACTCCCCCGGGTCATCAGCGTGGACGACCACGTGATCGAGCCCGCGCACCTCTTCGAGAAGTGGCTCCCGGGCAAGTACCGCGACCGAGGTCCCAAGCCGTTCACCGCGGGCATCGGTGAACTGGCGTACATCGGGGGGAAGTACAAGTTCACGACGGATCCGGAAGGCCAGATCACCGACTGGTGGGAGTACGAGGGGGACCTCTTCCCGTACAAGCGCATCATCGCCGCCGTCGGCTTCTCCCGCGACGAGATGACCCTCGACGGCATCACCCGCGAGCAGATGCGGCGCGGCTGCTGGGACCCCAAGGCCCGGCTCGCGGACATGGACATCAACCACGTCGAGGCCTCGCTCTGCTTCCCCACCTTCCCGCGCTTCTGCGGGCAGACCTTCGCCGAGGCCAAGGACAAGGAGGTGGGCCTGGCCTGCGTCCGCGCCTACAACGACTGGATGGTGGAGGAGTGGTGCGGCGACAGCGGCGGCCGCCTGATCCCGCTCTGCCTCATCCCGCTGTGGGGCATCGACCTCGCCGTCGCCGAGATCAGGCGGAACGCGGCGCGCGGCGTCCGCGCCGTCACCTTCTCCGAGATCCCCACCTATCTGGGCCTGCCCTCCATCCACTCCGGCTACTGGGACCCGTTCTTCGCGGCCTGCGAGGAGACGGGCACCGTCGTCAACATGCACATCGGCTCGTCCTCGCAGATGCCCGCCGCGTCCCCCGACGCCCCGCCCGCCGTCCAGGCCTCGCTGAGCTTCAACAACGCCATGGCCTCGATGATGGACTTCCTGTTCTCCGGCGTCCTGGTGAAGTTCCCGCGCCTCAAACTCGCGTACAGCGAGGGGCAGATGGGCTGGATCCCGTACGCCCTGGAACGCGCCGACGACGTGTGGGAGGAGCACCGGGCCTGGGGCGGCGTGAAGGATCTGATCCCCGAGCCCCCTTCGACGTACTACTACCGGCAGATCTTCTGCTGCTTCTTCCGCGACAAGCACGGCGTCGAATCGATCGAGACCGTGGGCGTGGACAACGCCACGTTCGAGACCGACTACCCGCACGTCGACTCGACGTGGCCGCACACGAAGCAGGTGGCGCAGGAGCACGTGGGCGGTCTCTCCGCGGAGGTCCAGTACAAGTTGCTGCGCGGCAACGCCATCCGCATGCTCGACCTGCCGTTCGACAAGGAGCGGACGGCCTCCTCGGTCGCCTGACGCCGACCGCCCCGTGCCGCCGTGCGCTGGGGGCGCCCGCGCCTCCAGCGTTATGGTTCGGCTGTTCCCTGGCGGAGAGGTAATCGGATGAGCAACCCCATGACGGAGGCACTGGTCACGCTCGGTCGTGCCTACGTACGACGGGCCCCCGGAACGCTGTTCAAGAGCGCGCTCGCCGCCCGCTTCCTGAACCCCCGCCTGCGGGACCAGCCGCGCCGGCGCGTCGTCGACGTGGAGTTCGGCGCCCGGTTCGCGGTCGACACCCAGGACCTGATCCAGCGCTACCTCTACCTCTTCGGAGGGTGGGAGCCGAACATGACGCGGTGGTTGAAGAGCCGCCTGGGCGCCGGTGATGTCTTCGTGGACGTCGGCGCCAACATCGGCGTCTTCGCGGTCCTCGGCTCCCGGCTCGTCGGCGACAAGGGCCGCGTCGTGGCCGTCGAGGCGTCCCCCACCTTCCACCGGCGCCTTTCGCGGAACGCCGGACTCAATGGCTGCGACAACATCCGCGCGGTCAACGCCGCCGTATCGGACAGCAGGAAGAAGCTGACGTTCGTCCTCGCCAGTTCGCAGAACATGGGCGCGAATTCGATCGTTCCCTACGAAGGTCCCGCCGAGTCGACCTTCGAGATGGAGGCGGTTCCCCTGCCCGAACTCCTTGAGGCGGACGAACTCGCCCGCGCCCGGGTGATCAAGATCGATGTGGAGGGCGCGGAGGGCGGCGTCGTACGAGGGCTGAAAGGCGTTCTCGACCAGCTGCGCCCGGATGTGGAAATCGCCGTGGAAGTCACGCCCGAGCGCATGGCCCAGCTCGGCGATTCGGCCGACGAACTCCTTGCCACCCTGCGGGACCACGGCTTCCACGCCTACCGCCTCGGCAACGATTACGCCCCCGGTGGCTATCCCTGGTCCATGCGGCATCCCGTGGCCCCGGTGCGGTGGCGTGGGCCGGTCGTGGGCGAGACCGAATTGGTTTTCTCCCGGGTGGACGCCGAAGAACTCGCGTGACGTGCTGCGGCGGGGCGAGACGCGGCGCGGGGCCAAAGGTCAGTCGGTGCCGGGCGGATATCGCCACTGGAACCGGCCGAGCGCCCGCGCCCGCGCCTCGACGACGGCCATCCGCGCGTCCCGTTCGGCGGCGTCCGTGTGGGAGGCCTGGCCGGTGACCTGCCCCTCCCACTTGCGGTAGAGAAGCCCCGCCTCGGACGAGAACCAGCCGCGGGCAACGGAGTTGAGCGCCAGGAGCAGCCCGGTGTCCTCCGAGGCGGGCAGCGCCATCCACCCGCCGAGCGCCACGAGCAGCTCGCGTCGTACGAAGAGCGTCGCCGGGTGGACCTGCGCGCGGTAGTCGTGCGCCGACCAGTGGTCCAGCACGGCCCCGCGCTCGATCGGACCGTCGTCGGGATCGCCGGGGAACGCGACGGTCGAACCGTCGGGCAGCAGGTCGAGCGCGCGGGACGTGGCCCAGCCGAGCTCCGGATCGCTCTCCAGGGCGGCGAGATCGCGGGCCAGCGCGCCCGGCGTCAGACGGTCGTCGGCGTCCAGGATCCTGACGTACTCCCCGTCGGCGCGGGCCATCGCCATGGTGCGGGCCACGCCGGGGCCGCCGGGACGCCCCTGACGGAAGCTGATCCGCGCGTCGTCCGGCACGTGCGGGGCGACCTCGTCGGTCCTGCCGTCCTCCTGGATCAGCCAGCGCCACTCCCAGCCCTCGGGCAACTCCTGTGCGCGCAGGGACGCGTACGCATCGGGCAGGAAGCGCGCCGACGGTGCGTGGACGGCCGTGACGATGATGATGCGCCGGCTCACGGCTCACCACCTTTCCCAGTGGATGGACTCGGTCCCGGTGGGACCACGGGTATCAGGGTGCCCGCCGCGACAGCAGCTTGCGCGCACCGACCGCGGCCACGCCTGCGGTCACCAGGAGCCCGATGCCGCCGAGCCCGCAGAGCAGGCGCGCCCACCACGCCCATCCCGAGTCCGGCACGAGCGCCCATCCGCTCAGCACGGGACCACCGGTGGCGACCAGGACAAAGCCGCGGGCGTTCCAGGACCGCAGGGGAGTACGACGGCCGTCGTACGTATACGGCAGGAGTTCACAGGCGACCCGTACGGCGAAATCGCGAGGCACGCCGCGCTGCCGCTTCTGTCTCCGCTTGCCCACCATGAATCTTCCTGATGCTTTCGGACAGATGCACCGTGAAATTAGGTGTCTTGCCAGGATGCGGTCACAGAAGTGCCCGATCGCTGGCGACGGGGGATGCACCAGCGATCGGGCTGTACCCAACCGTAACAAGACTGCTTGCGGAGGGGGAGTCAACTGCCTGACCAAATTGACGAGTTGTGATCGGGATCACGTACCCGGATCCGCCCGGAGAAGGGGCGACAAGCGGCGGCAAGTGGCGAGAAATGGGCGCGTTCCCACGGGGGGAGAAACAGTGAGCCACTACTCGTCACACGGTGGCTCGTACGAGAGACGTGGCAGATACTCGCGCCATTTCTCTTCGGTCAGAACGCCACGAGTGGTCGAACAAATGCGGCGGATCGCCGCGTCGTTGTCGAGGTTCCACAGGCGGAGAGTATCCGTGCCGCTGGAAACTCCGAGCATCTGGCCTTGCGGGCTGAACGACAGAAAACTGCCCGTCTTGGCGTTGGGACTCATCGACTGGCCGATGGGCGACGCGTCGGACGGGTCGGCGACGTCCCAGAGCCGCACCGTGTTGTCGTTGCCGCCGCTCGCCAGAGTGCGGCCGTCCTGGCTGAAAGTCAGCGACACGACCGCGTCGGTGTGACCGGTCAGCGAAGCGTCGAGCCGGGACGCCTTGCGGGCGTCGCTGATGTCCCAGAGCCGCACCGTGCCGTCGTCGCTGCCGCTCGCGAGCGCGCGGCTGTCCGGACTGTAGGCGAGCGCGTTGATCGGCCCCAGATGCCCCGTGAGCGGCGTGCCGAGCCGCTCGGCCTTCGCCGGGTCGGAGACGTCCCAGAGCCGGATGGTGCTGTCCGCGCTGCCACTGGCGAGCGTGTGCCCGTCCGCGCTGAACACAAGGGAGTTGACGTAGCCCTTGTGCCCGGCGAGCGGATCGCCGAGGGGGCGCGGACGCGCCGGGTCGCTGACGTTCCACAGCTGGATGGTGCGGTCGGTCTGGGGCGTCACCAGGGTGCGCCCGTCCGGGCTGAACGCCAGCGCGGCCGCGAACCGCGTCCTCAGCGCGACCGGCGGCCCGTACCGGACGGGGTGCGCCGGGTCGGTGACGTTCCACAGCTGCACCGCGCGGTTCCCCGTGAGCACCGCGAGCGTACGGCCGTCGGGCGAGAAGACCAGCTTGCGCACGTCCCCCTCGCCGGGCCTGAACGGTTTGCCGAGCGCCACAGGACGGTTGGGGTGCTTCACGTCCCACAGCCGGATCTTCTCGTCGCGCGCGGCCGTGGCGAGCACCTTGCCGTCGGGACGGAACGCCCCGATCCGGCCGATCATGTCCGACGTCGGCAGCGACCACAGACGGACCTTGTTGTCGCCGCTCCCGGTGGCGAGGGTGTGCCCGTCGGGGCTGAAGCCGAGCGCGTACATCTCCCCGCTGCTGCCCGCGAGGGGCTCACCGACCTGCGAAGGATGGGCCGGATCGCTGACGTTCCACAGGCTCGCCGTGCTGTCCGCGCTCGCGGCCGCGAGCATCGTCCCGTCGCGGTTGAAGGCCACGGACCACATGGGCCCCGTGTGGCCGGTGAGCGCCGCGCCGAGCGATGCCGCGCGGCGCGGCTCGGCGATGCTCCAGAGCCGGATGGTGTTGTCCGAACTGCCGCTGGCCAGCGTGCGGCCGTCGGGGCTGAACGCCACGGAGTGCACGGTGCTGGTGTGCCCGGTCAGCACCTTGTCGATCGGCTTCGGGCGCCGCGGATCGGCCGTGTTCCACAACCTGATCGTGCCGTTGTCGCCACCGGCCGCCAGCGTCCTGCCGTCCGGGCTGAACGCCACGGAACGCACGGCGGCGCTGTGCCCCCGCAGGGTGTCGAGCGCCCTCGTCCTGCCCGGCTCCGTCACGTTCCACAGGCGTACGGCATGGTCCTCGTTGGCGGAGGCCAGCGTCTTGCCGTCCGGGCTGAAGGCGAGCAGATAGATCGTGCCGCCGTGCCCGGCCACGGGCGCGCCGAGCGGCCGCGGGTGGGCGGGATCCCGCACGTCCCACAGCCTGATCGTGCCGTCGTCCGACGCGCTGGCGAGCGTCTTGCCGTCCGGACTGAAGACCGCCGTGCTCACCCAGCTCTTGTGGCCGGTGAGGGGCTTGCCCAGCGGCTTGGGATGGGTCGGGTCCGACACGTTCCACAGCCGTACGGTCCGGTCGTAGCTGGCGGTGGCGAGGAGCCGCCCGTCCGGGCTGAACGACGTGAGATAGACGGCGCCCTTGTGACCGAGGAGCGGCGTCGCGAGCGGCGCGTTCACGATCGAGATCAACCGATTCTGCGTGCCCTCGTCGTGCGGCCGCAGACCATGTGCCACCAGATCGAGCTGGGCCGACAGCGACGGATCCGTGTCCTGCGCGCGGTCGGCCTCCGCGACCACCTGCTCGAACACCGCGTCGTCCCGCTGCTGCCAGGCCACCACCGCGGCGAAGACGGCCACCATCGCCAGGGCGACCAGCGCCGCCACCGCACCACGGCTGATCAAGACCGTCCGCCTGCGCAGCCGCGCCGAAGCGGCCAGGAAGTCCACCGCGCTCCGCGTCAGAAACGTGTCACCGGCGGTCTTCGCCCAGGTGCGGGCCTGCTCCAGACGCGACCCCCGGTACAGCAGCGACGCGTCGCGGTCGGTCTCCTCCCAGGCCCTGCCGTCCTCCTCAAGGCGCTGCCGGAGCAGATGGTCGTTCCTGTCCTCGTCGATCCAGTCGCGCAGCCGCGGCCAGGCGTGCAGCAGCGCCTCGTGCGTGATCTCCACGGTCTCCGCGTCGAGCGTCACGAGGCGGGCCTGGACCAGCGCCTCCAGCGACTCCTCCGTCTTGCCGGGGTCCGTCGACTCCTCCGCCAACTGGCGCCGCGTCCCGCGCCGCCGGGTGGCCTGGGTGTCCTCGCCGAGCCTGACCAGCCTGAGCAGGAGCAGCCGCGCCGCCGAGCGCGCCGCCGGGTCGAGTCCGGACCAGGCGCGCTCGGCGGTCGCCGCCACCGCACCCTGGATTCCCCCCGCCGCCCGGTAACCGGCCAGCGTGAGGCGGCCCGTCTTCCGCCGCTGCCAGGTGGCCAGCAGGGCGTGCGAGAGGAGCGGCAGTACGCCCGCGTCGTGCGCCCCGCGAGGTCCGTCCGTGCTCACCTCCCGCACGATCAGCTCCGCGAGCCCCGGCTCGATCTCAAGACCCACGGCCTTGGCCGGACCGGTCACCGCCTCCCGCAACTCCGTGGTGGTCAGCGGCCCGAGCACCATGTGCCGGTGCTGCAGCGCGTCGGCCAGCTCCGGGTAGCCGAGGCACTGCTCGTAGAAGTCGGCGCGGATGCCGAGCACCACGAGCGCGGGAGCGGGGTCACCGGACTCGTCGGGCGAGCACGCCGCATGCAGGAGCCGGACGAACGCACGCCGCTCCGCCTCGTCCGCGCAGAGGGTGAACGCCTCCTCGAACTGGTCCACGATGACGACGGGCCGCGCGGCACCGGATCCCGCGCGCCGCGCCCACGCCGTGACGGACTCGCGCACGGCCTCCGCGAAGTCCGGTGCGGGGGACCCCTCCGCGGCCTTCGGGACGGCATGCGCGAGCTCGGGTATGTGCCGGGTCAGCTCCGCGAGGGGATCGCTGCCCGGCACGAGCTGCAGCACGGGACCCGGCCCGCCGTCGTCCCCGCTCAGCGCGCCGCCCTGCAGCGCGGGCACCAACCCGGCGTTCAGGAGCGAGGACTTCCCCGCCCCCGACGCGCCCACGAGCATGACGAGCCCGCCCGGCTCCGCCACCGCGCGGAGCTGGCCGACGAGGGCCTCCGTGCTCCGCTCGCGTCCGAAGAACCACCGGGCGTCCTGCTGACGGTAGGAAGCAAGCCCCCGATAGGGACACACACCGGCCAGATTCGGGGCATCGGCGGCCGGCGGCCGCTCGTCGTCCTCCGCGGGAGATGCGGCAGGTCCCGCCACCGCGCGCTCCCACAGCAGCTGCCACTGGACCAGGTCGTACAGCCCCGCGGACACCGGAACGGGCCGTTCGCGCCGCGCCTCCGGGATCAGGACATGCAGCACCGTCGCGAGCGCGACGAACTGCGCGGGCACGTTCTTGGCCCGCCGCCAGTCACTGATCCGCTGCGCGGACACCCGCACCGGCCGCCCTCGTTCGTCGACCCGCTGAAGTCGCACGACGGCCTCGGCCACGCGCTGAAGGGGAGGGTTGCCGGCTTCCTTGTACAGCAGCGCGAGCCGTTCCGCGAAGGCTGTGCGTGCCCCTGAGTCGGAGCTCAAGGCCTCCACCCCTTTACTTCCACCGCGCCTGGACATCCGGACCGGAAAACTCACTTTATACGGCTGACCTGCGGCGAAGTGGTCCGGACGACCCCGGAACCTCCTCGGCGCTGGCCACAACTGGCAGGATCTCGACCCGTAGCGAACCAACCGCGCAGCGTCAGGGCAGGCCAGCGGCTCGGCGCTCGGAGAGGCGACTCATGACGCCGAACGTTCTCGGCTGGCTTCTGCCGGAGTTACGAAGTGGCGACGAGCCCGTCGCCTGACCTCGACCCACCTGCCCGTCCGGACCGCCCCCGCACCGACGGCGGATCCGGCTATTTCTCGACTCGCGCCGATACGCCGACACGGCGCGGATCGACACCGCACGCGTCGTTCGGCACCGGTCCTCACAGGGGAGGGACCGGCGCCGAATCGACGCGGCGGGTGCACTTCCCGCGCCTCCGCGGCGGGTGCACCTCCCAGGCACCCACGGCCGGTGAAGTACTTCCCACGCACGCGCCCACCGTCACCCAGCACGCGCCGTCCGGCGCGGGCCGCTCACACGCGGCACCAGCCGTCCACGCACAGCACCAACCGTCCACGCACAGCACCAGAAAACGCATCAGGCCCGGTTCCCATTTCTGGAAACCGGGCCTGATGTCAGCTGTCGGGGTGGCGGGATTTGAACCCACGACCTCTTCGTCCCGAATGAGGTTCGGTCAAGATCGACACCTGCGGATCTTGTAAATGCGCAGGTCAGGACGTTGGTCTGAGGCGGTGCGACGGGGTCTCGGTTGGTCTCCGGAGGAAGATCATCTCCCAGGATTCTCCCAGCGCCGTGTGCTGCGTATGGGATTCGCACCGAGCCCCACAGCTTCAAGGCGCATTGCGGAAGCAAGTTCGCGCGACCCACTGTAGGTTCCTGCCGCTCTCGCGGTGCCAGCAGGACATGGAGAGGTTAGACCTGGGCCTTGCGCCAAGGCGCGGTGGGGTCCGACAGGGTGTCGAGAATCAATTCGCACCAGGTGACGGCAGCATTGACCGTCAGGCGGGCATGACGCACTCCAAGGCCAGATGGAGTGCTTGCCTGGCCGTGACCGCTGCCGAAACCCTGGTTGCGTAGTTCTGCGACCCCGACCGCGATGTTTACCGAGCCCGAAAGGATCTTCTTCACGGCCTTGCTGCCATCTGGCCCGTCAGGTGCCGAGCCGGCGTCGAGCTTCAGTGCCTTCTGGACCGTGCTGATCAGAGTGGGGAGCGCGGCGTTCTTGTCGACCTCGATGCTCAGCTCGCCGAGAGCGGTCTTCGCGGTCGCCTCAATGAGCTGCTTGGCCGCGCCGATGGCGCCGTGAGGATCGGTGGTCAGGTCTCTCCGGATACGCTCCAGCTCGATCGTGATGCCCGAGGCGTCGCCCAGGGTGCTCAGATCACGGACCAGCACCGGCGGATTAGACCAGGAGATCCTTCCCTCCCCATCGAGAGCGAAGCCGTCCCGCTCTAGGCGCACCCTGATGTCGTCCAACCACTTCGGTGTTCCCTGGTCGTCCGGGTTCCGGTACGCGCGGATGAAGTCCTCGAAGACCAGGAGCGCTCGCCGCACCTGGTTCGGATCAGACCAGTCGACACCCTCCGCGTAGAGCATGAACTCGGTTCGACGCTGGCCCGAGTCCTGGTACTTCAGCTCATCTGGAGGGACAGGTGCGAACCCGTGGTCCTCCCACAGGTCGGCCACAATCCGAATGGTCAGGTCGGTGGCCAGGGAGCGGAAGGCGTTGCGGGTCGCGGGGCTCACCAGGTCCCGTCGCGTGGTGACGGTCATAGTCCGAAGATAAGAGCAGACCTTGACGGCCGTCACGGCCTTTTCCCAGTGACTGCCGGAGAAGCCAGCGGCTGGCTTCCGCGTCAAACGCCTCGGTCGGATTCCAAAGGAGTGGCAGTTCGCCGCGGGCAGACAGGACAGATCTCGAAAGATCTGGTGCACGGGCGCAACCCATGTCAACGTACGACGCCCGGCTAGAAGATCCACCCACCGAGCCTACGGAGGCGCCCCTGTACCCGCACCACCCCAACGACCCATTCCGCTCCGACACACACGACCCGGTGTATTGGGTCACTCCGCGCCACTTGGCCGGTGACGATGGCGCTCTCGCCGAGCGAACCGGCAAGACCTTGGCCGACCTCGGCTGGCGTATGTGGCCCACCGCCCGCAACACCCTGCTGTACGTGAGCCCGGACGAGCTGTGCGGCGCCGAATGGATCCTCGCGGCCTACCCCTTCGAGCTGGGCGGCCTGCCTGTGGCCTGGCAGCTGAGCGCCCGTCCTGGTTCTGCCTCGGCGATGACGGAGTGGAATGCGTACTTCACCGCTGGCGTCCCGTTCGAGGCGCTCGCTGATCTCCTCGTCGCACTCAGCACCCGCCCCGCGCCTAACGTCAGTCCTGAAGGCCACGAAAAGGTCCTCGACTCTGTCATCGCCCAGGGCTGGATCCGTGACGTGGACCGACCTCGCTCCACCGCTACGGACCCTGCCTTCTCCTGCAGCATTTCGCTGGAGGTGCTGCCGCCGCTCGTCCAGGATGCCGACCCGCGTCCCGACTTGATGGGCTGGCAGGCATGGGCGGAACCCGTCCTCGGTGCTCCGTATCTGTGGTGTGCCAGCTTCAGCGCCAGCGTCCCTCACGACCTGGTCGCCGCGTTCGCCTCCTCGCTCGCATCACCGGTACCGGTGCCCCGCCGCACCCTGCCCGAGAGCGCTGAGGGTCGGCTTCGGGTAGTGCGCCGCAGCTGACCGGAGCCGGAGTGGCTTGTGCTGCCAGTCGCTGACTTCCCCTGAGATACCCGCTTCCTGCACCCATCCGATGAGAGAAGGAGTCTCTGCGTGTTCCGACGACGTGCTCGTGCCGACCGTGAGTTCCGTGAAGTCCAGCGTGCCGGCCAGGCGATGCTGGCGATGCACACCGAGTGGCCGGACCCGGATGTCACGGCGCCGGACCCGACCGTGCCGGCTGACGCCACGGTGGTGCCCGACTTCCTGCCGCCGGCGTTCCGGGCGCCGTGCCGGCAGAACGTGTCGGGGTTCATGATGCGTTGGGACCTGCCGCTCGTCATCGAGGGTGAGGTCCACGCGTGCCACTGCGGTGCGTACCGGAACTGGATCGTCTTCAACATGCGCGACGACTCGGTGTGGCTGCGCTGCGAGGCCGGCCACGAGACGCAGGAGACCCGGCTGGACACCGCCTGGTACAACCGCAACTCCGGTCCGGTCGACCGCTTCCACCCCACCCTCGAAGACGGCTTGCGCCACCTCGGCCACTGAGAGAGCGAAACCCCTTCCCCCACTCCTGCGTTCGTCGGCACCCGGAGGGCCGACCCGATCAGACCGTCCGTCTCGCATCACCATCAGCAACAGCGCAATGACTAGCTGAGGCCCAAGCCAACTGCCGTCTCGGCACAGGCTGGGGTGGTCAGCGTTCTGTGTCGGGACGTGCGGGAATGCGGCCTATTCCAGAGTCTTGATCCAGTCGGTCACGACCTGGACATAGCGGTGCGGGTCTGCGGCGTGCATCTGGTGGGCGGCGTCGGGCAGCGAGGTGTAGGTGACGGGCTGGCCGGTGGCCTGCATGATGCGGCAGGCGTTCTGCGCCTGGAGGTCGGTGCAGGCTCCGAGCATGTGGCCGGTTGCGGGGTCGGTCATCCGGGCGTGGTGGGTGAACAGAACCGGGACCCGCACCTGCTCAAGGATGGTCTCGTGGTCGCTGGAGGCGAAGGCCAGGCCGCCGGCCCACGATGCTGCCACCTCCGGGTCGAACTCCTTGAGGTGCTGCGGAGGTTCGGGATCGTACTTGCTGCCGGCCAGCATGCCGGGGAGTTCCTTGGGCGCCGCCTGCACGAGGCCATTCCAGTCGCCGATCGACCACTGGTTGCCCAGCCACTTGCTTCGCAGCTCGAACACCGGCCCCAGGTTCGTCCGCACTCCCGGCCCGTAGGCCGGAGCGATCTCGCAGGCGAACAGTGGCGGGTCTTCCAGGATCGCGGCGCGCAGCTGTCCCGGTTTGGCGTACGCGGCCAGCCATGCGGTCATGACGCCGCCGACCGAGTTGCCGGCCACCACGGCGGGCCGCTTGATGACCAGGTCCATAAAGCGGACCAGGTCGTTGCCGAAGTTGTCCAGCGCGTAGCGGCCGGGCGTCCACGTGGTGCGGCCCTGGCCGCGGGTGTCGACCGCGAACACCTGGAACTGAGAGGCCAGCAGGCCGATCGCTTCCTCGTAGGTCCACCAGGAATCCGCCCCGCCCGGAACCAGCAGAAGCGCAGGGGTGTTCGGATCGCCCTCCACGACGTAGTTCATCCGAATCTCGCCGAGATCCACTGTGTGCTCACTGAACCGATGCTGGGCGAAGATCCCGGCGCGGTCGGCAGCCTCAGAGATGCCCATATCGGAGCCCCCTTCCTCATGTCCCGAATGTCTGCGCTATATCAACATGCGCCGGTACGCCTCATCCGCTGACACTCCGTCTGCAAGCGGTCCTGGGAGCCATTCGAGTCCCCATCCTGGTGGTCATCTCCGGCGCTCCTGGCCTGGTCGACGCCCATCTGGCGAAGGCTGTCGACAAGGCCCGCCCCGTGGAGTGAGCGTGCCCGCCGAGCGGCTCTCGCCTCAGTCGAAGGCGAGCCCACGGAAGGTGTTGCGGATGTCCGTCAGTGGTTGACGGTCGCGCGTGTAATAGAGCTTGTTGGTCAGGAACACCGCCCATCGCCGTTGACGAGGCGAGATCCACATGCCGGTGCCGGTGAAGCCGTAATGGACCCAGACGTCTTCGGCGGGGGTGGTGCCGGGGGCGGGGTGCCAGAACAATCCGCGTACGGGTTCCAGGGCTCCGGTCTGGACGGTCAGTGATTCTGCGGTCCATGCCGGACCGAACCCGGCCCGCACCGGGGCGGCCGTGGCGTCGAGCATGTAGTGCAGGAAAGCGGCGAGGTCGTCGAGGATCGTGAAGACACCGGCGATTCCGCATGCTCCGCCCAGGAGCCGGGCCGAGAAGTCGTGGGCAACGCCCTTGAGGTGCGTATCGGTGTCCTGGTCGAGTTCGGTCGGTGCGCAGCGGGCGGCGACCTCGGCCGGCAGCGGCCCGAAGCGGGTGGAGTGCATGCAGAGCGGCCGCCAAGTCCTCTCCACGGAGAGGTGGTTGAGGCTCTCGCCAGACAGGTATTCGGCGAGGTAGCCGAGGACGAGGGCGGCTCGGTCGGTGTACTCGACGGCCTCGCCGGGCTGGCGGTGCAGGGCTTCGTGTAGGACGCCGTCGCGGATGTCCTGGGCATCGGTGCCGTAGAGGTTCTTCAGCTGAGCCCGCAGAGGAAGGCCGGCGGTGTGGGTCAGCAGGTGCCGGGCTGTTGCCGCTCCGAGTGGGTGGCCGGCGACCTCGGGCCAGAAGGCGTCGAGCGGGACGTCGAGGTCGAGCTTGCCGTCCTCCCAGAGAGCACCGATCGAGGACCAGACGGCGAGGATCTTGGTGAGGCTGGCAGCGTCGAAGATGGTGTCCCGACGCATCGGAGTATCCGGCTCGTCGGGGTCGAGGACGCCAGCCGTGCCCGACGCACCGACGCCGACGGCGTCGCCAACGGCCCACACGGCGCCTGGGTAGACCTTGTCTCGGACGCCTTCACCCAGCAGCTGCTCGATGCGATCGGTGCGGTACGTCATGGTCTCCCTGTTCGTCGTGGGTATCCCGTCGTCAGGGTAGTGACGCGGGCGGGAGGGTTCGGGGAACGCTTCCGCCTTGGTGTCGGCATCAGGTGAACTGCTGACCGAGTTCGGTCAGGGCCTGAGCGGTCACCGAGAGCGGATAGCGGGCGGCGTTCGCGTAGCCCGCCTGCCGAAGCGCCGGCAGCAGGGCCGGCGCGGTGCGCAGCCGATCCAGGTCGCGGGCGAGCGCGGCGGAGTGAGTGAAGTCGGTGGCCACCCCGGACACGGCGAGAACCTCGTTGAGGCCGGGCACTGGCTGGTAGAGGACGGGCAGGCCACAGGCTTGGGCCTCCAGCGCGACCAGGCCCATGGCCTCCAGGGTCGTGGACGGCATGACCAGTACGTCGTGCTCGGCGAAGGCTTTCCACAGTTGTGGGCGGCGGAGCCAGCCGAGATACCGGGCTCGCACTCCGGTCCGCTGGAGCAGCGGGGCCAACGCGTGGAACTGGGTTCTCGGCGCGGCGATGCTCAGTTCGATGCCTGGAATGGGGGCCAGGGCTGTGACCAGGTGTTCGGCTCCCTTCTCGGCGGTCAGTCGCCCTGCATACAGCAGCCGCAGGTGACTGGTCGAGCTGCGCGCGGGCCGGGACGGCGGATCGGTGAGCAGATGGTCGGGGATGCCCCAGGGGATGTGGACAACCTTGTGGCGGTCAACCTGCGGGGCGAGCCGGAGAAGGCGATCGGCCATCGCGCCCGTGGGGACCACGATCGCGTCGGCGGCCCTCGCTGTCTCGCGAAGGACTTGGAGTTGGTCGCGGTGGGCTTCGGCGAAGAGCAGGTCGGTGCCGTGGACCAATGCGATCCGCGGATGCGTTGGCAGGGCGCGGAGCAAGGCTGGTGTGGCGCCGAACGTGAGGTGCTGCAGGTGCAGTACGCCGATCTGCGCTGGGTCGATCGCGGATATGAGGGCCTGGCGCAGCGCCGCGACGTAGCGACTGAAGCGGGCGCCTTCCATGCACTTCCCGGACACCGGCAGCATGTTGAGCCCCGCCGGAAGCCGGGGTCTGGGGCCCGTTGGCGCCAGCATGAATGCCCGCGCGGGGATCAGGGGTTTGTCGCCTGTGTAGAGGTCGAGGAAGAGTTCGACGCTGCCTCCGGGGCTGCCGGCCGGGAGGTCCAGGAAGGTGGCGGTCAGCGGACCCGCGTCCGGGTGTGCGGCGGGGTTCACAGCGCTCCTTGAGGGATCTCTTCGTACAGGCGGGAGATGTCGATGCCGTTCGTGGCGGCGTACTTGGCGGGCTGTTGCTGGTAGCTGGCGGGGACGCCGAGGGCTGTGAGGAAGACGAGCTTGCCGAAGGTCATTCCCGGATAGATCCGGGCGGGCTTCGCGGCCCGGATCTCCAGGGTCCAGCGGATCGCGTGGCCCTGATGGCCGAGCGGGGCGGAGACGTGGACCCAGATGCCGAGAGCGCCGATGGTGCGGTCACCGTTGAGTAGTTGCGCGTACGTTTCCGAGCCCGTCCTCTCCAGAGTCACGCCGAGGTAGAGCACTCCGGGCCGCAGAACCAACCCGGAGGCAGGGATGGGGTGTTCGGTGAACACGGTGGGCGCAGCGGCGTCGAGTTCGCTGTCGCAGACGCGGATCGTGTTGCCCAGGCGCCAGTCGTAGGAGTTGGGGGAGAGCCGTGCCGGATCGTAGGGGGCGATGGTGATCTCTCCCGTGCGGACGGCGGCGGCGATGGCCGGGCCCGTGAGGATCATGACGCGACCGCCTGGATGCGTGCCGAGTCCCGCCAGTAACGGGAGGGCTGCGGGCCGGCGGCGCCCTGGTACTTGCCGCGGTACAGATCGACGTCGCCGGTGGAAACGAAGAACATGACCTGCCCGATCTTCATGCCCGAGTACACCCGCAGCGGGCGGATGGGCGAGAGCATCAGCGTCCACTGACCGTGGAACCCGATGTCGCCGATAGGCGCGGTGATCTCGACGAACAACCCGAGCCTCCCGACCGACGAACGGCCGAAGAGCAGCGGGACGAAGACGTCCGAGCCGACCTCCTCGACGGTGTGGCCGAGGTACAGCTCTCCAGGCTGGAGGACGTATCCATCCTTGCCGATCAGGATGGAACGGGTGGGGTTGGCGCGGTGGGCGTCGATCACCTTGGAGGCGTACGTCAGCAGGGTGGAGCCGAGGCGGACGTTGTAGCTGTTGGGGTTCGTCTGGTCCGGTGCGAAGGGGGTGATGCGCAGGCGGCCGTCGGTCACGGCGGCGTTGATCTCGGGCCCGGTGAGGATCATTGCTCGCCTTCTTCCTGAGGATCGACGGAGTTGGGGAGCGGGGCAGTTAGGACGCGGCATACGGCCTGGCCGAGTCGTATGCCTGCTTGATGAGTTCGTCCGCCGAGATAGCTGTCGGCGAGGTAGTCGGTGGTCAGCACGGTGCGGACCTCCGGTGGCAGGGGAGTGGGGGCGACGACAAGGGGGCCGACACGGTCGGTGAGGTGGTCGAGCAGCTTGTCGTGGTCCTGGGCGCGATCCTTGGGGAGGAAGGCGTGTACGAGCTGGTTGTCGAAGGGCTCGATGGCCAGCAGGTCGCCGAGGGTGAGGGTGGCGCCGAGCTGCACGGGGCGCAGTGCGGTCTCGTTGAGGACGACCGCGTCAGCACCGAGTCCGGTGTGCAGTCGACCGGCGATGTCTTCGAGTAGGCGACGGCGGTCCAGAGGCATGTTGCGGAGGGGCTCGGCCACGGTGCCGAGGGGACTGTTCAGTTGCTGCCCGATGGTCGAGATCTCTGCCAGCAGGGCGGCGAGGCCGTGAGGAGCGGCGTGGGCGTCGGGGAAGGTGCAGGTGCGGGCGGCCCATCCGCTGCCTACGGGTTCGGCGGCGGCGTATCCGGCGCCGAGTTCGCGTCCCTTGACCACCAGGGTGTCGCCGACGTGCGTGGGGCCGAGGGTGTCGCTGTGGCAGTGCCCGGCGAAGATGACGTCGGCGAACGGGCAGGCGGCGGCCAGCTTCAAGTCCTCCTCGAAGCCGGAGTGGGACAGCACCATCCAGGCGTCGGCCCGATGGTGGTGGTTCAGCATCACTTCGCGCAGGGCCTGGGCGGGGTTGGTGACGCGGTGGCCGGCGCGTTGATCGACGGGAATGGCGTTGAACGCCTGCGGGCCCATCACCGCGGTGACAGCGACCCGCCGACCTCCGATGTCGGAGATGCGTACGCGGTCGAAGAGCGGCTCACCGCTGTCGCCGGTCGTGTTCGCGCACACCGTCATCCGGTGTAGCCGTGGCTCGAAGTAGTGCGGCCAGCCGTGGTTTCCGGGTGCGAGTACGTCGTACAGGGTGGTGAGGATCTCGCGCTCGATGCGCCCCTTGCCGAGGTGGTAGAAGCCGCTGCCCTCGAAGAAGTCGCCGCAGTCCACGATCAGGCTGTCGGGCCTGGCGGCGTGGAGGTAAACGAGCATCGGTATGGCCGAGTCAAAGGTGGAGTGGACGTCGGTCGTGGCGATGATCCGCCGTAGCTGACGGTTCACGGGAGCACCTCGCAGATGTCGGCGCCCAAGGCGTGCAGCTTGACGGGCAGGTCGGCGTGTCCGCGCCGGAGCTGTTCGAGGCCGCCGAGCGTGGTCACGCCGCGAGCGGTTAGGCCGGCGATGAGCAGGGCCGAGCCCGTACGGATGTCGGTGGCCTCCACTCCGGCGCCCGTCAGCTGCTGCGGCCCGGCGAAGCGGCACTGCGTTGATGACAGCTCGTCGATCGTGGCCCCGAGGCGGACGAGCTGGGGCAGCAGGTTGCCGTGGCGGCCGGGGTTGATGTCGTCGGAGAACAGGTGGGTGCCGGGAAGGGTGAGGGCCAGGGCCATCAGCGGTGGTTCGAAGTCCGCGTCCAGGCCGCCGGGGGACAGGGAGGCGATGGCTCGTAGCGGTCGGCCCGTGGGCTGAGCGTCCTCGGCCTGGACGGCGAGGGTGCCGTCCTTGGCCTCTGCGGGTACGCCGAGCCAGCGCAGTGCGCTGACGAGGGGCGCGACGTTGTCGCTGCGCACGCCGAGGACGCGTGCGTTGCCCCCGCTCACCGCGACCGCGCAGGCCAAGGTGCCGGCCTCGATCTTGTCTCCGGGCACCCTCCACGCGAGCGTGTCGTCGGTGACGGACCGCGGCGGCTGGAGCGTGAGGACGGTCTCGCTGATCCGACATTCCCACCCAGCGATCTCCAACGCTTCTATGACGCTGAGCACTTCGGGCGACAGATTCGGTTGGCCCAGGCGTAGCGGCCTTCCAGCGACGACCGCGCGCAGGACAGCGGCGATGCTCGCTCCGCGGGACCGGAAGGGCAGCATGATCGACACCGTGCCGCGTCCACCCGTGGCCGCCTCGACGACATAGCCGCGGTCATCGACGGTCGTGCGATCACCGAAGCGCTCGTACACCTTGAAGTGCTGCTCCATCCCGCGCTGCCCGATGGCACAGCCGCCCGGCCACGGCAAGCGGGCTCGTCCGTAGGCGCCGAGCAGTGCTGGAACCAGGTAGTACGAAGCCCGGATGCGGGCGGCGACCTCGGGGTCCGGATCAGGCTGTGGTTTGTCGCTCGGCAGGATCACCGTGGTGTGTGGATCGCTGACCGGACAGGCCGCGTGCCAGCCGGCCTGCTGGAGAAGGGTGAGCATCGTCGCGACATCCGTGTTCGCCGGGACGTTGCTCAGGTGCACCGGGCGGTGGATGGCCGCCGCGGCGGCCAGCAGGGGCAGGGCGGCGTTCTTCGATCCGTCGACGGTCACCGCCCCGGTGAGCGGAGCGCTCGGTCGCACGGCGACCACTTCGGCGGCGACTGGGGGAATCCGCACGGCAGGCAACAGTCGACTCCTCTGCTGGGGAAGGTGTGTTGCGAGGACTGGAGGCGGGACGCTGCACTCGAACTCGGCCCAGCAGCGCTTGCCGGAAGGCAGCGAGTCGAAGCCGTGGCGATCTGCGAGTGCGGCGACGAGGAAGAGACCGCGACCGTCTTCCTCGTCCGCATTGGGCAGGCCGATCTCGGGGATCTCGGAGCTGGTGTCGATCACAGCGATCCGCAGTGCTCTGTCGTGCAGGTCGGCGCCGGCCGTGATGGGACCGTCGTGTGCGTGCCGAACCGCGTTCGTGATCAGCTCCGAGGCCACCAGCTCTGCTGCATCCAGGAGTTCAGACCCCAGAAGGGCGCCCCAATTCCGTATCTCCTCGGCGATCTGCCGGCGCGCGTTCGCGGCACCGGCAGGTGTGCCGGAGACGGAAATCCGGATGTGGTGCGCCTCCATGAGCGGCCTCCTGGATCGGTTCGGCCACTCCAAGCAACCGCCACACGGGCCCCGCGAACCAGGACGTGTGCCGGTGCTGCATCGTCTATGCAGGAGCTGCATCACGGTGAACTGCCAGTCCATTACGCTCGGTTGAGCAGGCAGGATCGGCGACGGCAGGAGGAGCCGTGGCACAGATGGCCGAAGCACAAAGCGAAGCGAGACGGATCGGTGAAGTGATCCGTCAGGCACGCGTATTACAGCGGCGCTCGCAGAAGGACGTCGCGTCCGCCCTGGGCTATCACCAGTCCAAGGTGAGCCGCCTGGAAGGCGGCCGGGGCACGGAGGACGTCCGCATGCTGCGTGAGGTCGCGCAGGTGCTGGCGATCCCGCCGCACCGCCTCGGCCTCGCCGCCGCTTCGGACATCAGCCCCTCCGAACCAGAGACATCCGAGACAGAGGACATGCGCCGCCGTACCGTTCTCGCCGCCGGCATCGCCGCGCTCGCGGCCCCGACCATCCCCACCACCGCCCACCAGGACCTGGTCCAGTCGCTACTGCCCGGAGCGGCCCGCGTGACTGCCGAGCCGGTGCCGGATCTCCAAAGCCTGCGAGACAAAGTCACAGGCGTACGACGCCTCTTCTGCACGTGCGAGTACACCGAGCTAGAGGGCACGCTGCCCGTCCTGATCGGGCAGCTACGGCAGGCCATCAGCGAAAGCCCCGGCTCGAGCGACCTGTCCGGTCTCCTCGCCACGACGTACCAGACCTCGGCGAGCCTGCTGCTCAAGCAGAGTGACCAGGGCAACGCCTGGCTCGCGGTCGGACGCGCCATGGCCGAGGCCGAACGCTCCGGCGACCCCGTCGTCCTCGCCTCCAGTGTCCGCGTGCACGCCCACGCCCTGGCCCGCGACAGTCACACCGCCCAGGCTGTCACCCTTGTCCGGCACACTGCCGACCAGCTCACGGGTTCGTACGATCAGCGGTCCCCGAGGTACCTCGCGGCGCTCGGACTGCTGCTCCTGCGCGGGGTCACCGCCGCCAGCAGCGGCGGTGACCGCTCCGCGACCCAGGACTTCCTCACCGAGGCGAAGGAAGTCGCCCGTTACGTCGCGCTCGACAGCCCCGACGCCTGGGCCAACTTCAGCCCGACCAACGTCGCCCTGCACGGACTCAGCGCGGCCGTCGTCTTCGGCGACGCGGGCGTCGCCCTGGACACCGCCCGACCTCTCATGCGCCGACACATCCCCGTCCCGGAGCGCCGTGCCGCCCTGTGGATCGAGGCCGGCCGCGCATACAGCCAGCAGGGCCGCCTGGCGGACGGCTACCAGGCCCTACGTATCGCCGAGAGCTGCGCGGCCCAGGACATCCGCCGCCCGGCCGTCCGCGAGCTGGTGGCCGACATGGCCGTCCGCGACCGCCGCCGTACGCTGCCTGAACTGCACCGCTTCAGTCGCCAACTGGGAGTCCCCGCGTGAGTGATCAGCCAGACCAGCAGACCGAGCCGACCCAGAGGAAGCCGTTCCTGTACGTCGTCGTGTGCGCCTGCGGCATCGCCGGCGACGTCGGCAAGCTGATCACCGCGGCTCAGGAGGCGAACTGGGATGTGGGCGTCGTCGCCACTCCTCAGGGCCTCGGCTTCATAGACGCCGAGGCGATCGAGACCCAGACCGGCTACCCGATCCGCTCGGCCTGGCGGCAGCCCGGCGACCCTCGCCCGCTGCCGCCGGCCGACGCCATCGCGGTGGCGCCGGCGACCTTCAACACGATCAACAAGTGGGCGTCCGGGATCTCCGACACCTTGGCGCTGGGCATCCTGTGCGAGGCATACGGGATGGGCATCCCGATCGCCGCGTTCCCGTACCTGAACCGGGCCCAGGCCGCCCACCCCGCGTACGCACGCAGCCTCGATGTGCTGCGCGAGATGGGCGTCCTGATCGGCTCGTACGAGCCCCACAAGCCGAAGGCCGGCGGCGGTGCCGACCGCTACCGCTGGGAGGAAGCGCTGGAGCTGCTCACTCCCAAGCTGTCCGCGTCGGCCTGATCAGAAGGTGTACGGGGCGAACGGACGAACTGGTTCACGGACGAGTCGGAGGATTCGATCGACTTCGGCCCGGTCTTCCTCGCTCATGATCTTGGCGGCGTTGCCGAGGGTGTTCTCCCCGAGCCGTTCCAAGAACAGGTCCAGAAAGCGCACCGATACATCGGCAGCGTCCCGCTTCGTGCGTCGGTACTCCTGATAGCGCTCTATCTGTGCCTTGGCCTCTTCGAGTTCGGCGCGAGTGGCCTGCAAGGCGATGACCTGTTCCGCGTACGTGAACGGCCGTCCGTCAGTGTGAGACCACGTGTGGGTGTCTGTGCGGTAGGTGAAGTCCGCATCGCATAGGAGGGCGACGATGCGGGGTCGAACTTCGGTCTGAGCCATACAGGGGTTCCTTCCGGGGCCGGGGGTTGAGGCACAAATGCTCCGGACGATCCCCGGTTTCGGTAACCGGGGATCGTCGGCTATGTTCCGCTCGCTCGCTGGTCAGCGCCGGTGCGACGGTGACCGCGGTTGAAGCGGGGCGACGGCCGTCGGGAGGACTGAAGCGCCGTGACCTTGTGCAGCGCTCCGAGCCTTGGCTGCCTGGGCCCGGGGACTGGGGGCATGACGCTCGCCGAGACGGCGGACGCGCCAGGTCAGCGCACGGGCGGGGCTGTGGGCGTCGTCCAGGGGGCGTTGGCCGAGTGCCTGGTCGAGGACGGTGGTCGCGTTGTGCCCGGCGGCCTCTGCCTCGGCGAGCACGGTGGCGAGGGCTTCCCAGGCGGGGTCGTTGAGGATGCGCTCGGCGTGATCGGGGACCGCCTGCTGGAGGTGGCGGGCGAAGCGCTGTTTCATCTGGAGGCCGGGTGTGCGTTGCGCGAGGCCCGCCAGGACCGGCTCGGAGACCTGTGCGTACGCGATCTGCAGGTGGACGAGCGCCTGCTCGGCCGCTGCTTCTTGCTGGGTGTGCTGGTGCGTGCGGTGCCAGTGCATCGCGAACGCCACCGCCGTGAGCACGGTGTCCAGGAGCATCGCGAACCCGGACCCGTCGCCGTCGGTGGGCCTCTCGCGCCAGATCGCCTGGACGCTGCGACGCAGGGCACGGGTGCTGTCCAGGTCGGCCGCGATGCGGGAGCGGGTGGCGCGTTCGAAGGCGACGGCGGCTTGCTCAAGCTCAGCCCTCACCGTGGCCGGCCCGGTGATCGGCAGCAGATCCAGCATCGCGCCGAGCGCGACCAGTTGGCCTTGAGCGGCCTTCTCATCGCCCAGGAAGAGGTGGTGGGGGATACGTTCCGCGGCGGCTGTCGCCTGGTGCCACGGGTCACCTGGACGGACAGCGACCGGCTCAGGGCTTGTGGTGGCGAGGCTCTTGCGGATCTTGGGCAGGGACAGGTCGGGGGCGAGGGTGGAGCCGGCGTAGAACACCGGCTCGCCCTTGTCGTTGGTGTCGTCGGGCAGGGCGAAGTTGCAGCCGAGCGCGTCGCCGGAGGGGCCGAGTTTGAGGCGCACCGTAACGCCGGTGGCCTCCAGCAGGGCGAAGAACTCGGTCTCGTCGGATGCGGCGGCGACGGCTCGGCGTACCCGCAGGCGTAGGACATCGCGGGTGGCGGCGTCCTGGCCCAGGCGCTTGGCTTTGAAGTGCTCCTTGCTGGTGGGAGTCTTGGCGGCGGTTCCGTCGCCCTGCTTCAACCGCCTGAGCCCGTAGTCGATTTCGATCTTGCGGGCCTCGCGCTGGACGGCGCGCTGGTCGTAGCCGCGCTCGGGGCGACGGCCGTCCTGGCGTACGAGGGTGGCGGCGATGTGGATGTGATCGTCGGCGTGGCGGACAGCTACCCAGCGGCAGGCTTCCTGATCCCCGTCGGGTGCGATGCCGGCGGCGGCCACGATGCGTCGGGCGATGTCGGCCCACTGGGCGTCGGTGAGGATCGGGTCCTCGGGTGCGGCGCGGACGGGGCAGTGCCACACGGTGTCCTTGGGTGCCTTGTCGCCGAGCATCTTCACGGGCTGGTCGAGCTGGGCGACGAGCTGGGCCATCACTTCCTTGGGATCGCGCTGGGGGCTGCGGCCGGGATCGGGGGCGAAGCCGTTCCAGGACGCCACGAGGTGAGGGTCGATGTGTTCGTTGGCACGGCCCTTGCCGAAGAGGTAGCCGATCGTGCGGCGCGTGGCCTCCGGACCTGAGCCGAGAATGATCTTGGGTATCAAGTGCTCACCGCCCCTCAGTGACCTGAGCGATGGCGGTGTCCAGCTCGGCGACGGTCGCTTCGAGGCGGTCCAGGAGCTGTTGCACGGTGTCGGGGTGGGGCCAGGCGCCGTCCTTGTGGAGGTGCCAGGTGAGCTGGTTGAGGTTGCTGCCGATCATGCCGAGTTGCCCGTTGGCGGCCATGAGCGCCTTGATCATGGCGCGGTAGTCGGCGACGGCTGCGGTGGGGTCCTCGGAGCGGGCGGCGGCGAGCGAGCACTCGGCCACATAGCCACCCGGCGCCATACGGCTCAGGGCGGCAGCGTTCTTCACGAGGGTGAACTCGTCGTCGCTGTAGCGGGGGTGGACGCGGCGCTCGCGCAGCTGCTTGTCACGCAGACGGCGACGCGGCGCAGACTGCTTCGGCACACTCGACGACGGCTCGGCTCCTCCTGTCTCGGTCGGCACCCCTGGGCCGTCCGACGCTGGCGCCGCCCCGGCGCCGGAAGCCTCCGCCCCCTGCGGGGCGGGGGCCGGGTAAGGACTCCTTACCCGACAACTTGCTGCGCTGTTGAGGCTGGTGGTGCCGTCGAGGTTGGTGGTTTTCTCCGTTTGGGAGGAGGGGAGTTCGTGGTGCTGGTCGTGCATGGGTGGTTCTCCGTGGGGCGCTGGTGACGAGTGCTTCGCTGCGTGTGACCCCGTGTCCCCGTGCAGACATGCACGGGGACACGGGGTGGGCTGTACGGCGCGTACGCAGGGGTCAGGCGGCGCTGGCCGGGGCCTGGGCGAGTTCCCTCGGCTGCTGAGAGGCGGCCTCGTCGAGTTCGGCCTGAAGGATGTCCTTGAGCTTGTCCGCCTCCGTCCTGCCGATGGTCAATTCCCTGGTACGGAACGTGGCTTCGATGTGGCGGCGTGAGGCGCGACCCTTGCGGCCCAGCGGCGCGGTGCGCGCGAGGGCGAGCCGTTCGGGAGAGATCTCGCGGGGCTCGTGATCCCGTGGCTCGGCGGAGGGTTGCGGGCCGTTAGCCACTTCAGTGGTGTCCGGGGCCACGTCGGGCGAGGTGGCCGGCTCGGGGGTGTGGTGCAGGACCTTCGCCACGAGGTCGGAGCCGAAGTAGATCGACCCGACCGGGAGGGAGGTCGCCAGCAGGACGAGGGCCCAGTTCGCCAGGTCCCAGTCGGTCAGTCGGCCCCACCGGACAGACTCGGTGTGCAGGGCCGGTACGAGGCCGTGGACGTAGTTCAGCAAGAGGCTGGCGATCGTGTAGGTCGCCAGGACCCGCAGTGCGAACTTCCGGTCGGCGCCGGGCAGTACGAGGGTGGCGACCAGGGCGAGGGCCATCAGTCCGTCGACCACGATTGGGTAGAGCAGGGCGGCGGTGTAGTCGGCGCCGACGGCGCGAGCCACGTCGGACAGCGCGTTCCACGAGACCCGGAACGCCATGAGGACGACGGCCACCAGGCCGAGGACCAGGGTGGTGTGGGCGCGTACCCGGCGAGCAGCTCGCGGATCGGTAGTAGGGCGACGCGAATCAGTTCGGCGGAGGAGGGCGGTGATGCGGGTGAACAAGCGGGGTACTCCAGGTGGGCTTGGAGGCGGCGGCTTCGGCGCAGGGCAGAGCAAGCTGCGGCCGCCGTGGGGTGTGATGTCTCGTCTCACTCGTCGCATGCCTGGTCAGGGCAGGTACGAGTGATGTGGTGATGTCGACTCGACTCGTTGCGGCTCCCTCACTCGTCCCCGCGCTGACCTGCGCAGGGACGAGTGGTGCGAGTGGAGTCGGGTCAGGCCGCGGTGCCGGGAAGCGGACCGTCGGCTGACGCGGCGGGCGCGTCCGTCGCCTTCGGCTCGGGGCAGTAGCGGGCCCAGGTGTCGAGGAATTGGTTGCGCGCGAAGCCCTTGGCTTGGGTGCCGTCGGGGAAGCGACGGTTGGCCGAGCCGATGCCGTAGGGCTTCAGGAGCAGCTGCAGGCCGCGCGGGGTCAAGCCGTTGGCGCCGTACTCCGCCCACGGCGCTTCCCTGTCCGCGTTCAGCGACTCCAGCAGGTGCTTCGTGCTCAGTACGGCTGGGTCGCCGACGGCGGCGAAGGCGCGGCGGATGCCGACCAGGAGGCGAGTGCGCAGGCCGCCTTCCTCGTCCTGGCCGGCCTCGTAGTCGGTCATGGTGCGGCAGGCGGTGCGGGCCAGCATCGGCCAGTCGCTTCCGGCGAGGTCGGCGATGATGACCAGGGGTTCCCAGGTGTCCGCCGCGCGGTCCTCGACCGGCATGGGCGGCTCCATCTCCAGGGCCTGCTCGTAGAGCGGCTGGAGCCAGGCGTGGAGGCGGTCGCGGATCGCGTTCAGGGCAGGAGTGTCCCGGCCGGTGCGGAAGGAGGCCACCTTCTCGCCCGCCGCGCGACGGCGCATCCGGATGACCACCGCCCTGTCCATGATCGTGTCGGGCAGGTCGCCGATCCCGGCGAGCGCGGCCATGGCGAAGGTCGGGAACTCCTGCACCTGGTGCTCGGGCCCGGACACCCGCAGAGTCGGCCGGCCACGCTGGTGGCCCGCGTTGATCAGGCCGCGGACCTCCTCGTTCTTCTCCGCGGCCTTGGTGGTGCTGAACATGGCGTCGGCCTCGTCGACCAGCAGGGTCGGCGGGTCGTCCCCGTCGATCGACCGGAAGATCGCCGCTGCGGTGGCGTTGACGGTGATCAGGCGGTTGTGCACCGTCTCGGTCACCACGTCCAGGAGCCTGGACTTACCGCACCGCTTCTCCGGAGCGACGATCGCCAGACGCGGCGCGTGCTGCCACGCACGCTGCAGATGCGTCGCCGCGATCCACAGAGCCACCGCTGTGACGGCCTCCTCGCTGGGCATCGCCACGTATCGCTTGATCTGCGTACGCAGGTGGTCCAGGATCTTCGCGCCCTCGGATATGGGCACAGCCTTGGACGCGTCGTCGTCCGCGGGTGGTGCGGTGGAGTCGGCCGGTTGGCCGGGCACGGCAACGGGAGGCCACGACGTGGCGGCGTCGTCGGGAAGGGGTGGCGTACTCGGCTGGAGATCGGTCATACTGGGCATCAGCTCCTCTGCTTGCGGGCCATATGGGACGGCAATCCCGGTCTCCGCAGGTTGATCGCTAGGGATGGCGGTTGAGAGGTTTGCGCTTGAGCCCCCGGCATCGCCGGGGGCTTCTTTCATTTCGCGTGCGGGCGTGTGGGCTCCTGAGGTCGGTGGGGTGGGGTGCCACCACTATGCCACATGAATTGCATATCGCAGAAGTGTTCTGCATCTCGCAGTACGCATGCTACTGTTATGGGGTCCTTGCGAATGGCAGGGCGCTGCTACGAACGGAAGGAGGTGGCCATGGCGGATGAGGACCCGCCGCAGGGCGTGCTGCTCAGCGGCGAGGGCAACGTCGCGGTGCGCATCAAGCTGGAACGCGAGGCGCGCGGCTGGAGCACCAACGCCCTGTCCGATCGCATGAACGAGGCCGGCTTCGAGATGAACCCGTCCGCGGTCTGGCGGATCGAAAACGGCAAGCGCCGCATCAACCTCGACGAGACCATCGGCTTCGCCGAGGTCTTCGGTCTCGACCTGCGCAACCTCGTCGGCCCTCCGCAGTTGGCCGCCAAGGCCCGCGCCATGGAGCTCATCGACGAGATCCTCGATGCGTTCCGCGCGACCCAGCGCGCCAACATGGCCTTCACCGAGGCGCGCGACGCCCTCGACGCCTACCTCACCGAGCACCCCGACGTGCGCGAGGAAGCCGACGTCATGGTTTCCAACGCCATCGCGGAGGAGGCCAGCAAGACCATGCTGAAGATGCACGGGCCTCCGCCTGGCGGCGCCGACCCCGTCGAAGAGGCATAGCTCCCGGCTCCCACTCCCGTCCTGGGCCCGCAAACCCCCAGCACGGGCAGCTCACTCCCATCCCTAGCGATCGACCGGCGGACCGGCGTTGCCGCGCCCATGCCCGCCAGAAGAGGAACCACCCCTTGCGCCAACCCGCGATATCCCCTGCCTCCACAACGACCCCGTACGCCGAGGCCGCCCTGCCGCGCCTCTACGTCCCCGAGGAAGTCGCCGCCGCACTCGGCTGCTCGGCCTGGTGGGTCAAGGATCGCGCCCGCCGACGGCTCATCCCGTTCACCCGCGTCGGCCGCGCCTACCGCTTCTCGGACGAGCACCTTGCCGAGATCATCCGCATGCACGAAGAGCGCCCGGCCCAGACTCCGCAGCGCCCTGGCGTCGTCCCGGCACCGACCCGAAAGCCCCGCCCTCGGCAGCAGCCCGAGACGGCTGCCCCCACGGTCCGTCTAAAGGCCCGCCCGCCACGCCGGATGACCAAGTCCCAGTTCGGAACCGCTGCTTAACGCACCCCACACGACAGAAGGGAGGGAAATCTGTGGGGTACGCAGAAAAGCGCGGTGGCTACTGGCGAGGCCGCTACAAGATTGAGGACGGCAAGTACGGCACCGTCGCCGATTCCGCGGGCGTCGTGGTCAAGTTCGCCACCAAGCGCGAGGCCAAGCAGGCCGCAGACGCGGAAGAGGTGACCGTTCGGCGCGGCCAGTGGCGCGACCCGGGCCTAGGTCAAGAGACCTTCGGCGAGTACGCGAGCCGCTGGTACGCCGCCCAGGACCTGGCCGCCTCGACGATGCAGAACTACAGGCGGCACATCGAGGAGCACCTGCTCCCCGACTTCGACGACAAGGCGCTCGCAGGCATTCTGCGTACGGATGTCGACGCCTGGGAGAAGAAGGAGCGGGCCTCGTACGCGGCGTCCAGCGTCAAGACCTGGCGCTCCACGCTCCACCTGATCTTCGAGGACGCGATCGAAGAGGGCCTGCTCACGTCCAACCCGGCAGCGAGGCGCCGAGGCCGGGGCAAGCGCGCCGGCCGCTCGCGCGACCGTGGCCCGGAGAAGGTCGTCACCGACGCGCTCGGCATCCTGCTGACCGCCGAGCGGGCCTCCCTGCTCTCCGGTCGCGACGACGAGTTCGTCGCCACGGTCCTCAAGGGCTACACCGGTAAGCGCTGGGGCGAAATCGTCGGCCTGGAAACGGAGTTCGTACGCCCCAACGCCTTCCGCGTCGAGTGGCAGCTGTACGAACTCGACACGGGCGAGCTGGTGCGCTGCCCGCCCAAGGACGACAGCTACCGCGACATCGACTCGACGGACTGGCTGTCGGCCTTGGTCTTCAACCACATCGCCCGCACGAAGCCGACACCCTGCCCCTGCCACGGCAGGACGTACGTCTTCCGTGGCCAGGGTGCGGCGCGCACTGGCGGCCACCAGGGCGCGAGGCTCGTCGACGTCGCCCGCCGCGCCGGAGTCTCCACGGGCACGGTCTCCAACGTCCTCAACCACCCCGACCGCGTACGCGAGGACACCCGAGTGCGCGTCGAACTCGCCATCGCAGAGCTCGGGTTCGTACGGGGAGGCACCACGTCCGAGCACGCCGCTCACTGGCGCCGCAACGGCTTCGCCACTTGGTTGTTCACGCCAGCGGTTTCCGGCTGGTACCCGAAGAAGGCACCCCAGGAGGCCCGCCCGGTACCGATCCTCGGCGAGCCGTGGCCGGGCATCCCGGCCCGAGGCCGAGGCGCTGCTGCTCGGGCGGAAGCCTGCTGGCTCCCGATCGCCAAGGGCCTCACACCGCACGGCCTGCGCCACACCCACCGGACGATGATGGAGGACCTCGGCACCGAGAAGGTCCTCATGGACGAGCGCATGGGCCACATCGACGGCTCGGTCTCGGCGCGCTACGCGCACGTCACGCCAGGCATGCGCCGACGCCTCATGGCTGGTCTGACCGAGCAGTGGGAGGCGGCGCTCGCTCTCCGGCGGGCGCTCCACCCGCGTTCCCCAGTAGCCGCGCTGGATCGACTTCTGCGTACCGGCGGCTGACGTATCGATTCCGGCCCTCCTCCAGGAGGGCCGGAATCCGCCGGGTCCCCATACGCCTCCCTTGCGGGGTGTTGCTGGAGCAGGCGACCGATCCATCCCTTTCATGGCGATTCACTCGTGGTCGCCATATATTGATGATCATGTGCGCTGACCTCAGCCCGTTCCGGATTCAGATCCCCCAGGCCGATCTCGATGACCTGCACGACCGCCTGGCTCGTACGAGGTCGCCGTACCCGGTACCTGGCACCGAATCGGAGTGGGATCATGGCATCCCGTCGGACTACCTCCATGAACTGGCCGACTACTGGGCGGACGGGTTCGACTGGCGGGCCCACGAGGCCAGGCTGAACGCCTTCCCGCACTTCCTGACCGAGATCGACGGCCAGACCATCCACTTCCTACACATCCGCTCACCGGAGCCGGACGCCACGCCGCTGTTGCTGAACCACAGCTACCCGACCTCGTTCGTGGAGTTCCTGGAAGCGAGCGGGCCGCTGACCGACCCGCGCGCCCACGGCGGGGACCCGGCCGACGCGTTTCACGTCGTCATCCCCTCACTGCCGGGCTTCGCCTTCTCCAGCCCGCTCTCGTCGCGCGGCTGGAACCTGGAGCGCACCGCCCTGGCGTACGGGGAACTGATGACCCGCCTCGGCTACGAACGCTTCGGCGTCGAAGGCGGCGACCTCGGCGCCGGCGTGACCGGTCGGATGGCGATGCTGTTGCCCGAGAGGGTGATCGGCGCGCACACCCATGGCGACCGGCTCCAGCTCGGCATGGCAGGCGAGGACCTCCCGGTGCCGGAGGGGCTGAGCGCGGAGGAACAGGCCGGGCTCGAAGCGGCACAGCGCAGCTGGTCGCAGATGAAGGGCTACCGGGTCCTGCACTCGACCGCGCCCAACGCCCTGTCGGTCGGTCTGGCGGACTCGCCGATCCTCCAACTGGCCTGGATCGCCGAGAAGTTCGTGCAGTGGGCCAACCCCGCCACGCCGATCAGCCGCGAGAACGTGCTGATCACGGCGAGCCTGTACTGGTTCACCCGGACCGGCCCCGCGGCGGGCGACTTCTACTGGGAACTCGCCCACGCCGACAACCCGGGTTGGGGCGGCGCCTCCGACGTCCCCATGGCCTCCTCGCTCTTCTACAGCGACCCGCTGGTCCGCAAGGTCCTCGGCCCCGCCGCCGACAGCGGAATCTTCTTCCGGGAGCACACTGAGGGCGGGCACTTCCCCGCGTTCGAGGTTCCCGACCTGTTCGTCGACGACATCCGCGCCTTCTTCCGCAGCCTTCGCCGCTGACGCGGCGCCCATCCGCCATGGCCGCGAAACGTCCCAAGATCAGTGACCGGCAGCGCCGCGCCATGCTGGTCCGTCGTCACCTGCTCGCACCGTCCGCCCGCGCGACATCGGTGGAGCAGGTGGCCGATGCCCTGGTGGCGCTGCATGCCACCGAACCGGCCACGGTGTTCCTGTCCGTGGCCGCGCGGATGACCGGAGCGACGCCGCAGACGGTGGAGCAGGCGCTGTACGAGGACCACAGCCTGGTGCGGATGCTGTGCATGCGCCGCACCGTGTTCGTGGTGCCCAAGGACCTGGCGCCGGTGGTGGAGGCGTCCACGGCCCGTACGGTGGCAGCCCGGGAACGCGCCGCCTTGATCAAGGTACTGGCCGAGCAACTCCCGTACGACAAGGCGTGGTTGAGCGGAGTCGAAGCCGATGTCATCACCGCTCTGTCCGAGCTCGGTGAGGCCGACGCCACCCAGATCGCCGACGCGGTCCCGCAGCTCAAGGAGCGGATCACGCTCTTCCCGGGCAAGCCGTACGAGACCCGGCCCCGGATCAGCAACAAGGTGCTGACCGTGCTGGCGGCCGAAGGCCGCATCCGCCGTGGGCGCCCGCAGGGCACGTGGGTCTCGGCCAAGTTCCGGTGGACCCTGGCCGAGCCCCACCCCCAACTGCCCGCCGACCAGGCCAGGTTGACGCTCGCCAGGCGCTACCTGGCGGCGTTCGGCCCGGTCACCCTGGACGACATCAAGTGGTGGACCGGCTGGAACCTCACCGACACCCGCACCGCCCTGGCAGGCACCGACGCCATCGAGGTCGACCTCGGCCACGCCACCGGCTACGTCCTGCCCGACGACGCCGTCCTCGACCTGCCCGACCGGGCCGACACCGGGGCGGCGGTATCGCTGCTGCCCACGTTGGACCCCACCGCGATGGGCTGGCGCGACCGCGACTGGTACCTCGACCCCGCCCACGTACCGGAACTCTTCGACCGCAACGGCAACATCTGCCCGACCCTGTGGTGCGACGGCCGCATCATCGGCGGATGGGGCCAGCACCAGGACGGCCACATCGTCACGCACCTGTTCACCGCCACAACGGACCGCCGAATCCGCGCAGCCATCGCGACCGAGGCCGAACGACTCACCGACTTCCTCGGAGACATCCGGATCCGACCTCACCTGCGGACCCCACTCGTACGCCGCCTGGAGGCAGCTTCACGGGCGGATTGAGCTGGGGGACTGAGCCGCCTGAGAACGATCTCCGGGAACGAGTCAGGCCCGCAGCCCCGTGAGGGCCCGACGGCACGCGTCGGCCGCGTGTTTGGTGGCCTGGGCGCACAGACGGCAGTGTTCGTGGTGCACGCCGTGCTGACTGCACTGCGCGTTACTGCGCTCGCAGGCGATGGCGCAGGCTTCCAACTGGGCTGTCAGCAAGGAGTGTTCTGCGTCGGCGCCTCGGGTGAGGACACGGCGGGTGGCAGCGGTGACGTCGGCACAGTCCAGGTCACGGTTGATGGCGTCGCGCAGTTCGTCCGCCTCCTTCTCGGCGAGCATGCCGGCCGCGCAGGCGGTGACGGCGACTTCGCAGGCGGCGAGCGCGTCGGCGGTGGTGGCGACGAGGTGGTTGTCGAGGTGGTCGGCGCGCGCGGCGACGCTGTCGAACATTTCGCGGGTCTGGAGCATCACGACTCCCGGTGGGCGCTGGGAACTTCCGCCGTTAGTACCGGCCTGCGGGGCCGGGAAGGGCGTGCGACCGGCATGAGGAGGCGGGTGCCGGACCGCACGCTGTGCGCCGGAGTGTTCAGTCGGGGCCGCCAGGTGACCAACTCAGTTGAGGAATATGGGTCCTTGGCGGTGCGCGCTCTGGTCAGGCATGGTCGGCCTGTTCGCCGACTTCGTGTACGAGGGCGTGCGCTCGGTCACCGGTCCGGCCCCCGCGCCGACCTCGCTGACGCGATCCCCGCCGTGCCCCCGAGGCCGCCGAACAAGCGGCCTGGGCCCACACCCGCACGGTGCAGGAAGCCCTCGACCGGACGTTGCGAAGCGAACCGGTCAGGCGGCCGGGTGGTCCGTGGTGTCCGGTGAGGCGATGGCTCGTGCGGCGTGCACCTCGCGCCGTAGGGGTGTGAGTACGCCGTCTGCGGCGTCGTCTTCGACGGGCGGGTCCGGTACCGGTGCGAGGGAGGTTGTCCCACGTACCGTCTCCGCCAACTCCTCTAGTTGCAGGGCGAGTTCCTCGGCCCCGGCGGGTGGCGGCCAGGGGGCTCCGTGGCGCATCCGGATGCGGGCGGCGGTGGTCGCGTCCACGATGCGCTCGACCGCGATGACCAATGGCCACCAGGTGGCGGCGCGGGTTCCCATCGGTGGTGGTTCGGTCAGGGCGCGCTGGAATTCGGTGCGTACGGTGGCCAGGTCGAGGTAGAGCTGCCTGCGCATGCGGGCGCGGGCGGCGCGGTCGGGGACGCCGGGCGCGTCGGGGTCGAGGAAGGCGCACTCGACGTAGCGCGCGGTGTTGTCCACGGTGGCGGCGAGTTTGTCGCCGATGCGGGTGCGCCAGCTCTCCGGCCACAGCAGATAGCCCGCGACGAGGGCGATGCCGCAGCCGATGAGGGTGTCGTACAGGCGTGGGGCGATCAGGTGGGTGCCCTGGTGGTTGATGACGTCGGACATCAGCAGGATCACCGGGGTGACGGCCAGGTTCTGGTAGCCGTAGCCGCGCGGGGCGAGGGCGGGGATGAGCGGGGCGAGTAGGGCCATGGCGAGTACGTCCCACCAGCCGCGCGGTACCTGGGAGAGCACGAGGGCCGCGAGCAGCAGGCCCGCGGCGATGCCGACAGCGCGGAGTACGGCCCGGGAGAAGACCGAGCCGAAGTCGGGCTTCATGACGAACACGACCGCCAGTGCCACCCAGTAGGAGCGGGGCACCTCGATGAGAGAGGTCAGGGTCTGGGCGAGGCCGATGCACAGGGCCAGGCGCAGGCCGTAACGCCAGGAGGCGCCGGAGCACAGCACGGTGCGGGCGGCGCGGCGGGCGCGTTCGCGCAGGGCGGCGGGGCGGCCGAGCCGGTCGTCGACATCGCCCGGGTCGTCGTCTGTGAGGGTTTCGGCGGCGTGGCGCAGGGCGTCGTCGAGCGCGCGCGTGGCGGGATCTTCGGGCTCGGGCAGGTGCAGGGCGAGCGGCCCGGTGAAGCCTCGGTCGACGGCGTCGGCGAGAGTGCGCACGGCGGCGGGCACGGTGTCGGGCAGCGGACGAGCGGAACGTTCGGCGTACTGCTGCACGGCGGGCGCGGCCTCGATGACGGGGATCAGGGCGTTGAGCAGGCCGACCAGGCGCACCAGGTCCTGGTTGCGGCCGTGGTCGCGGGTGCGGCGGGAGAGCAGGATGTCGTACGACTGGTTGAGGGACTGGGTGACGTGCTGTCGGGCGGTGGCGTACGCGTCCGGTCCGAGCGCCGCCGCGTCCAGGAGGTCGGCGACCGCGCGGTAGGTGCCGGCGACGGCGGCCCGCTCGGGCAGCCCGGACCGCAGCGGCCAGGCGAGCAGCGAGAGCACGAGGACGAGAAGCCCGCCGACGCCCATCAGGACGGCGCCGGCCCACCAGGGCTCGGGCATCGGAAGCCCGGCACCGACGACCGTGTTCATCAGCAGCAACATGCCCGAGGCCGAGGAGACGGCCCCGATCGTGGAGATCATCCCGGAGACCAGCGCGACGGCGGTGACCACGGCAACCGCCGCCCACCCGTGCCCGTACACCACAGTGCCAAGCGCGATGCCGACGGAGCTGAAGAACTGCGGCACGCCGATGTTGAAGACGCGCATGCGGTACGTGCTCGTCGGGGAGTCCCCGCTGATGACACTGGAAAGCCCGCCCATCGAGGCCAGCGCCCCGTACGCGGGATATCCGGTGGCGAACCCGGCGGCGAGTGGCAATGCCATGCTGACGCTCGCGCGGGCGACGGCGGGCCACGGGGTGCGGGCGGGCCGCGGCTTCAGCGGGTCGAGGGTGCGGGCCAGCCACCCGGGTGGGGAGAGGCGTGAGCCGGGGCCGGCGGTGTTCGCCATCGGTGTCCTCGTCATGTGGGCTCGTAGGGAGGCGCGGCCTGCGGGACCTAGAGGATCAGCCAGATGATGAGGACGGCTACGGCGATCACGGCGAGGACCAGGAGGGCCCTGACGGTGGGTGACTGGCGGGCCAGCCAGCGGCGCAGCAGTACGGTCCACCACTCCACCCGGACCACGGCGCGGCTGGCCCAGTCGAATTCCAGGGCGAGCAGACTCAGGCCGCCCAGCAGGAGCGGGATGCCCAGCTCAGGCAGCAGCACCATCAACAGCAGTCCGCCAAGGCCCATCACCGCTCCGGCGCCCGCGGCCAGGACGCGGACGGCCATCGACCGGCCGCCCAGCCGCTCTCGGCGGGCGGCGAGGCGGGCGAGGGTGGCTTGACGCGATTCTTCTTCGCTCAGGTCCAGCGGGGCGCGATGCGGGGTTCGGGCGGCCATGGAAACTGATCGTAGTGACTGTCTGTGATTTTCTCCGTGCGGAACGTGTTTGAATCTTTGCGGGCCCGGTGGCGGGGCGTACTGATGACAGGTCCACTGATGGGGCGTATCACATGAGCCGAGGAGTCGTCATGGCCGACGAGCACAATGTTCTGCTGGTCCACTTCGCCGAGCCGGATCACTGCCGTGCCGCGTTCGAGGACTTCAGGCTTCTTCCTGGGGTGTCGGCGGCCGCGGTGCTGGAGCGGTCGGCCGACGGGATCGTGGATGTGCCGGAGTCCCATGTGGAGGACACCACGGGGTACACCGTCGGCGCGGGCATCATCGGTGGCGTGCTGGGACTGCTGGCCGGACCCGCCGGATCCTTCCTGGGCCTGGCCAATGCGTCGGCGGCCGCCGAGGCGTTCGCGAACGCCCGCGAGGCGGAAGGCGGGAGTGCGCTGATCTATGTCAGCAGCCGAGTCGAGGACGGGACGGCAGCCCTCGTGGTCGACGTCCGTGAACAGTCCCCGCAGCCCGCCGACGACCTGGCCCGGCGGCATGGCGGCGCCCTTGAGCGCCTGCCGGCCAAGGAGTTCGCGGCTCAGGTGCGGGCGGCGGAGAAGGCCGCCCGCAGGGCCTGAAGACACTTCACCCCGGGGCGTCAGGTTGCGGGTGGCGCTGGAACCAGCGGGCGATCGGCTCCATGGTCACGCCGTGCAGGATGATGCTCAGCAGTACCGTCGCGCAGGTCACGTTGAAAATGAACACCGCGTCCCCGGACGGCAGTTGGGCGTAGGCGAGGAACGCGAAGACGATCGAGGTGACGCCGCGTGAGCCGAGCCAGCCGACCGCGGACCGCTCGGCCGTGCTGAAGCCGAGCCCGCTGAGCGACACGTACACCGGCAGCATACGGGCGACGGTGAGCGCGAGCAGCGCGTAGCCGATGACCTGCCAGGTGAGCCCGTCGGCCGTGAACTCGTCGGCGGTCAGCTTGCCGAAGAGGAACCACACGGCCAGGGCCATCACCTCCACGGCGTCGTGGGCGAGTTCGAGGTTGTGGTGGCCGACGGCGTGGGCGGTGGTGGCGTAGCACCAGCCGGCGACGAAGGCGGCGACGAAACCGTTGCCGCCGACCAGGAGCGACAGGGCGTACGTCATGAAGGGAACGGCCAGGGTGGCCAGGCGCAGCCCGGCGGGCCGGGCCCATCCGGCATCGAGCGCACGACGTACCAAGTAGGCGGCCCCCAGGCCGAGTCCCGCACCGACCAGCACCGCCAACGCCGCCCCCTTGAGGACGTTCAGCAGCAGGCCGGTGAACGTGTCGCCGTCGGAGGAGAGGAGATACGACACGCAGAACACGAACAGGGGTGAGGCCAGGCCGTCGTTGAAGCCGCCTTCGATGTTCAGCGCGGCCCGCACCCGTAGCGGCACCCGCGCGTCGCGCAGGAAGGTCGAGACGGGTGCGAGATCCATCGGCATCACCACCAGCGCGGCCACGCCGAGCAGCCACCAGCTCCGGCCGGGAAAGAGCGCGGCGCCGAAGAGCGTGGTGAGCGCGACCGAGGCGGGTAGCGCGAGCCCGAGCAGCCGCCCTTCCCCCACCGACTTGCCAAGCCGTTCGTAGTCCCTGGCCTCGGTGGCGTCCGTGAACAGCATGACGGCCAGGACGAGTTCGACGCTGCGCTGGAAGAGGTGCGGGTGCGCCTCCAGGTCGATCGGTACGGCCGGGCTGTCGCCGCGGGTGAGAACGATGCCGGCCAGCGCGAACGCGATCGGCGCGGTGATGCTCCACCGTACGAGGCGTTCCGACACCAGCGTCCACACGAACAGCAGCGATACGAGGACGAGCAGCGGGAACACGGCGACTCACAGGAGTGGGGAACGAGGGGGCCGGGCGTCGAAGTCAGGAACGGCGTGGTGGTCAGTCTCGACTCACGGACGGAGGAGCCGAGTCAGCCGCGCCACGGTCGTCCCCCGCATGGAATGCCGACGAGCCTGGAGGAGAAGGTGCTGCGAGGCCGAGCGCCACGCCGAACTGGTCGCTCTGCGGGCCGAGTTCACCACCACCGGGGGCGGATGGTCTCGTTGTCGTCGGCGGCGCAGTTGACGCCGTTGACGACCTCGGAGTCGGCGATGTCCCAGCCGACGACGCCGTTGCCCTGCCGCTCCAGTTCGACCAGGCGGGCGCGGTGGGCGCCCTGGCCGGTGTTCACGTCGCAGGTCTCCACGCTGGTCCAGGCGCGTCCGTCAAGGGCGGCGAGGAACGCCACGACGGGCAGGACCACGGTGCCAAGCAGGAGCCCGGCGATCCACAGGACGTCGGCGGTGTGCTGGAGAGGGGTCTCGGCCCGGCGGCCGCTGCGCCGCCCCGTCGCGTGCACACGGCGGCCGGTGGTGTAGTCGATCATCACCGCCACCCGCAGCAGGTACCCGAGCGCACCGGCGAGCAGGCCCCAGCCCCAGCCGTTGAAGGCGCCGACCACCACGCCCAGAGCGGCCGGGACGATGGCGGCCGTGGCAGCGGTCACCGGCAGGGGTGTGTCCCGGTGGCGCAGGGCGCCGCCCTTGGCCGCGAAGTAGCCGTAGGTTGCGCGGGAGACGACGACGGTAAGGACCGTGGCGAGCAGGGGCTCGTTGAGGAACATGCCGATCACGACGTCGGCCCAGTTCCCCGGTCCCATGGCGGTCAGGGCGTCCCGGGCGGCGTTCCCGCCGCCGAGCGTCCAGGCCAGCTTGAGCACCGGGACCGTCAGCACCACCGCCACCAGCACCAGGTGCCCGGAACTCTCCCGGCTGTACTCGGGTGCTTTCGCCTCACTCATGTCCCGAGTGTTGCGGCGGGCCGGTACGAGCCGGAGCCGACACACAGTCCCGCCCACCCTGATGAGCCGAAGTAAGTAACGACGATCGTTGCGTTGTAGGTGAGTTCGCGAACGCGCAGGTGTCGGCGAATGAGTGGGCTGTGTGCCTCACCTGCCCGGCAGCCGTGCGCTGGGAGAAGCCGACCAAGATCTTCTCCCAGATTTCTCCCAAACGATCACCGGAAACGCAGAAAGAGCCTGATCCGGAATCCGGATCAGGCTCTTGACCTGGTGTTTCAGTTGTCGGGGTGGCGGGATTTGAACCCACGACCTCTTCGTCCCGAACGAAGCGCGCTGCCAAGCTGCGCTACACCCCGATGTCGTTGCTCCACCGCCCCGCTGATGCGCAGGCCGTGGCGACATCGATTACTTTAGCGGACCGGAGGCCGGAGACGAAATCCGGTTTTCGCGGCCTCGCACGTCGGGGCGGATCCGGTCGAGGCCGACGAGGAGCAGGGCGAGGGCGGCGAAGGCCAGGCCGAAGACGACAGCGTTGCCGAGGACCCCGCCGTAGCCGTGTACGTCGACGTCCAGGAACGGGTACGGGTAGCGGGCCGTGGAGCCCGGCGACATGATCGCGCCGCGGGCCAGGGCGAAGCCCAGGTAGGCCAGCGGGTAGAGGAGCCAGAGCCCGGCATGGCGGGGGCGCAGGCCGCCGGGGCGTACGAGCAGCAGCCAGTCCAGGGCCACGCCGATCGGCGTCACGGTGTGCAGGAGCTGGTTGGAGACGGAGTGCCAGCCGGAGTGGGCCGCGATGTCGTCCGTCATGGCGAAGCCGCTGGAGTCGTTGGCTAGGACGAAGTGGTAGACGAGGCCCGTGATCGCGATGAAGAGGAGTGTGCCGCCGGTCGCCCAGGCGGGGAGCGGGCGGCGGCCCTGCCAGGCCCGCCACGCGGACAGGCCGAGCACCACCGCCACCACGATGTTGCTCTGGACCGTGAAGTAGCTGAGGACGCGCAGCGGGCTGCCGATGACCAGGTCGATGACGATCCCGGTCACCGCGGCGAGCGCGATCAGTGCGCGGAAGGCGGCGGCGAAGGGGCGGCGCGTCGGGGGCAGGACCGCCTCCGCGGGGACACCCGAGGGAATCGGAGCGATCATGCCCCCACGGTAGGCACGGTTCCCGGCGGCCGCCCGCCGGGAGACGTCGGCCCGGGCTTCAGACCGTCGGTGCCAGCGTGAGCAGCGTCGCCTCCGGAGGGCACGCGAACCGCATCGGCGTATAGCGGTTGGCCCCGCAGCCCGCCGACACGTGCATGAACGACGTACGCCCCTCGGCCTTGTGCAGGGAGAGGCCCTTCACCCGGTCCGTGTCCAGGTCGCAGTTGGTGACCAGGGCGCCGTAGAAGGGGATGCAGAGCTGGCCGCCGTGCGTGTGTCCCGCGAGGATCAGCGGGTAGCCGTCCGCGGTGAACGCGTCCAGCGAGCGCAGGTACGGCGCGTGGACGATGCCCATGGAGAAGTCGGCCGCGGAGTCCGGACCGCCCGCCACGCGCGCGTACCGGTCGCGTTTGATGTGCGGGTCGTCCAGGCCGGTGAGCCCGATCTCGTAGCCGTCGATCTTCAGCGAGCCGCGGGTGTTGGTGAGGTTGACCCAGCCCGCCTCGTCGAAGCCGTCGCGCAGGTCCTCCCACGGGTTGTGGATGACGCCGACGGCGGGTGCGTTGCCGTTCAGGCCGTGCTTGCCCTGGACTTTCTCGAGCAGATAGCGGGCGGGGTTGCGCAGCTTCGGGCCGTAGTAGTCGTTCGAGCCGAAGACGTACGCCCCGGGGAACCGCATCAGCGGGCCGAGCGCGTCGAGCGTCTCGGGCACGCTCTCGGGGTCGGACAGGTTGTCGCCCGTGTTGATCACGAAGTCGGGGCGCAGCCCCGCGAGCGAGCGCAGCCACCGCTGCTTCTTGCGCTGTCCGGACACCATGTGGATGTCGGAGACCTGCAGGACCCGCAACGGCCGCATCCCCGGCGGCAGTACGGGCACCGTGACCCGCCTGAGCCGGAAGGACCGGGCCTCGAAGCCGACCGAGTAGGCGAGACCGGCCGCGGCCGTCGCCGTGATGCCCAGGGGTACTGCGTATCGCGCGCGCATTCCCCCATCGTGTCAGACACCGGACGCCCGGAATCGGGAGGGCACCCGCGGTCAACCGGCGCCCGCCCCCGGGAAATCGGCGGGCAGGAATCCGCCCGCACCTGCCACAATCAACCCATGACCACGCTCAAGTCGAAGCTGCAGGAAGACCTCACCGCCGCGATCCGGGGGCGTGACGAGCTGCGCTCCTCGACGCTCCGGCTGACCCTCACCGCGATCACGAAGGAGGAGGTCGCGGGCAAGGAGGCGCGCGAGCTCTCCGACGACGAGGTGCAGAAGGTGATCGCCCGTGAGGCGAAGAAGCGCCGGGAGGCCGCGGAGGCCTTCGCCGACGGCGGCCGCGCCGAGCAGGCCGCGAAGGAGAAGGCGGAGGGCGAGATCCTCGCCGAGTACCTGCCGAAGCAGCTCTCCGACGACGAGCTGCGGGCGATCGTGGCCCAGGCCGTCGAGGAGGCCAGGGCCGCGGGCGCCGAGGGCCCGCGCGCCATGGGCCAGGTCATGAAGATCGTGAACCCGAAGGTCGCGGGCCTGGCCGAGGGCGGCCGCGTCGCCGCCACGGTCAAGAAGCTCCTCGCGGGCTGAGCCCTCTGGGCAGTACACCAGGCAGTACGACGATGAGGGCGCCCCCCGACCGGGGGGCGCCCTCATCGTCGTACGAGCACCTTCAAAGGCCCTCCTGCAGGAGGCCGGTGGCTACCGGGGCCAGCCTCCGCCGATCCCGCCGCCGTGGCCGCCTCCGTTGCCCTGGCCGCCTCCGTTGCCGAGACCGCCGATGAGGTCCGGCGGCACCGAGATGTCCGGCCAGGGTTCGCCGCCCCCGCCGTTGTCACCGCCGTTGTCGCCGCCGCCATTGCCACCGCCGACGGCGCCGCCGTCACCCGGCTTGCCGTCGTCGTGGCCCTTGTCCTTGTCCTTGCCCTTGTCGCCGCCGGGGATGTGGACGGTGTTGAAGCCCGGCGCGGGCTTGCCCGCGAGGGCGCCGCTCATCGCGTCGCGCCAGATCGGGCCCGGCACCTCGCCACCGAAGACCTTGTCGTACGGGACGCCGCCGATGGTGATGTTGAACATCCGCCGCTTGTGCTGCGGGTCGCCGACCCAGACCGCGCCCGACATGTTCGGGGTGTAGCCGGTGAACCAGGCGGCGAAGCGGAAGTCGGTCGTACCGGTCTTGCCCGCGCTGGGCCGTGAGCTGAGGCCCGCGGTCTTGCCGGTGCCGTCCTCGACGACGCCCTTCAGGAGCGTGTTGACCGTGTCGGCCGTCTTCTGCGACATCGCGCGCGAGCAGGACGACTTCGGCACCGGCAGCGACTTGCCGCCGAGCGTGCTGATCGACTCGATGGCGATCGGCGTGCAGTACGTGCCGCGCGAGGCGAACGTCGCGTACGCCGACGCCATCGTCAGCGGCGACACCTCTTCGGTGCCGAGCGCGATCGACGGGGTCTGCGACATCTTCTTGCCGTCGGCGCGCTGGACGCCCATCTTCTTGGCCATGTCGGTCACCGGGCAGATGCCGATGTCCGCGATGAGCTGCACGAAGTAGGTGTTGACCGACTTCGCGGTCGCTTCCTTCATGCCGTACGGGCCGACCTCGGTCTCGTTCTCGTTGACGAGCTTCTCGCCGCCCGCGTTCACCCAGTTCTTGCCGGTGCAGGTGGAGACGCTGTCCGGGTACGGCATTTCGTACGGCGCGGAGTACGACTGCCCCGGTGACTTGCCGCCCTCGATGGCGGCGGCCGCGACGACCGGCTTGAACGTCGAACCCGGCTGATAGCCCGCGCCACCGCCCATGGAGTCGTCCACGGAGAGGTTGATCGTGGTCTCGTCCTTCTTGAAGCCGTAGGGGCGCGACTGGCCCATGCCGAGGATCTTGCCCGTGCCCGGCTCGACGATGGTGGCGGCGGTCGCCACGTCGTCGGTCTTGTACACGTGATCCTTTATCGACGCCTGCACCGACTCCTGGGTCTGCGGGTCGAGCGTCGTGCGGACCTTCAGGCCGCCGCGGTTCCAGACCTTGGCCCGCTCTTCCTTCGTCTTGCCGAAGACGGGGTCGTTGAGGAACACCTCGCGTACGTAGTCGCAGAAGAAGCCCGCGCCGCTGACCGAGGTGATGCAGCCGTTCTTGGGCCGGCTCACCTTCAGGCCGAGGTCCGTCTTCTTGGCCCGGTCGGCGTCCGCCTGCGAGATGTCGTGCGTCTCCGCCATGCGCTGCAGCACGACGTTGCGCCGCTTGGTGGCCTCGGCCGCGTCGTTGACCGGGTCGTATCTGCTGGGGGACTGCACGATGCCGGCGAGGAGCGCGGCCTCCTGGACCTTCAGGTCCTTGGCGGGCTTGGAGAAGTAGCGCTGGGACGCCGCCTCGATGCCGTACGCCTGCTGACCGAAGTAGGTGATGTTCAGGTAGTTCTTGAGGATGCGCTTCTTGCCCAGCTTCTCCTCGACCTGAATCGCGTACTTCAGTTCGCGGATCTTGCGGCCGAGCGTCTGCTGGGTGGCCTCGGCGACCTTCGTCGGGTCGTCGCCCGCCTCCTCGACGAAGACGTTCTTCACGTACTGCTGCGTGAGTGTGGAGGCGCCCTGCGAGACGCCGCCGCTCTGCGCGTTCTGGTTGAGCGCGCGCAGGATGCCCTTGAGGTCGACCGCGCCGTGCTCGTAGAAGCGGGCGTCCTCGATCGCGACGATCGCCTTCTGCATGTACGGGGAGATGTCCTTGAGCGGCACCACCGTGCGGTCACGCGAGTAGACCGTCGCGATCGATCCGCCCTTGTTGTCCAGGATGGTGGTGCGCTGACTGAGCGGCGGCTGCTTCAAGTTGGCGGGGATCTCGTCGAATCCCTCGACCGAGCCCTTGGCCGCGAGGCCCAGCGCTCCCGCCGCGGGCAGCGCGATCCCGGCGAGCACCGCGCCCGCCAGCACACTGACTCCTAGGAACTTCGCGGCCTGCTGAGTTGGTGACAGACCACCGCCCGAGCGCTTCTTTCCCATGGGGGCAGCCTACGTTCTGATTCGCCGGACAGGCCTTAATGCCTTGGCCTAAGCTGCTCTCAACTGTCACAGCAGTGCGGTTCAGCAACAAGCCCTCTGTCGCCCCCGAATCCGACGGATCTCTGTCCGAATTCGCCTCATGTGACGCTCGGCGTCCGTTGTGACTCAACTGAACTGTCCGGATATGCCGGGTTTCTCACGCATGTCCTCGGCTCACTCCGTCGGGTGATCTGCCGCTTACGCATAGTCCGTTCGGGCCATTCAAGATTGGGCCCGAAGGGGGTGTTGCGCTGTGCCCACCTTCCGTAACGTCCTCAACTGGCGGCGGTGAATATGCCGCTGCCGCCGTGGGGGAGCCTCGATTCGGGAGAGGACGGCGCCGGTATGGGCTGGGTAACCGACTGGAGTGCGCAGGCGGCCTGCCGCACTACCGATCCGGATGAACTGTTCGTTCAAGGAGCAGCGCAGAACAGGGCCAAGGCGGTGTGCACCGGATGTCCGGTGCGGACCGAATGCCTGGCCGACGCGCTGGACAATCGCGTCGAGTTCGGCGTGTGGGGTGGCATGACTGAGCGGGAGCGCCGCGCGCTGCTGCGCAGGCGCCCCACCGTCACCTCGTGGCGCAGGCTCCTGGAGACCGCACGCTCGGAGTACGAGCGTGGCACGGGCCTGCTGCCCGTGGACTTGGAGGACGAGGAGACGTACGAGAGCTACGCGGCGGTGGGTTAGCTAGCCCGCCAGCCGTTCCCCAATGGCACGAAGACCCGCGAGGTCGTGCACATCGCCCGGCAGCGCGGCCACTTCGGCCACCGCCACCTCGGGGTGGAGCGCGGTGAAGCGATCGCGCGTGTGCTGTTCACGCGCGAGCAGCCGCATGCGTTCCGCGTGCAGCCGAAGCAGCCCCGCGGTCAACTGCTCCACTGATGGACGACCGGCCGACGGGTCGGGATCAGACGGCTCAGGGTCGGACGGACCAGGATCGTCGGGGTCGGGATTCTCGGGAGACCGGGCGGCCTCGGATGTCCGGAGTGCCTCGGAAGTCCCGGGGTTCGAGGGGGAGTTACGAACCGGGTCACCGACCGGGGCGTTACGAACTCCAACCTTCCCGTCCTCCTGATCCACAATGCGGCTCTCATCAAGATTTTCCGCGGCGGCAAGCGCCCGCTCGGCCGACAGCTGGGCGGCGCCGCTGCCGTGCACACGGTTCAGCACGAGACCGGCCAGCGGCATGTCGTCGGCGGCCAGGCGCTCCACGAAGTACGCGGCCTCCCGCAGCGCGTCCCGCTCCGGCGACGCCACCACGAGGAACGCCGTGCCGGGCGCCTGCAGCAGGCGGTACGTCGCGTCCGCGCGCGTGCGGAACCCGCCGAACATGGTGTCCATCGCGGCCACGAACGTCTGCACGTCGCGCAGCAACTGCCCGCCGAGCAGCTTGCCGAGGGCCCCCGTCATCATCGACATGCCGACGTTCAGGAACTTCATCCCGGCCCGGCCGCCCACCTTCGCGGGCGCCATCAGCAGCCGGATCAGCTTCCCGTCGAGGAAGGACCCGAGGCGCTTGGGGGCGTCGAGGAAGTCGAGGGCCGAACGCGACGGCGGCGTGTCGACGACGATCAGATCCCACTCGTCCCGGGAGCGCAGCTGCCCCAGCTTCTCCATCGCCATGTACTCCTGCGTGCCCGCGAAGCCCGCCGAGAGCGACTGGTAGAAGGGGTTGCCCAGGATCGCGGCGGCCCGCTCCTTGTCCGCGTGCGCCTCGACGATCTCGTCGAAGGTCCGCTTCATGTCGAGCATCATGGCGTGCAGTTCGCCGTCGCCCTCCACGTCCTTGACCCGCCGCGGCACATTGTCGAGCTGGTCGATGCCCATGGACTGGGCGAGCCTGCGCGCCGGGTCGATGGTCAGGACGACGACCTTGCGGCCCCGCTCGGCCGCGCGCAGCCCGAGGGCGGCCGCCGTGGTCGTCTTGCCGACACCACCCGAACCGCAGCACACCACGATGCGGGTCTTCGGGTCGTCGAGCAGCGCGTCGACGTCCAGTGCGCGCACCGGGTCCAGCGGCCGCGCGGCGTCGTCCGAGGCGCGGCCGGTGTCGGAGGTCCGTGCCGGGTCCGGGGTCATGCGATCCCTTGCTTCCGCAGTGCCGTGGCGAGCTCGTAGAGGCCCGCGAGGTCCATCCCGCCCGCGAGCAGCGGGAGTTCGTGCAGGGGCTGGCCGAACTCGGTGAGCACGGCGCGCTGGTCCCGCTCCAGGGCGTACCGCTCGGCGTACTCGGCGGCCTGTTCGAGCAGCGGGTCGACGAGCCGCTCGGCGCCGCCGCCCCGCCGGGCCCCGCCGAGCCCCACGCCGGACAGCGACTTGGCGATGGCGGCACGCGGCGGCTGCTCAAGGCCGAGTTCGAGCTCCGCCTCGTCGAGCACCTCGGGCCGCACCATGTTCACGATGACCCGCCCCACGGGCAGCTGCGCGGCCCGCAGTTCGGCGATGCCGTCCGCGGTCTCCTGGACCGGCATCTCCTCCAGCAGCGTCACCAAGTGCACAGCGGTCTCGGGCGACTTGAGCACCCGCATCACGGCCTGCGCCTGGTTGTGTATGGGCCCGATCTTGGCGAGCCCCGCGACCTCGTCGTTCACGTTGAGGAAGCGCGTGATGCGTCCCGTCGGCGGGGCGTCCATCACCACGCAGTCGTACGCGTACCGCCCCTGCTTGTCCTTGCGGCGCACGGCCTCGCACGCCTTGCCGGTGAGGAGCACGTCCCGCAGCCCCGGCGCGATGGTGGTGGCGAAGTCGATGGCGCCGAGCTTCTTGAGCGCGCGGCCCGCACCTCCCAGTTTGTAGAACATCTGGAGGTAGTCGAGCAGCGCGAGCTCGGGATCGATGGCGAGGGCGTACACCTCCCCGCCCCCGGGAGCGACGGCGATCTTCCGCTCCTCATAAGGCAGCGCCTCCGTCTCGAAGAGCTGCGCGATGCCCTGCCTGCCCTCGACCTCCACGAGGAGGGTCCGCTTGCCCTCCGTCGCGAGGGCGAGCGCGAGGGCCGCGGCCACCGTGGTCTTGCCGGTACCGCCCTTGCCACTGACGACCTGGAGCCTGCTCACGTATTCGAGCCTAACCAGTCGCCGCCCGGGTCACGCAGGAGCCCACCCTGAGCACCCCCCGACACCGACTACAGTCGGCCACATGACCAAGTGGGAATACGCAACCGTGCCGCTGCTCGTCCATGCCACGAAGCAGATTCTGGACACCTGGGGCGAGGACGGCTGGGAGCTGGTCCAGGTCGTGCCCGGGCCGAACAACCCCGAGCAGCTCGTGGCCTACCTGAAGCGCGAGAAGCAGGCATGAGCGCCGTCGAGGAGAAGCTCGCGTCGCTCGGCCTGACGCTGCCCGATGTCGTGCCGCCGCTGGCCTCGTACCAGCCGGCCGTCCAGTCGGGCGTGTACGTCTACACCGCGGGCCAGCTCCCGATGGTGGAGGGCAAGCTCGGCGTGACCGGCAAGGTCGGCGCCGAGGTCACCCCGGAGGAGGCCAAGGACCTGGCCCGCATCTGCGCGCTGAACGCGCTCGCCGCGGTCAAGTCGGTCGCCGGTGACCTGGACCGCATCGCGCGCGTCGTGAAGGTCGTCGGCTTCGTCGCGTCCGCACCGGACTTCACCGGACAGCCCGGCGTCATCAACGGCGCGAGCGAACTCCTCGGCGAGGTCCTCGGCGACAAGGGCGTCCACGCGCGCAGCGCCGTCGGCGTCGCCGTGCTTCCGCTGGACGCCCCGGTCGAGGTCGAGTTCCAGGTGGAACTGACGGAGGCATAGACGGTTTTCGGTCCTCCAGGGGTGCCGGTCCCGCCGACCGGCCCCCTGTAGGCACTGATCATTGCCTCTCGAACATCAGCCCACTAGGGGATAGCCTCCGCCCATGGCAAATGGGCAGTGGTACCCCCCGGAGTGGCCCGACCGCATCCGCGCCCTGGCGAGCGGCGAGCTGACTCCGGCGACCCCGCGCCGCGCCGCGACCGTCATGCTCCTCAAGGACGGGGCGGAACACGGCGCACCAGAAGTACACATGCTGCGCAGACGCGCCTCCATGGCCTTCGCCGGAGGCGCGTACGCGTATCCGGGCGGCGGCGTCGACCCGCGCGACGACGACCACCTGGTGCGCTGGGCGGGCCCCACGCGCGCCTCCTGGGCCGCCCGCCTCGGCGTCGACGGCGAGGCCGAGGCCCAGGCGATCGTCTGCGCCGCGGTCCGCGAGACGTACGAGGAAGCGGGCGTCCTGCTCGCCGGACCGACGGCGGACACTGTCGTCGGCGACACCACCGGCGAGGACTGGGAGACGGACCGCGAGGCGCTCGTGGCCCGGGACATCTCCTTCGCCGACTTCCTGGACCGCAGGGACCTGATCCTGCGCAGCGATCTGCTCGGCGCCTGGGCCCGCTGGATCACCCCCGAGTTCGAACCCAGGCGCTACGACACGTTCTTCTTCGTCGCCGCCCTGCCGGCCGGACAGCGCACCCGCAACGCCTCCACGGAGGCGGACCGCACCGTCTGGATCCGCCCGACAGAGGCGGCCGCCCGCTACGACAAGGGCGAGCTCCTGATGATGCCGCCCACCATCGCGACCCTGCGCACCCTGAGCCCCCACCCCAGCCCCGCCGCCGCACTCGCGGCGGCACAGGACCAGGACATGACTCCCGTCCTGGCCCGCGCCCGCGTGGAAAACGGCCAACTACTCCTCTCCTGGCCGGGCCACGACGAGTTCACCAAGCACATCGGCCCGGACCCCCGGTGAGAACCACCAGCCGACAACGCCCCCACGGCGTCCCCCGCCAAGAACCACCAGCCACCCACCGCCCCGCACCCGCGGCCGAGACGCCAGGGCCCGCGACGACCTCCCGCCAAGAACCACCAGCCGCGAACGCGACGGGAGGGAACGCGACGACCTCCCGCCAAGAACCACCAGCCGCCCACCGGCCCGCAGCCGCGACAGAGACGGGAGGGGACGCGGCGGTATGTCCGCCCGGAGCACACGAGGCCACGTGCCGAGTCACATGACGGTGGCGGCCCACCGGGATAGCGAGGACGGACATACCGCCGCGGCCCCGCCCCCAAGACGACGAAGCGCACCCCCCCGGCCCGGCCAAGCCCGGCCAAGCCCGGCCCACCCCGCCCCACCCCTGACGGGAGACACCCCCGCATGACCGAAGCCGCAGCCCTCCCCGGCCAGCCCCGTGGCGGGGTCCTCACCGGCCCCGCCACCGACCGCGCCGTGAACGTCCTCGCCCCCAACCCCTCCGCGATGACCCTGGACGGCACCAACACCTGGATCGTCGCGGAACCCGACTCCCCCCTCGCGGTCGTCATCGACCCGGGCCCGCTGGACGACGCCCACCTGAGCCGGGTCATCGAGACCGCGGAGAAGGCCGGCAAGCGCGTCGCCCTGACCCTCCTGACCCACGGCCACCCGGACCACGCGGAAGGCGCCGCCCGCTTCGCCGAACTGACCCGCACACACGTCCGCGCCCTGGATCCCGCCCTGCGCCTCGGCGACGAGGGCCTCGCCGCCGGTGACGTGATCACCACAGGCGGCCTGGAGATGCGCGTGGTCCCCACCCCGGGACACACCGCCGACTCGCTCTGCTTCCATCTCCCCGCCGACCGCGCGGTCCTGACGGGCGATACGGTCCTGGGCCGCGGCACGACGGTCGTGGCGCACCCGGACGGCCGCCTGGGCGACTATCTCGACTCGCTGCGCCGCCTGAGGTCCCTGACCGTGGACGACGGCGTCCACACGGTGCTGCCGGGTCACGGCCCCGTACTCGAAGACGCCCAGGGCGCCGTCGAGTTCTACCTCGCGCACCGGGCCCACCGCCTGGCCCAGGTCGAGACGGCCGTCGAGAACGGCCACACACAGGCATCGGACGTCGTCGCGCACGTGTACGCGGACGTGGACCGCTCCCTGTGGCCCGCGGCAGAGCTCTCCGTACGCGCACAGCTGGAGTACCTGAGGGAGCACGGCCTCATCTGAGGAGGCCCGACGGATCAGGCCCCGGGCCGAGCCGCCTTCGTGCCGTGTACGGCGGCGTACTCGGCGGCCAGCCAGGGCCCGATCTCCTCGGTGTACGAGGCGAGGACCGCCAGGTCGGCGACGGGCTCGTACGCGACGGCGACGGCGTCCCTGATCCGCCCGCCCCACTCGGGGTAGTACCGCGCGAACACCTCGGCCATCTCGCCCAGATCACTGGTCCAGCCGTTCCACCGCGGCATGACGAGCGTGAAGGCGGTACGGACGAGATGACGGGAGACGAGCCGACTGACCCGACGCAGCTCATCGTCACCCGCGGCGGCCGCGACCCGCTCCCGCCACCGGGGCAGCAGGAGCGCCAGATCGCCATTGGTCTCGCGGGCGAGCAGACTGTCGGGCCGATAGCGCGGCAGGAACTCGGCCAGGTCCTCGCCGAGCAGCGGCGTGCAGAGGCAGGCGACGAACCAGCCGAGGTCGTACGTCTCGAGGTCGCTCAGCAGCCGCCGCCTGCTCTCGAGGAGCACCCCGACCCCGTCGATCTGCCCGAACTCCTCGTCCAGGGCGGCCCCGACGGCATCGGCGTCGGCCCGGTCGGCGTCCGTCGGCTCCGCGCGCAGGGCGATCAGCAGGTCGAGGTCGGAACGCCCCGGCCGCGCGGTGCCGCGCGGAACGGAGCCGTACAGGTAGGCGCTGTCCAGGCGCGGCCCGAACACCGCGAGCACCCGGTCGCGCGCCGCGGCGACGACCGGACGGAACTCCGCTTGCACCTGCCCGAGAGAGCCCTCCCGTGCGATGTAGCCCTGCGGATCGAGCCCGGTCCCGGCCCTGGAGACGGCACTGCTGGTCATGGGGTAACTGTGCAGCGAGGAAGCGGCGAGGTCACGCTGTTTTGACGGGGCAACCGGGGGAGCCGCGGACCGACAGCAGACGGGCCCTGCCTCAGGAAGAGGCAGGGCCCGGCAACGTACGGACAGAGCGTCAGCGCGACCGCTTGGCGAGCCGCTCCACGTCCAGCAGGATCACCGCGCGGGCCTCCAGGCGCAGCCAGCCGCGCCCGGCGAAGTCCGCGAGCGCCTTGTTGACCGTCTCGCGGGAGGCGCCGACCAGCTGGGCGAGCTCTTCCTGCGTGAGGTCGTGCACGACGTGGATGCCCTCCTCGGACTGCACGCCGAAGCGGCGCGACAGGTCGAGCAGCGCGCGGGCCACACGGCCGGGCACGTCGGAGAAGACCAGGTCGGACATCTGGTCGTTGGTCTTGCGCAGGCGCCGGGCGACGGCGCGCAGCAGCGCGGCGGCCACCTCGGGCCGGGCGTTCAGCCACGGCTGGAGGTCGCCGTGGCCCAGGCCGAGGAGCTTGACCTCGGTGAGGGCGGACGCCGTGGCCGTACGCGGACCCGGGTCGAAGAGCGACAGCTCACCGATGAGCTCACCGGGGCCGAGCACCGCGAGCATGTTCTCGCGGCCGTCGGGCGACGTGCGGTGAAGCTTCACCTTGCCCTCGGTGACCACGTAAAGGCGGTCCCCGGGGTCGCCCTCATGGAAAAGCGCATCCCCGCGCGCGAGCGTCACCTCACTCATGGAGGCGCGGAGCTCCGCGGCCTGCTCGTCATCGAGCGCCGCGAAGAGCGGGGCGCGCCGCAGAACGTCGTCCACGAGTTCTCTCCTTGTCGACCTGCATCAGGGGACCGTGCTCCCCATTTTGCCGGACGGTCCAAACAGTGTGATCAGTCACAAGTCTGCCGCACCGGCGTCCGATGCTGTGCGGGAGGGGGCCAATTGGGGGCCGATCCATGGGGTCAAGGACGGATGTCAGTGCGGGGCCCTAGGCTGGCCGGGTGTCCAAAAAGCCGGTGAGAGCGCAGGCCGAGGGGGCTGAGACGGTGGCCGCATCCCATGATTCCGCTGTGGGCGAACATGCGTCCGGCGCACCCGACAAAGCGACAAAACGGACAGCCTCCGGACGACAGAAGGCACCCACGGTGAAGAAGACGACGCCCGCGAAGAAGACGGCGCCGGCCTCCGCGAAAAAGGCCCCGGCCAAGAAGACCCCTGCGAAGAGCACCGCCACGAAGAGCACCGCCACAAAGACCACCGCCACGAAGAGCACCGCCACGAAGAAGCCCGCCGCGAAGACCACTCCCGCAAAGGCCGCCCCCGCAAAGAAGACCCCTGCAAAGAAGACCGCCACCCCGGAGTCCCACACCGCCCTGGTCCGCCGCGCCCGCCGCATCAACCGCGAGCTCGCCGAGGTGTATTCGTACGCCCACCCCGAGCTGGACTTCGAGAACCCCTTCGAGCTCCTGGTGGCCACGGTCCTCTCCGCGCAGACCACCGACCTGCGCGTGAACCAGACGACGCCGCGGCTCTTCGCCAAGTACCCGACCCCGGAGGACCTGGCCGCCGCCGTCCCCGAAGAGGTCGAGGAGCTCATCAGACCGACCGGCTTCTTCCGGGCCAAGACCAAGTCGATCATGGGTCTCTCGAAGGCCCTGCGGGACGACTTCGGGGGCGAGGTCCCCGGCCGCATAGAGGATCTCGTCAAGCTGCCCGGAGTGGGCCGCAAGACCGCCTTCGTGGTCCTCGGCAACGCCTTCGGAGTCCCCGGCATCACCGTCGACACCCACTTCGGCCGCCTGGTCCGCCGCTGGAAGTGGACCGAGGAGACGGACCCGGAGAAGGTCGAGACGGCCGTCGCCGCGCTCTTCCCGAAGAGCGAGTGGACGATGCTCTCGCACCGCGTGATCTTCCACGGCCGCCGGATCTGCCACTCCCGCAAGCCCGCCTGCGGCGCCTGCCCGATCGCCCCGCTCTGTCCGTCGTACGGAGAGGGCGAGACGGACCCGGAGAAGGCGAAGAAGCTCCTGAAGTACGAGATGGGCGGCCTGCCGGGCCAGCGCCTCAAGCCGCCGCCGGACTACCCGGGCCAGCCGGCGCCTCCGCTGGCCGCCGGGTGACATCGGAGCCGGACGGAACGAACCGGGGGGCCAAGAGCGTTGTCCAGAGACGGACGGGGGTGCCGATGACGCACGCGAGCGAGACGACCAACGCCACGAACAGCGATCCGAGCCATACGAGCCATACGGGCGGCGGTTTCCAGGAGGCCGACAGGGGCCGTGGCCACGACACCGGGCGGGTAGGCCACCCCACAGGCCACCCCACCGGCCACGACAGCCACCCCACCGGCCACGACAGCCTCCGCACCGGACAGGACGGCGACGGCCACGCCCTCCTCAGCACCGCAGGACTGCCCCCGTGGCTCGCCCCGGTCGTCCGCGCCGCCGAGACCGTCGAGCCGCTCCAGCTGAGCCGCTTCCTGCCCCCGGAGAGCGGCGCCGGACGCCAGTCCGCCGTGCTCGTCCTCTTCGGAGAGGGCGAGAAGGGCCCCGAGCTGCTCCTGATGGAGCGCGCGGGCTCCCTGCGCTCGCATGCGGGCCAGCCCTCCTTCCCCGGCGGCGCCCTGGACCCCGAGGACGGCGACCCGCAGGCCGAGGGACCGCTGCGCGCGGCCCTGCGCGAGGCCGAGGAGGAGACGGGCCTCGACCCCCGCGGCGTCCAGCTCTTCGCGGAGCTGCCCCGTCTCTTCATCCCGGTGAGCGATTTCGTCGTCACGCCCGTGCTCGGCTGGTGGCGCACCCCGACCCCCGTCGGCGTCGTCGACCCGAACGAGACGGCCCGGGTGTTCACGGTCCCCGTGTCCGATCTCACGGACCCCGCGAACCGTGCGACGGCCGTCCACCCCAGGGGTCACGCCGGCCCGGCCTTCCTCGTCGAGTCCGCTCTGGTCTGGGGATTTACGGCCGGGGTGATCGATAGGATCCTGCACTTCGCGGGCTGGGAGCGCCCCTGGGACCGCAGCAGGCAGGTCCCGCTCGACTGGCGCGCATGACAAGGTTGCGTGGAATGGGCGACCGCGATGCGAGGCGAGGATTGAAACGGTGAACGTGCTGGACGTCCTGTTGCTGCTCGCCGCCGTGTGGTTCGCGGTCGTGGGCTACCGCCAGGGCTTCGTGGTCGGCATCCTCTCGGTGATCGGCTTCCTGGGCGGCGGCCTCGTCGCCGTCTATCTGCTGCCGATCGTCTGGGACGCGCTCACGGACGACGACGCGGCCGCGGTGGGCACGACGGCGGCGGTGGTCGCCGTGGTCATCGTGATCGTCTGTGCCTCGATCGGCCAGGCCTTCACCACCCACCTAGGCAACAAACTCCGCAGATACATCACCTGGCAGCCCGCCCGCGCCCTGGACGCCACGGGCGGCGCCCTGGTGAACGTGGTGGCGATGCTCCTGGTGGCCTGGCTGATCGGCTCGGCCCTCGCGGGCACGACGCTGCCGACGCTCGGCAAGGAAGTGCGCAACTCCAAGGTCCTGCTCGGTGTCTCGCGCGCACTGCCGGGCCAGGCCGACACCTGGTTCAACGACTTCTCCTCGGTCCTCGCGCAGAACGGCTTCCCGCAGGTCTTCAGCCCGTTCGCGAACGAGCCCATCAAGGACGTCCAGCCCCCGGACCCCAAGCTCGCCAAGAGCCAGGTCGCCACGACCGCCAAGCGCTCCATCGTGAAGGTCCGCGGCGAGGCCCGCAGCTGCGGCAAGGTCCTCGAAGGCACCGGCTTCGTCTTCGCCGACCGCCGCGTGATGACGAACGCGCACGTGGTGGGCGGGGTGGACGAGCCGACCGTCCAGATAGGCGACACGAACCAGACGTACGACGCGAAGGTCGTCCTCTACGACTGGGAGCGCGACATCGCCGTACTGGACGTGCCCACGCTGAAGGCACCGCCCCTGCAGTTCACGTCCAAGGACGCCACCAGCGGCGCGGGAGCCATCGTCGCGGGCTTCCCCGAGGACGGCCCCTACGACGTCCGCCCCGCGCGCGTGCGTGGTCGCATCACGGCCAAGGGCCCGGACATCTACCACCGCGGCACCGTGCGCCGTGATGTGTACTCGCTCTACGCGACCGTCCGCCAGGGCAACTCCGGCGGCCCGCTGCTCACGCCCGACGGCAAGGTCTACGGCGTGGTCTTCGCGAAGTCCCTCGACGACCCGGACACCGGCTATGCGCTGACGGTGGACGAGGTGCGTGAGGACATCGAGCGGGGCCGCACCGCCAACCAAGAGGTCGACAGCCAGGGCTGCGCCCTCTAGGGCGAGCGGGGGAGTACCCGGAGGGCGGGGTCAGTCGCGCGTATGCCGCAGCCGCGCGGAGACCCAGCGGGCCCTCCGGCGGAGGATGCGGGGGATGCCCATGCCTTCTTGAGGGGGGCCGTGATGGCCCGGATCCTGTGGCCCGCCCCTCTCGTGGCTGTTCAGCGCTGTGGCCGAGCGGCGATTGCGTGCTGCGTCACTGTAGTCGTGCGTCCAGCCCATACCCCGACGTGTGCCCGTGCCTCATGGTCGGTAACCGCGCACAGGGGTCCCAATTGGCCTATGCGTCAGGCAATTGGCGTTCGTAGGACAGGCGTTCCCATGGGCCCCTCGGAGGGGCCGCGGTCCGCACCCGCAGGGACGGTCAGCGGTCCGGCTCGGGATCCTTCAGCCAGTTCACCAGCTCCGTCGAGAAGGCCGCCGGGTCCTCCTCGTGCGGGAAGTGCCCGAGCCCGTCGAACAGCCGCCAGCGGTACGGCGCTTCGACGTACTCGCCGGAGCCCGCCGCGCTCCTCGTACGCATCACGGGATCGAGTGAGCCGTGCAGATGCAGCGTCGGCACCCGCACCGGACGCTTCATGCGGCGGTTGAACTGGATTCCGTCGGGCCTGGCCATCGACCGCACCATCCAGCGGTACGGCTCGATCGAGCAGTGCGCCGTGGAGGGGATGCACATGGCCCGCTGGTACGTCTGGACCGTCTCGTCGTCCGGCAGGCGCGGCCCGGACCAGTCGCGGACCAGACGGCCCACCAGGGCCCCGTCGTCGGCGACCAGTTGGCGCTCCGGCAGCCACGGCCGCTGGAAGCCCCAGACGTACGCCCCCGCCGCGGTCTGCTTCCGGTCGGACAGCATCGCCGAGCGCCAGCGCCGCGGATGCGGCATCGAGGAGACGGCGAGGCGGCGCACCAGCTTGGGCCGCATCACGGCCGCCGTCCACGCCAGATATCCGCCCAGGTCGTGCCCGACGAGCGCGGCGTCGGGCTCGCCGAGGGAGCGCACGACGCCCGTGATGTCGAGCGCGAGGTTCGCCGGGTCGTAGCCGCGCGGTGTGCGGTCGCTGCCGCCCACGCCCCGCAGGTCCATCGCGACGGCCCGGAAGCCCGCGTCGGCGAGCGCCACCAGCTGATGCCGCCAGGTCCACCAGAACTGCGGGAAGCCGTGCAGCAGGAGCACCAGCGGCCCGTCACCCATCTCGGCGATGTGGAAGCGCGCCCCGTTGGCGGCCACGTCCCGGTGGGTCCAGGGCCCGTCGATGCGTACGACCGAGGCGGGAGGTTGGGCCGATTGGGCGGCGGGGTCCGTCATGAAGACGAGCGTGCCACAGCTGCCGCCGGCTCACCGACCCGGTCGTCGAGTGCACCCGCAGGGCTCACCGCGCGGGGATGCGGCTTGACGTTCCCCAGTACGGCGGCCGTCTCCTTGGCCGAGGCGGCGACCTTCTGCGGGCCCTTGCCCTTCTTGGCCTTCTTCGCGAAGACGACGCCGATCAGCGCGAGCAGCCCGGCCACCAGCACATTGGCGGCGAAGGACAGCACGAAGCAGATCGCCATGTTCCATCCGCTCCAGGTGCGGATGCCGTACGCGAGCGCGAAGCTCAGCATCGGCAGCGAGAAGATGAGGACCGCGCCCGCCGCCGCGAACGCGGCACCGCCGACCGCCCCGCGCTTGACGTCCTGTCGCAGCTGGGCCTTGGCCAGGGCGATCTCGTCGTGCACCAGCGCGGACATCTCGCTGGTTGCCGTGGCGACCAGTTGGCCGAGGCTGCGCTCGGCGCCGACGGGGCCGTCGGGTGCGCTCATCGCGTTCTCCCCTTTTTCTCTTCTGATCTCTTCCGAGATATGTCTGCTCAGATCATGCCGGACCGCTGCCATCCTCGCGTTCCCCACCCGAGACTTCGGCAAGCCTGCGGTGTTCCGCGGCCTTCTTCTCGTAGATGGCCGCCATCCGAAGGTGGTAGTCCGGCTTGTCCTGCTCGTAGATGTCCGGGATGCCGTCGAGGTCCTCGTCGCGCTCCTCGTCCTCGCACAGCTTGCGGTACTTGGCGTTCCGTATCTTCAGGAGGATCCCGGCGAACACGGCCGCGATGAGCGAGCCCATCAGGACGGCGGCCTTGATCTCGTCGGTGAGCAGCGGGTCCTCGGTGAAGGCGAGTTCGCCGATGAGCAGCGAGACGGTGAAGCCGATACCGGCCAGCGAGGCGACCGCGAACACATCGGGCCAGGCCAGATCCTCGTTCAGCTCGGCCTTGGTGAAGCGTGCCGCGAGCCAGGTGCCGCCGAAGATGCCGACCGCCTTGCCGACCACGAGACCGAGCACCACACCGAGCGTCTCCGGCTTGGTGAATACGTCGCCGAGCGCGCCGCCCGAGACGACCACACCCGCGCTGAACAGGGCGAACAGCGGTACGGCCAGGCCCGCGGAGAGGGGGCGTACGAGATGTTCGATGTGCTCACCGGGGGAGTGCTCCTCGCTCTCGTCCTCCCTGTGGCAGCGCAGCATCAGACCCATGGCGACGCCCGCGATGGTGGCGTGGATGCCGCTGTTGTACATCAGGCCCCAGATGACCAGGGCCAGCGGAACGTAGATGTACCAGCCGCGGACCCGCTTCCTGAGCAGCAGCCAGAAGACGGCCAGGCCGAGGACGGCGCCGCCGAGCGCGGCGAAGTTGAGGTCGCTGGTGAAGAACACCGCGATGATCAGGATCGCGAAGAGGTCGTCGACGACGGCGAGGGTGAGCAGGAAGGCGCGCAGCGCGGACGGCAGCGAGGTGCCGATGACCGCGAGGACCGCGAGCGCGAAGGCGATGTCGGTCGCGGTCGGCACGGCCCAGCCGTCCGTCGAGCCGCCGCCGACGGTGTTGGTCAGGAAGTACACGAGCGCGGGCACGGCCATGCCGCAGAGCGCCGCGACGACGGGCAGCGCGGCGGCCTTCGGGTCGCGCAGATCACCCGCGACCAGCTCACGCTTGAGCTCGATCCCCGCCACGAAGAAGAAGATGGCGAGCAGGCCGTCGGCCGCCCAGTGCTGGATGGAGAGGTCGAGCCCGAGCGAGCCAGGGCCCAGGTGGAAGCCCCGTACCGATTCGTACGAGCCACCGGCCGTGTTGGCCCAGATCAGCGCGGTGACCGCGGCGATGAGCAGCAGTACGCCGCCGACGGTCTCGGTGCGCAGTGCGTTGGCGACGAAGTTCCGCTCGGGGAGCGAAAGGCGTCCGAGTACCTTGCGGTTGTTGCTGGGGGCGGGGGCGGGCGCGGCCACGAGAGTCGACCTCCGGTCGGGTAGGCAGGGCAAAGCACATGCCGACCAGACTTCCCGGCGCACCTAGGTTTTTCTTGTCGCGATGTTGACGCGATCCTTAGCTTACCTAACGTACGCCGGGACGTATCCAGTGATCTTCACCTTAAGCACAAAAAGGGCACCCGGCGCGCTTGGCGCCGGGTGCCCTTCGAGGCCCGGAGGGGCCGGGGATCAGTCCTCGCTGGACGCCGAGGGCAGCTTCGTCTGGATCAGGTCCATCACGGAGGAGTCCGTCAGTGTGGTGACGTCACCGAGCTCCCGGTTCTCCGCGACGTCCCGCAGCAGCCGTCGCATGATCTTCCCGGACCGGGTCTTCGGCAGCTCGGCCACCGGCAGGACCCGCTTCGGCTTGGCGATCGGGCCGAGCGTGGCACCCACGTGGTTGCGCAGCTCCGCGACGAGACCCTCGTCCTCGGCGTTCGCCGTGCCGCGCAGGATCACGAAGGCGACGATGGCCTGGCCGGTCGTCTCGTCCGCCGCGCCCACGACCGCCGCCTCGGCGACCGCCGGGTGCGAGACGAGCGCCGACTCGACCTCGGTGGTGGAGATGTTGTGCCCGGACACGAGCATCACGTCGTCCACCCGGCCGAGCAGCCAGATGTCGCCGTCCTCGTCCTTCTTGGCGCCGTCACCGGCGAAGTACTTGCCCTCGAAGCGCGACCAGTACGTGTCGATGAACCGCTGGTCGTCGCCCCAGATGGTGCGCAGCATCGACGGCCACGGCTCGGTCAGGACCAGATAGCCACCGCCGCCGTCCGGCACCTCGTTCGCCTCGTCGTCGACGACGGTGGCGGAGATGCCCGGCAGGGCGCGCTGGGCGCTGCCCGGCTTGGTCTCCGTGACGCCCGGCAGCGGCGAGATCATCATCGCGCCGGTCTCGGTCTGCCACCAGGTGTCCACGATGGGGCACTTGTCGCCGCCGATGTTCTTCCGGTACCAGATCCACGCCTCGGGGTTGATCGGCTCGCCGACCGAACCGAGCACCCGCAGGCTGCTGAGGTCGAACTTCGCGGGGATCTCGTCGCCCCACTTCATGAACGTACGGATCGCGGTCGGCGCCGTGTAGAGGATCGTGACCCCGTACTTCTGGACGATCTCCCAGAAGCGGCCCTGGTGGGGGGTGTCGGGGGTGCCCTCGTACATCACCTGCGTCGCGCCGTTCGCCAGCGGGCCGTACGTGATGTACGAGTGCCCGGTGACCCAGCCGATGTCGGCCGTGCACCAGTAGACGTCGGTCTCCGGCTTGAGGTCGAAGACGGCGTGGTGGGTGTACGACGCCTGCGTGAGGTAGCCGCCGGAGGTGTGCAGGATGCCCTTCGGCTTACCCGTGGTGCCCGAGGTGTAGAGGATGAAGAGCGGGTGCTCGGCGTCGAACGCCTCGGGGGTGTGCTCGGTGGACTGCCGCTGCGTGACCTCGTGCCACCACACGTCGCGGCCCTCGGTCCACGCCACGTCCTGCTCGGTGCGCCGGACGACGAGGACCTTCTGCACGCCGTCGACCCGGCTCACGGCCTCGTCCACGGCGGGCTTGAGCGCGGACGGCTTGCCCCTGCGGTAGCCGCCGTCGGCGGTGATGACGACCTTGGCGTCGGCGTCCTTGATGCGGGCCGCGATGGCGTCCGCCGAGAAGCCGCCGAAGACCACCGAGTGGGCGGCGCCGATGCGGGCGCAGGCCAGCATCGCGACGACCGCCTCGGGGATCATCGGCAGATAGACGGCGACCCGGTCGCCCTTCTGAACACCCAGCTCCGTCAGGGCGTTGGCCGCCCGGCTGACCTCGTCCTTCAGCTCCGCGTAGGTGATGGCCCGGCTGTCGCCGGGCTCACCCTCGAAGTGGATCGCGACGCGCTCGCCGTTGCCCGCCTCGACGTGGCGGTCGACGCAGTTGTACGCGACGTTGAGCTTCCCGTCGGCGAACCACTTGGCGAACGGCGGATTGGACCAGTCGAGCGTCTCGGTCGGCTCGGTGGCCCAGGTCAGCCGGCGGGCCTGCTCGGCCCAGAAGCCGAGCCGGTCAGCCTTGGCCTGTTCGTACGCCTCCGCCGTGACGTTCGCGGCGGCCGCCAGCTCCGCCGGCGGCGCGAAGCGACGCTCCTCCTTCAAGAGGTTGGCCAGGCTTTCGTTGCTCACGACATCTCCCTTTCCCAGGGTGTCCGTTGTGTCCGAAGCCACAGCTCATCAGACACAACCCGTGGTGACAAGGGCCTGCCGAAAATTGGTTTAGACCTTTACCTGCAAGGTGCTTGCTGGACCTTGACCCGTGCTGTGGGCGCCACTTGATCGAAGACCTCGTCGGGGAGCTGCTCGGCGCCGGCGCCCTCCGTGAGGAGATAGGCCTGCGCCTCTCCGACGTGGAAGTACATACCGTGCAGCTCAAGATCACCCTCGGCAAGGCGGCGCGCCACCGATTCGTGCGCCCTCAAGTGCTCCAACTGCTGGACCACATTGGTGAGGCAGAGCTGCTCGACCGCGTCGGCCGGCGCGCGCCCGGCAAGCCGCGCCCACGCCCTGTCCTGTGCGCCCATCCGCTCCAGGCTCGGCAGGCCGTGCCGCAGCCACCGCTTCAGCGGCGTCTGGGCACCCCCGGGCGGGGTGCTGAGCAGCGCCTGCATCGCACCGCACCCGGAGTGCCCGCACACGGTGATGGACCGCACCTTCAGCACATCCACCGCGTACTCGATCGCGGCCCCCACCGAGTCGTCCCCGCTCTCGGCCCCCGGCAGCGGCACCAGATTGCCCACATTGCGTACGACGAAGAGGTCGCCTGGACCGCTCGACGTGATCATCGATGTGACGACCCGGGAGTCCGCGCAGGTCAGGAAGAGCTGCGCGGGCTGCTGCCCCTCACGGGCGAGCCTGGCGAGCTCTCCGCGCACATGGGGCGCCGTGTTCCGCTGGAACGCGCTGATCCCGCTGGCCAGTTGATGCCCACTGGGCCGTCCCGCGTGCCGCTCCTGCTCCTGCGGCCGGTCGCAGTGGTGGTTGCGCCAGGGCGTCCAGGGGCGGCAGCAGGAGTGCGAGGTGCTCGCGGGCTCGGCGATCCGGGTCCCGGCGCGCCCGGTGACCTCGACGCTCCCGCCGTGCGCGGTGTGCGCGTCCTGCCAGCACTGCAGCGATTCGTACGCGGCGTGGTCCATGAACGAGCCGTCCAACTCCACAACGGTGTCCGCCCCTTGGGGCACGAGGTGCAGCGTCCTGCTGAGCCGCGGCACCGCGAGGAACGTCAACTGCCCGCGCACGCGGACATGGTGGACTCCTTCCACTTCGGCATGGGTGATCCGGGTACGGGCAAGGCGGTGCAGCGCGACGGCCACGGCGACGGCGACGCCGAGGGCCACGCCTTCGAGGACCCCGAGGAGGACCACGCCGAGGGTGGTGACGGCGTAGACGAGGATCTCGCGGTGGCGGGTGATCGTACGGATGTGGTTCAGGCTGACCATCTGGATGCCGACGGCCATGACGAGGGCGGCGAGGGCCGGGAGGGGGATCAGCTCCAGGACGGGGACCAGGAGCAGCGCGGCCACTACTACCCAAACGCCGTGCAGCATCGTGGAGTTCCTGCTGACGGCGCCCGCGCGCACATTGGCCACGCTGCGCACGGCGACCCCGGCGACGGGCAGCCCGCCGAGGGCCCCGGAGACGATGTTGGCGGTGCCCTGGCCGAGCAGTTCGCGGTTGAGGTCGGAGCGGCGCACGCCCGCATTCAGCTCGGGCCGCTTGGCCAGGAGCTTGTCGACGGCGACGGCGCCGAGCAGCGACTGCACGCTGCACACCAGCGTGATGGTGAGGACTGCGGCGACGAGCCCGAGCACGGGCCCTTCGGGCAGTCCCGCGAGCGCGTGACTGCGCCACGAGGGCAGGTCGACCTTGTCGACGTGGAGCCCGGCGAGCGAGGCGACGGCGGTCGCGACGGCCACCGAGACGAGGGCGGCGGGCACGATGCGGGTCAGACGGCCCACGCGGCCGGGGATGCGCGGCCAGAGCAGCAGGATCGCCAGCGTGAGGACGCTGATCGACAGCGCGGCCGGATGCAGGTCGGCCAACTGGGCGGGCAGCGCACGGAGGTTGTCGAGCACGGAGCTCTGCGGGGTGCCGCCGAGCACGATGTGCAGCTGGGCGACGGCGATGGCGACGCCGATGCCGGCCAGCATGCCGTGTACGACGGCGGGGCTCACGGCGAGCGCCGTGCGGGCCACGCGCAGGCAGCCGAGGCCGAGTTGGGCGAGTCCGGCGAGGACGGTGATGGCGCAGGTGGTCCGCCATCCGTACCGGTGGATGAGGTCGGCGGTGACGACGGTGAGTCCGGCGGCGGGGCCGCTGACCTGGAGCGGGGAGCCGCCGATCCAGCCGGCAAGGAGGCCGCCGACGGCGGCGGCGACAAGGCCCGCCTGGAGCGGTGCCCCGGTGGCGAGGGCGATGCCGAGAGAGAGCGGCAGTGCGATCAGGAAGACGGCGACCGACGCGGAGAGGTCGGCGCCGGCGATGCGGAACTTCTTGCCGGGCGGTGGGGCGTGCGGCTTGTGGGCGCTTGGCGTGTGGGCCGAGTCGGTGGTGCGAGTGGGGACGCAGGCAGACATGTTTCCCGTCTCCTCCGGGGCAGCGCGGTCGCGGGACAAGGGGTCCTCCGGAGGCCTCCGGAGGGCGGGTCGCGGCCGTGGGTCACGGCGTGCAGCGGCGGGATATCTCAACTCTCGGTAAACGAACCGTAATCCAGAGTAAAGGTCGCGGATGGATTATCGGGGCAAATGGGGTAACCAATCACCTCAAAGAGTGAATAAGAACTTTGGTCGGCTTGTCGGAACACGACATTCCAGGCCCCGTGCGACGTTGCTGGCGATCTGTCCCGACTTGCACGGAAAGAAGGTGGGCGGAAGATGGCCGCCACCCGGAGGATCGCCGCGAGCCTCACCGCCCTCGTGGCGTGCGTCGCGGCGCTGGCAGGCTGTGCCGACGACGGCACCGGCGCCAAGGAAGGCGCCCACGGCGCGAAGAAGGCGGCCGGTGCCCAGGCCCCCAAGAGCCCGGTCCGCATGATCGGCGACGGTTCCACGGCATTCACCGGCCAGCAGCCCCACCTGCCAAGACCGGCCCGCCTGAAGCCGAACCAGAAACCACCGCAGTTCGTGGTCTTCTCCTGGGACGGCGCGGGCGAGGACAGCCAGAAGCTGTTCTCCCACTTCCGCAAGGTGGCCAAGCGGAACAACGCCACGATGACGTACTTCCTCAGCGGCGTGTACATGCTGCCCGAGGAGAAGCGCAAGCTCTACAAGCCGCCGCAGCACCTGTCCGGCAGCTCGGACATCGGCTTCAACGACCGCAAGGGAATCAAGGACACCGTGGACCAGCTCCGCGGCGCCTGGCTCGAGGGCAATGAGGTCGGCACCCACTTCAACGGCCACTTCTGCGGCAGCGGCCGCGGCGTCGGCGAGTGGTCAGTCGAGGACTGGAAGAGCGAGATCAACCAGGCCAAGTCCTTTGTGAAGGCGTGGAAGACCAACACGGGCATGAAGAAGGCGCAGCCCCTGCCCTTCGACTACGACAAGGAACTCATCGGCGCCCGCACCCCGTGCCTCGAGGGCCAGAAGAACTTCATGCGCGCAGCACGGCAGTTGGGCTTCCGCTATGACACCAGCGGCGTCAACAACCAGCTCTGGCCCAAGAAGAAGGAGGGGCTCTGGGATCTGTCGATGCAGCTTGTCCCGGTCCCCGGCCGCCAGTTCGAGACGCTCACCATGGACTACAACTTCATGGTCAACCAGTCGGGTTCGACCTCGCACGGCGACCCGTCCCAGCACGAGTACTGGGGCGACCAGATGCGTGACGGCCTGCTCCAGGGCTTCGACCGCGCCTACAAGGGCAACCGGGCCCCGCTGATCATCGGCAACCACTTCGAGTCCTGGAACGGCGGCACCTACATGCGTGCCATCGAGGAGACCATCGAGACGGTCTGCACCAAGCGCGACGTGCGCTGCGTCTCCTTCCGCCAGCTCGCGGACTGGCTCGACGCACAGGACCCGAAGACGCTGGCCAAGCTGACGAAGCTCCCGGTGGGCAAGGCCCCGAAGGAAGGCTGGCCCGCCTTCCTCTCGGCCCGGCCCGCGCCGGCCCCCAAGGGCGTCCCGGGCGCCCCGGCGGTCAAGCCGTAGCGCCCAAAGGGACACCGTCAAGTGGCCGCCCCCGCGCGCGCGTTCACGCCGAGGCGGTGATCCGCTCGCGCAGCACGAAGTCGGGGTCGATCTGGTCCGCCAGGTCGGCCCCCGTCCGCTCGTTGCCCCAGCTCTGCGCGTTCTTCAGGTGGAACTGGACCATCTGGCGGGTGTAGCGCTCCCAGTCCCGTCGCTCGTACGAGGCGTCGACGGCGGCCTGAAGCGTCTGCAGGGAACGGCGGTTGTCCGCTTCGAGGAGTTCGAAGCGGGGCGGGCGACCCTTCTCCATGGCGCGCACCCAGTCCGAGTGCCCGACGGTCACCAGGAGGTCGTCGCCCACCTGCTCGCGCAGGAAGTCGAGGTCGTCCTGGCCCTGCACCTTGTTGCCGACGACCTTGAGGTCGACGCCGAAGTCCCGTGCGTACTCCTTGTACTGGCGATAGACGGAGACCCCCTTCCTCGTCGGCTCGGCCACCAGGAACGTCATGTCGAAGCGCGTGAACATGCCGGAGGCGAAGGAGTCGGAGCCTGCGGTCATGTCCACGACGGCGTACTCGTCACGGCCGTCCACCAGGTGGTTCAGGCACAGCTCCACCGCTCCCGTCTTGGAGTGGTAGCAGGCGACACCGAGGTCGGCTTCGGTGAACGGCCCGGTGACCATCAAACGCACGGCGCCGCCGTCGAGTTCCACGGGCCGCGCGCACGCGTCGTACACGGGATTGTCCTCGCGCACCCGGAGCAGCCGCGAGCCCTCGCCCGGCGGCGTCGTCTTGATCATCGTGTCCGCCGAGGCGATCCGGGGATTGGAACCCCGCAGGTAGTCCTTGATCAGGGGCAGGCGCGCGCCCATGGCGGGCAGCTCGGCGGCCGCCGCCTCGTCGAGGCCGAGCGCGGGGCCCAGGTGCTGGTTGATGTCGGCGTCCACCGCGATGACGGGCGCGCCGGTGGCGGCGAGGTGTCGGATGAAGAGCGAGGACAGCGTGGTCTTGCCGCTGCCGCCCTTCCCTACGAAAGCGATTTTCATGACCACAAAGCGTAGCGGGTCGACTACGTGTAGTACTCGGTCCGCGTGAAGAAGACCACTCCTTCGTGGAGCGGCGCCCTGGAGTACGTAGGGTCTTACTCATGAGTACGACAGCTGATCCGCTCGCCGCCCTGGCCGGGCTGCCCGGCGTGGCCGACTCCGTGGACTCCGTGCGCAAGGCCGTGGACCGGGTCTACGGACACCGGATCATGCGGCGCCGCAGCAACGAGATCACCTCCGAGGCGGCGCTGCGCGGAGCGCGCGGCTCCGCGGCGCTCTCCGGTGCGGAGTGGGCGCTGGAAGAGGTCCGCCGACGCAGTGACTTCAGCGGCGACGGCGAGGCGCGCACGGTCGGCGCCGCCCTGCGGCTGACCGCCGAGGCGGGCCAACTCCTGTCCATCTGGCGGCAGTCGCCGCTGCGGGTCCTCGCGCGCCTGCACCTGGTCGCCGCGGCCGAGGCCGACGAGGCGGCGGGGCGGCCGCGCCTTGCGGGCGAGTCCGTCGACGAGCCGCTGATCGAGCTTCCCCTGCCCGACGCGGACGAGGTGGCGGGCCGCCTGGAGGGCCTGTCGCAGCTGATCATCGCGGGCAGTTCGGCACCGGCCCTGGTGATGGGGGCCGTGGTCCACGGCGAGCTGCTCAGCCTGCGGCCCTTCGGTTCGTGCAACGGCCTGGTCGCACGGGCCGCCGAACGCATCGTCCTGGTGGGCAGCGGCCTCGACCCGAAGTCGATCTGCCCGGCGGAGGCCGGACACGCGGAGCAGGGGCGGGCGGCCTATGCGGCGGCGCTCGACGGCTACGCGTCCGGTACGCCGGAGGGCATGGCGGCCTGGATCGCCCACTGCGGCAAGGCGGTTGAGCTGGGCGTCAGGGAGTCGACGGCGGTCTGCGAGGCGCTGCAGCGCGGCGCGGCGTAGGGCGCTCGGCTCAGGCCCAGGCAAGGGTTTCAGGGTCCGGACAAGGGTTGCGGCGGTACGGGAATCCGTACCGCCGCTGGCATGTCCACCGGGTTACCAAGCGTCCTCGAAGTGTTGCCCATCAGGTCGGGAACGTAGCCCGTCACCTGGTGCGGCTGGCCCGTAATCGACGGGTCGACGTCGCGTGGGTGCTCGATGTTCATGCTTCGGTCCGTGGGGCCTTGGTTGCGTTTAAAGGTAATCCTCTCGGATGTCCTTGGTCTCGCGGGCCGTTGACTCCTTTGTACTCCTGTCCTGGGGCAAGCGGAAGTCCTGGCTGCACTTCTTTACTTTTAGGTTCAAACAGGTGTGAATCGGACGCCGGGTTTCGGCCGGTGCTCCGAGCCGGGTCCCGGGGCGCGTTCCGGGACGGCCGCCTTCGCCCGAGGCCGCAGGTCAGCTCGCTGCCGCGCGGCGGCGGCTCGCGAACCAGACGAGGCCCGCCGTGGCCGCCGCGGCGCCGACCGCGGCCGCCGCGACCAACGCCGGTCGGGTCGGCGCGGGCAGGCGCTGCTTGAGCCGCACCGGCCGATGGAAGTCGAGGATCGGCCATTCGCGCGCGAGGGCCTCCTTGCGCAGCGCACGGTCCGGGTTGACCGCGAAGGGGTGGCCCACGGCCTGGAGCATCGGCAGGTCGGTCGCCGAGTCGCTGTAGGCGTAGCAGCGGTCCAGGGCGTACCCCTCGGACTGCGCGAGCTCCTTGATCGCCTCCGCCTTGGTGGGGCCGTACGCGTAGTACTCCACCTCACCCGTGAAGCAGCCGTCCTCGCCCACCACCATGCGGGTCGCCACCACCCGGTCCGCGCCGAGGAGTTCACCGATCGGCTCGACGACCTCAGCGCCCGACGTGGAGACGATGACGACGTCGCGGCCGGCGGTGTGGTGCTCCTCGATGAGGGACGCGGCCTCGTCGTAGATGATCGGGTCGATCAGGTCGTGCAGGGTCTCCGCGACGATCTCCTTGACCTGTTGCACGTTCCAGCCGCGGCACAGCGCGGACAGGTACTCGCGCATCCGTTCCATCTGGTCGTGATCGGCCCCGCCCGCGAGGAAGACGAACTGCGCGTACGCGGTGCGCAGTACCGCCCTGCGGTTGATCAGGCCGCCTTGGTAGAACGACTTGCTGAAGGTGAGCGTGCTCGACTTCGCAATGACCGTCTTGTCCAGGTCAAAGAACGCGGCGGTGCGAGGCAAGGAGTGGTTTTCCACGAGGCCGAGCATAGGCGCCCACCATTCGGCGTAAGCTGAGGCGCGTGGGTTTGCCTGAGAAGGCTCTCGGGTACACCATGGAAGTCACGGATCGTTCGCGACCGTGCTAACCCGGTCTGGCTCCTCCCCCCCCGAGTCGGACCGTGGGGACGACCCCCGCTCTCCCCCCCGGCGGGGGTCGTCGCATGTCCGGATGGGTTTTTGGCCCTCCGTTGATCCCTCAATCGGCCTACTGGTCCCTCTGATCGCCGTCGAGGCGCTCTCTTCCCCTGTCCAAGATTCGTCACTGTGTGTAGCTGTGAGGCTGCGCTGTGGAAGTCGGTGGGATGTCACCGGTATGGGTGACGGGGATATTCACAGCCAACGTCTTGTCCACAGTTATTGACCAAGATCCACACGATTTCCCGGCTCGCCGCACGCTGTTTCTGCTCGTTCCACTCGCGAAGTTCATGGCCGGATTGCTTTGTCCGGTTCTTCGCGGGCACGGGATGCGGCATTCACAGGGGCTTGCGGTGAGAGGGGGATGGAGAGCGTGGGTGGAGTCATTTCGCACGACAGGGCGGCGCCGTCCGACGGGCGGCAGACCGGACCGCTGATCGTCACGGAGGACGTGGAACTGCTCGACGACTTGCTGCGGCTGTGCGCCGCGGCGGGCGCACGGCCCGAGGTGCATCACGGCGGGCCCAAGGGAAGAGAGGGCTGGGACACGGCGCCGCTCGTGCTCGTCGGGGACGACGCGGCGGACCGGGTGCGCGGGGCCGCGCGCCGCAGGGGCGTCGTCCTCGTGGGGCGGGATCAAGACGATTCCGGGGTCTGGCAGCGAGCGGTGGAGATCGGCGCCGACCACGTGCTGGTCCTGCCCGACGGAGAGCAGTGGCTGGTCGACCGCATCGCCGACGTGGCGGAAGGCGTGGGCCGGCCCGCGCTCACCATCGGGGTCATCGGCGGCCGCGGCGGGGCCGGGGCATCCACGCTGGCCTGCGCCCTCGCGGTCACCGCGGCGCGGGCCGGGCACCGCACGATGCTCGTCGACGCCGACCCGCTGGGCGGGGGACTCGACGTCCTGCTGGGCGGCGAGGCGGCCGACGGACTGCGCTGGCCCGCCTTCGCCGCGTCGCGGGGCAGGGTCGGCGGCGGAGCGCTGGAGGAGTCGCTGCCGGAGCTGCACGCGCTGCGGGTCCTGAGCTGGGACCGGGGCGAGGTGGTGACTGTCGCTCCCGAGGCCGTACGAGCGGTCCTCACGGCCGCCCGCAGACGCGGCGGAGTGGTGGTCGTGGATCTGCCGCGCCGGGTGGACGAGGCGGTCGCGGAGGCGCTGGACCAGGTGGACCTCGGGCTCCTCGTGGTGCCCGCCGAGCTGCGTGCCGTGGCGGGGGCGCGGCGGGTCGCGTCGGCCGCGGGGATGGTGCTGCGCGATCTGCGCGTGGTCGTCGCCGGGGGAGCGGGCTCCGGAGGATTCGGTGGGCGCGGCGGACCCGGTGGGCTCGCATCGGAAGAGGTCGCGCGGCTGCTCGGGCTGCCACTGGTCGGCGAAGTCCCCTGGGAGGCCGGACTGTTGGCGGCACAGGACGGCGGGGTGCCGCCCGGGGGTGCCGCGCGCGGACCGCTGGCGCAGTTCTGCGCCGCCTTCTGGGGCCGGGTGCCCGTCGGCGCGACGGGAGGCGACGCATGAGCGCGGTGGTCGGCGCCCGGATGCTGGACGGGGTGCGGCAGTGGCTCGCGGAGAGCGGCACGGAGCCGACCCCGGCCCGGGTGGCCGAGGCGCTCCGAGCACAGGGCAAGGTGCTTGGCGACGCGGAAGTCCTCGGTGCGGCAGCCCAGTTGCGATCGGAGCTGGTGGGCGCGGGCCCCCTTGAACCGCTGCTTGCGGATGCCTCAGTGACCGACGTACTGGTTTCCGCGCCCGACCGGGTGTGGGTGGACAGGGGCGGCGGCCTGGAGCTCACCGGAGTCACCTTCCGGGACGCGGCCGCGCTGCGGCGGCTCGCACAGCGCCTGGCGGCAGTGGCGGGGCGCAGGCTCGACGACGCGAGGCCCTGGGTGGACGCCCGACTCCCGGACGGGACACGGCTGCACGCGGTGCTGCCACCGGTCGCCGTGGGCTCGACCTGTCTCTCGCTGCGAGTCGTGCGGCCCCGCGCCTTCACCCTCGCGGAACTCGTCGCGGCGGGGACGGTCCCGCCCGGCGGGGACCGCGTGCTGCGAGCCCTGCTCGACGCCCGGCTGTCCTTCCTGATCAGCGGCGGCACGGGCAGCGGCAAGACGACCCTGCTGAGCGCGTTGCTCGGCCTGGTCGGACCCAAGGAGCGGATCGTGCTCGCCGAGGACTCCGCGGAGTTGCGGCCCGAACACCCGCACGTGGTGCGGCTGGAGGCGAGACCCGCGAACCAGGAAGGGGTCGGTCTCGTCGGCCTCGACGACCTGGTCCGCCAGGCGCTGCGGATGCGGCCCGACCGGCTGGTGGTCGGCGAGGTGCGCGGCGCGGAAGTGACCCATCTGCTGGCCGCGCTCAACACGGGACATGAGGGCGGCTGCGGCACGGTGCATGCGAACGCCGCGGGGGATGTGCCCGCCCGGTTGGAGGCCTTGGGTACGGCCGCGGGGCTCGACCGTGCCGCGCTGCACAGCCAGTTGGCGGCGGCGCTGTCGGTGGTGATCCATCTCGTACGCGACCGGGCAGGCCGCCGTCGGATCGCCGAGGTGCATGTGCTGGAGCGGGCCGCGTCGGGCCTGGTGGTGACCGTGCCCGCGCTGCGGTGGGGCGAGCGCGCGTTCACCAAGGAGGCCGGATGGGACCGGCTGAACTCACTTCTCGCCGACGGGGTTTGGGGTGATGCGGAGTGAGTGCTCCGATGTGGGCGGCTGCGCTGTGTGCGGGGAGCGCGGCCTGGTTGACGGGGGCGCGGGACCTGCGGGGGCGACGGGTGCGCGCGGTGCTCGGGGGCGGTGCGCCGGAAGGGACGGATCGGTGGTCCTGGCGGCGGGTCGTCGCGGCCCGGCGGGCGCGGGTGCGGCATGAGTGGTGGTGCCTTGCGGTCGGGCTGGTGCTCTCCCTGCTGGGGGAGTCCGTGGTGCCGATGGCCCTGGGGGCGGCAGGGGTGCCGGTGGCGCGGCGCGTGCGGCGGGCCAGGGATGCGCGGCGAGTGCGGGAGCGGAGGGGCGACGAGGTGATCGCGCTGTGCGGTGCGCTCGCAGGCGAGGTGCGGGCGGGGCGGCAGCCGGGGGAGGCGCTGTGCGTGGCCCTCGGCGAGGTGCCTGGCGGGAGTGCTGATGGGAGTGGCAGGGGGCGGGATGCCGAGGGTGGCGCGGGCCGGTGTGCGGTGCTGGCCGCGGCACGGTTCGGAGGTGACGTGCCGGGCGCGCTCGGGGAGGCGGCGAGGGAACCCGGTGCGGAAGGGCTGGTCGGGCTCGCGGCGTGCTGGCGGGTGGCGGTGGACCGCGGCGCGGGGCTCGCGGCGGGGCTCGAGCGCCTTGAGGCTGCGTTGCGCGCGGAGCGTGATCAACGGGCGGATCTGCGGGCCCAGTTGGCAGGTGCGCGCTCTACGGCCGTGCTGCTCGCCGGACTGCCCGTCCTTGGACTGCTGATGGGCACGGCGCTCGGCGCGGACCCGCTGAGGGTGTTGCTGCATACGGGCGCGGGTCTTGGGTGCCTCGCGGCGGGCGGATTCCTTGAAGGCGTCGGGGTGTGGTGGGCGCTGCGGATCGTACGAGGGGCGGAGGGGCGATGAGCGTTGTCCACAAGCTGGGATTGGCCGCATGGTGCGTGGCGGCCGCGTCCTGGCTGGTGCTGGCGGTCGCGGCGGCGCGACGTGAGCGCGCGGTGCGCAGGCGGGCCGAGGAAGTGCTGGGGGTGGTGACCAGACCTCCGGCACGAGTTCGGGTTCCGGCACGAGTTCAGCCTCCGGCGCGAGCTCGGGCGAGGTGGCGGAACCGGTGGGCCGGGGCGCGCGGGTGGCTCGCGGTGGCCGGGGCGGTGAGTGCGGGCTATGTCCTGGTGGGTGGAGTCCCGGGGTGGCTGGTGGGGGCGGCTGCCGGGTACGGGGTGTGGCGCTGGCGACGGGGGCGTGAGGCCGGAGCCGGGGCGGACGGGCGGGGCGATGTCGCGGAGGTGGCGCGACAACTGCCCTTGGCGGCTGATCTGTTGGCGGCCTGTGTCGCTGCCGGGGCGAGCCCGGTGGTGGCCGCGCGGGCCGTCGGGGAGTCGCTGAAAGGGCCGGTGGGCGCAAGTCTGGCGCGGGGTGCGGCCGAGGTGCGGTTCGGCGCCGAACCAGGCGTCGCGTGGCGGCAGTTGAGCGCGATACCGGGTGCGGGGGCGCTGGCCCGGCTCCTGGAGCGGATGGGCGAGTCCGGCGCCCCCGCCGCGGAACCGGTGGCGCGGGTCGCCGCGGACGCACGGGCCGAACGGGGGCGGGTGGCGACGGCCGCGGCGCGGAGAGCGGCGGTGCTGATGACGGCGCCCGTGGGGCTGTGCTTCTTGCCGGCGTTCGTGGCGGTCGGGGTGCTGCCGGTGGTGATCGGGCTGGCGGACGGGCTGTTGAGCGTCAGGTGAGGGCCCGTGGAGCACGGGCGGGTGGGGTCGGCGAGCGAGTGGTCCGGCGAGCAAGTGCCGAGTTCCAGCGAGCAGGCAACGCAGTGAGCAAGTGATCGAGCAGGGCATCAACAGGATGCGTCTTCATGGGGGTTGAGATGGCTGGACAGGTGTGGGCGCGCGGGCTGCGGCGGCGGGCTCGTGCGGTGGGCAGGGACGCCGGGATGGTCACTTCCGAGTACGCGATGGGGCTGATCGCGGCGGTGGGGTTCGCCGGGCTGCTCTACAAGGTGGTGACGAGCGGGCAGGTCAGGGCGGCTCTGCAGGCGGTGGTGGAGAAGGCGCTCGATGTCCAGTTCTGAGTGGATGCGGCGGGCCAGGGGGCGATGCCGGGACCGGGGGTTCGTGACGGCGGAGGCGGCCGTGGTGCTGCCCACCCTGGTGCTGTTCACGATGGCGCTGATCTGGGCGCTGCTGGCCGCGTGCGCGCAGATCCAGTGCGTGGACGCGGCCAGGGCGGGGGCCCGCGCGGTGGCCCGGCAGGACCCGGACGGCGTGGCTGTCGCGGCGGCACGGCAGGCGGCGCCGCGCGGGGCGGGGGTGTCCGTGCGGCGTGACGGCGACCTGGTGCGCGTCGAAGTCACGGCGGACTCACCAGGCCCCGCGGCACTGGGGCTCGGGCTCCGACTGCGGTCGGAGGCGGTGGCGTTGGCGGAGGAGACGGTGGGGGTGGGCGGATGAGGGGCGGGAGGTGGCGCGGCGCGGGCCGGGACCGGGGTGCGGCCACGGTGTGGGTGGTCGTCGTGATGGCGGTCCTCTGCGTGGTGTGCGGGGCGGTGCTCGCGATGGCGCAGGTGATCGTGGCCCGGCATCGGGCGGGCGGCGCGGCGGACTTGGCGGCTCTCGCGGCGGCGGATCGCTGGGGAGAGGGGCGGGCCGAGGCGTGCGACGCGGCCGGGCGGGTGGCGCGGGCGCAGGACGCGCGGTTGGTGCGGTGCGCTGTGTACGGGGAGGTGTCCGAGGTCCGGGTGTCGGCGGAGGCTGGGCCCTTCGCCGCGGAGGTGGACTCTGGGGCGGGGCCTGCGGGGCCTGCGGGGCAGGTGGGACCGGGGCAGGTGGTTGTTGAGGCTGCCGGGCGTTCCAGCCCCCGCGTCAGCTGGGGGTCGTGGGAGGGGGCGTGGGCGGCGCGTCCTTGAGGAGGGTGGTGAGGAGGCGGACGGCGCCGCGTTTGTGCAGGGGGTCGTTGCCGTTGCCGCACTTCGGGGACTGGATGCAGGAGGGGCAGCCCGCCTCGCATTCGCAGGAGGCGATGGCCTGGAGCGTGGCAGTGAGCCACTCGCGGGCCGTGTGGAAGGCCCGTTCGGCGAATCCTGCGCCGCCGGGATGGCCGTCGTAGACGAAGACCGTGGGAAGGAGGGTGTCCGGATGGAGCGGGATCGATACGCCGCCGATGTCCCAGCGGTCGCAGGTCGCGAAGAGCGGCAGCATGCCGATGGAGGCGTGCTCGGCGGCGTGCAGGGCGCCGCCGAGGATCTCGGGATTGACGCGGGCGGCGTCCAGTTGGTCCTCGGTGACGGTCCACCACACCGCGCGGGTGCGGAGCGTGCGAGGGGGCAGGTCGAGCTTCGTCTCGCCGAGAACTTCGCCCGTGATGAGTTTTCTGCGGAGGAAGGAGACGACCTGGTTGGTGACTTCGACGGAGCCGTAGCAGAGGCGCCCCTCGCCCCAGGGGACCTCGACGTCCGTCTCCAGGATGGAGATCGCCGTGGTGTCGCGCGCGGTCGTGGAGTACGGCGGCACGGCCTCCTCGACCAGGGCGACGGAGTCCTCCAGGTCGAGGCGGCGCACCAGATACGTACGGCCCTGGTGGAGGTGGACCGCGCCCTCGTGGACGGTGGTGTGCGCGGCGGACGCGTCGACGGTGCCGAGCAGTCGTCCCGTGCCCTCCTCGACGATCTGGACCGGCTTGCCGCCCTCGCCGCGGATGTCGGTGAGGTCGGCGGCCCGTTCGCGGCGGGTCCAGTGCCAGGCCTTCGTGCGGCGGCGCAGCAGCTTCGCGGCCTCGAGTTGCGGGAGCAGTTCCTCGGTCGCCGGGCCGAAGAGCTTCAAGTCGTCGTCGGTGAGCGGGAGTTCCGCGGCGGCGGCGCAGAGGTGGGGTGCCAGGACGTAGGGGTTGTCGGGGTCGAGGACCGTGGACTCCACGGGCTGCTGGAAGAGCGCCTCGGGGTGGTGGACGAGATACGTGTCCAGCGGGTCGTCGCGGGCGACGAGGACGGCGAGTGCGCCCTGGCCGGAGCGGCCTGCCCGTCCCGCCTGCTGCCAGAGAGAGGCCCGGGTCCCGGGGTAGCCCGCGATGACGACGGCGTCCAACCCCGATACGTCGACGCCCAGTTCGAGGGCGGTGGTGGCGGCGAGGCCGAGGAGTTCGCCGGAGTGCAGGGCGCGCTCGAGGGCGCGGCGTTCCTCGGGCAGATAGCCGCCCCGGTAGGCGGCGACGCGGCGCGGCAGTGCGCGGTCGACCTCGGCGAGGCGTTCCTGGGCGATCACCGAGATCAGCTCGGCGCCGCGCCGGGACCGCACGAAGGCGACCGAGCGGACACCCTGCACGGTCAGGTCGGTCAGCAGGTCCGCCGTCTCCGCGGTGGCGGTGCGGCGGACGGGGGCGCCCTTCTCGCCGTGGAGTTCGGTGAGAGGGGGTTCCCAGAGGGCGAAGACGAGGTCGCCGCGGGGTGAGGCGTCGTCGGCGACCTCGCGCACGGGCAGGCCGGTGAGGCGCTGCGCGGACTGGGCCGGTTCGGCGGAGGTGGCGGAGGCGAGGAGGAAGACGGGCTCGGAGCCGTAGCGGGCGCAGAGGCGGCGCAGCCGGCGCAGGACCTGGGCGACGTGGGAGCCGAAGACGCCGCGGTACGTGTGGCATTCGTCGATGACGACGTAGCGCAGGGAGCGCAGGAAGGAGGACCAGCGCGGGTGGGAGGGAAGTATCCCGCGGTGCAGCATGTCGGGGTTGGTCAGCACGTAATTGGCGTACTGGCGCACCCACTCGCGTTCCTCGACAGGGGTGTCGCCGTCGTACACGGCGGGCCGGATCGCGTTGCCGAGGGGGGCCGCGAGTTCGCGCACGGCGCGGCGCTGGTCGGCGGCGAGGGCCTTGGTCGGGGCCAGGTACAGGGCGGTCGTGCCGCGCCCGTTGGGGGCTTCGGAGCCGTCGAGCAGGGACGAAAGGACGGGGGTGAGATAGGCCAGGGACTTGCCGGATGCGGTGCCGGTGGCGACGACCACGGATTCGCCGTCGAGGGCGTGCTCGGCGGCCAGTGCCTGGTGGGCCCAGGGGTGCTCGATGCCCGCGGCCTGGACGGCGGAGATGACCTCGGCGCGGATGCGGTCGGGCCAGACGGCATACCGGGCCGCGCGTGGGGGCAAGTGCTCCGTATGAGTGACGCGCGAAGCACGGCTCGGCCCCGCGGTGAGCCGGTCCAGGACCGTCCGCGGGGGCGTGTGTGCCGGGGCGCCCGAAGCGGGTCCTCCGGGAGGGGAAATTTTGGCCATCGGCATCGAGTGTGTCACTGGCGGGATGGACAATGGTCCCAAGGCGTCGTGCACGCCTGCCGGTAAGTGATTGAATGCCATCGCGGCTGGCGATCCGTCCTGGGGGCTCTGCCGAGGTGTCCCGAGGGATGACCGCTCGATAGCAAGGTGCTGGAGGATCCGTGGACCTGTCCCTGTCGACCCGTACCGTCGGCGATCGTACGGTCGTCGAGGTCGGTGGCGAAATCGACGTATATACCGCGCCCAAGCTGCGCGAGCAGTTGGTCGAGTTGGTGAACGACGGCAGTTTCCACCTTGTCGTCGACATGGAGGGCGTGGACTTCCTCGACTCCACCGGACTCGGCGTGCTGGTCGGCGGCCTGAAGCGAGTGCGCGCCCATGAGGGCTCGCTGCGCCTGGTCTGCAACCAGGAGCGCATTCTCAAGATCTTCCGCATCACCGGCCTCACCAAGGTGTTCCCCATCCACACCTCGGTCGAGGAAGCGGTCGCGGCCACCGACTGAGTGCCGGTCGGCCGAGGCCGACCGGGCGGCAGCCGGACGTCCCGGGCTTCGGCCCGGGACGGCAGTACAGCAGGGGACCGGGCCTGCGGCCCGGCCCTCTGACAGCACGCGCGTATGTCGAGGGGGATGCATGGCCACCGTTGAACTCCGCTTCAGCGCGCTGCCCGAGCACGTCAGGACCGCCCGCCTCGTGGCGGCCGCGGTCGCGCGCAGGGCCGGGGTGGACGAGGCCGTACTCGACGAGGTCAGGCTCGCGGTCGGCGAGGCCTGCACGCGTGCCGTGGGACTTCACCAGAGCGCCGGTGTGACGGAGCCGGTGCGGGTCGCGCTGATCGAGGACGAGAAGCAGTTCTCCATCGAGGTGGGCGACGAGGCGCCGCGTGCCGCTCCGGGTGACCGGGTGCCGGGTGTGCGGGCCGGTGCCGGTGACGATCTGGAGGCCGAGGGCGAGGATGAGATGGGTCTCGCCGTCATCAGTGGTCTCGTGGACGACGTGGAGGTCACCGCGGGTGCGTCCGGTGGCCTGATCCGGATGAGCTGGCCGACCACTCCCGCGCCGCTTCTGCCCTGATCTCCTGCCGCTCCCGCCCCGGCGGCCGAGCGGCTCCCGCCGTCGACTTCCGCACACCCGTCGTACGCGCTGCGCAGGCCCTGTCACCACCACGGTGAACAGGGCCTTTCCTTTTTCTGATCATTTACCGGGCCGGTTCGGCGATCTTTCGTCAACGCTTTTGAGGCATTACCGCTTTCGGGGTCAATCCGCGCCGACGATCATTTGCTGAGTAGCAATCTCCGGTCAATTCCGTTTGTGGCGCTCTGTTTTGATCAGGTTCAGCTCCCTACAATCCGTCCACATCTTGAGCTCAGCCCAAGCGTCAAGGAGGACGAATGGCGGGGCTTTCTACCCCTCATCAGATTGACCACCCCTCAACCTTCGCAGCCGCAGTACTGACCGACGACAACCGCCTCATCGTGATGGTCATCGCGGCCGTCGCGCTCGCGGCGCTCGTGGTCGCCGGTGTCCTGGTGCGCCAGGTGCTCGCGGCCGGCGAGGGCACCGACAGCATGAAGAAGATCGCGGCGGCGGTCCAGGAAGGCGCCAATGCCTATCTGGGGCGGCAGTTGCGCACTCTCGGCGTATTCGCCGTCGTGGTGTTCTTCCTGCTCATGCTGCTGCCCGCGGACGACTGGAATCAGCGCGCCGGACGATCGATCTTCTTCCTGATCGGTGCGGCGTTCTCGGCGACCACCGGCTATATCGGTATGTGGCTCGCCGTACGCAGCAATGTGCGTGTGGCGGCCGCCGCCCGAGAGGCCACTCCGGCGGAAGGCGAGCCCGAAAAGGATCTCACCGCCGTCTCGCACAAGGCCATGAAGATCGCTTTCCGCACGGGCGGCGTCGTCGGCATGTTCACGGTGGGGCTCGGTCTTCTGGGCGCCTCCTGTGTGGTGCTCGTCTACGCGGCCGACGCGCCGAAGGTGCTCGAAGGCTTCGGCCTCGGCGCCGCGCTGATCGCGATGTTCATGCGTGTCGGCGGCGGCATCTTCACCAAGGCCGCCGACGTCGGCGCCGACCTGGTCGGCAAGGTCGAGCAGGGCATTCCGGAGGACGATCCGCGCAATGCCGCGACCATCGCCGACAACGTGGGCGACAACGTCGGCGACTGTGCCGGTATGGCCGCCGACCTCTTCGAGTCGTACGCCGTCACGCTCGTCGCCGCGCTGATCCTCGGCAAGGTGGCGTTCGGCGACTCCGGACTCGCCTTCCCGCTGCTCGTGCCCGCCATCGGTGTCGTCACCGCGATGATCGGCATCTTCGCGGTGGCGCCCCGGCGCTCCGACCGCAGCGGCATGAGCGCCATCAACCGCGGCTTCTTCATCTCCGCGGTCATCTCGCTGGCGCTCGTGGCCGCGGCCGTCTTCGTCTATCTCCCGTCGACGTACGCGGACTTGGACGGGGTCACGGACGCGGCGATCAAGGGCCATGACGGCGATCCGCGGCTCCTCGCGCTCGTCGCCGTCGCCATCGGCATCGTGATGGCCGCGCTGATCCAGCAGCTCACCGGCTACTTCACCGAGACCAACCGGCGTCCCGTGAAGGACATCGGCAAGACCTCGCTCACCGGTCCGGCCACCGTCGTCCTCGCCGGGATCTCCGTGGGTCTCGAATCGGCCGTCTACACCGCGCTGTTGATCGGGCTCGGTGTGTACGGGGCGTTCCTGCTCGGCGGTACGTCGATCATGCTCGCCCTGTTCGCGGTGGCGCTCGCCGGTACCGGACTGCTCACCACCGTCGGCGTGATCGTCGCCATGGACACTTTCGGCCCCGTCTCCGACAACGCGCAGGGCATCGCCGAGATGTCCGGCGACGTCGAGGGCTCGGGCGCGCAGGTGCTCACCGACCTGGACGCCGTCGGCAACACCACCAAGGCCATCACCAAGGGCATCGCCATTGCCACCGCGGTCCTCGCGGCGTCGGCGCTCTTCGGCTCGTACCGCGACGCCATCGCGGAAGCGGCCAAGGACGTCGGCGAGAAACTGGGCGACGGCGCCCCGATGAACCTGGTGATGGACATCTCACAGCCCAACAACCTGGTGGGCCTGATCCTCGGCGCCGCGGTCGTCTTCCTCTTCTCGGGGCTGGCGATCAACGCGGTGTCGCGATCCGCGGGCGCCGTGGTCTACGAGGTGCGGCGGCAGTTCCGCGAGCACCCCGGGATCATGGACTACAGCGAGGAACCGGAGTACGGACGCGTCGTCGACATCTGCACCAAGGACGCGCTGCGCGAACTGGCCACACCCGGTCTGCTCGCCGTGCTCACGCCGATCGCGGTCGGCTTCTCGCTCGGCGTCGGCGCGCTCGGCGCGTTCCTCGCGGGCGCGATCGGCACGGGCACGCTGATGGCGGTCTTCCTCGCCAACTCCGGTGGTGCCTGGGACAACGCGAAGAAGCTCGTCGAGGACGGGCACCACGGAGGCAAGGGCAGCGAGGCCCATGCCGCGGTCGTCATCGGCGACACCGTGGGCGACCCGTTCAAGGACACCGCGGGCCCCGCGATCAACCCCCTGCTGAAGGTGATGAACCTCGTGGCGCTGCTCATCGCGCCCGCGGTCGTCAAGTTCAGCTACGGCGACGACGCGAGCGTCGGGATGCGGGTGCTGATCGCGGTGCTCGCCATCGCGGTCATCGTCGGCGCGGTCTACGTCTCCAAGCGGCGGGGCATCGCCGTCGGGGACGAGGGCAACTCCGAGCGGGTGGCCAAGTCACCCGATCCTGCGGTGGTTTCGTAGCCAGGATCCGGGAATCCGCGGCTCCGGGACCGGGGCCGCGTGACTCGGGGACCGGGGCTTTGTGACTCCCGGTCGGGCTCTGCCCAACACACGGGCGGGCGGCGCTTTTTGATGCGCCGTCCGCCCGTCGGTGTGCCGGGGCGCGCCGTGAGCCTTCTCTCGCGCCGTTCGCTCCGCCATCCCTTGGTGCAAATGGCTGCAATAGCGGTTGTACCGGACCCCCGGCATGCGGTTGTCGCCCAGTTGGCGTGTAAGTTCCGGGGCCGAGAGCCATGGAAGGGACCAATCCGGTGAACAAGAAGCTTGCAGCCGCACTGTCCGGCGGTGCGGTACTGGTACTCGCGTTGTCCGGGTGCAGCAGCGACGACGGCAACAAGAAGCTGGACGACTGGGCCAAGAAGGTCTGTGACTCCGTGCAGCCGCAGTCGAAGAAGATCGCGGACGCCAACGCCGCGATCCAGAAGGAGACCTCGGACAACAGCTCGCCGGCCGACGTCCAGAAGACCGACTCCAAGGCGTTCCAGGACATGTCCGACGCCTACAAGGCGATGGGCGCCTCCGTGAAGAGCGCGGGCGCGCCGCCGGTCGACGGCGGGCAGAAGAAGACGGACGACGCCGTCAAGGAACTCAACGCCATCTCCAAGTCGTACGAAGGCCTCAAGAAGCAGGTCGACGAACTCGACACCAAGGACCAGGCGGACTTCGCGGACGGCCTCAAGAACATCGCGGGCGAGCTGGACAAGCTGAGCAAGAGCGGGAACGAGGCGCTGGAGAAGCTGCAGGAGGGGGAGGTCGGCAAGGCGATGGGGAAGCAGGACAGCTGCAAGAGCGCGTCCGCTTCGCCGTCTGCCAAGAGCTGAGCCCCTTTCTTACGCTGCCTCGGCGCCGGGGGAATGACCCTCCGTGCCGGGGCAGTGTCGTGTTCGCCGCACCCGGCGACGTGGGCTGTGCCCACCCTTCCCCAAGCTCTCGGCTCCGCTCGAGCAGGGGAGACCCCACTCGCCCTGCGGAACGCCCGCCCACAGCGGCGGGGCCTGTCCGCAGCGGCAGTCGCAGCGGTTGCGGCCACAATGGATGGTGTGAGTAACGCCAGCCTCCCCCTGCCCTCGTCCGATCGCATCGATGTCGCCGCCTCTCTGCGTGGTGCTCTGGTCGGTGCCGACTTCACCGCCGATGGGCTGCTTGAGCTGCTCGGGGCGCCCGCATACGCCGCGCTCGCGCGGAGTGAGACCGTGCCCGCTCTGCGGGCCACCCGTGGAGACGGGGCGCTCGCGGCGCTCGTACGGCTCTTCCTGTTGCAGGAATCCGTGCCCCACGCGCGCGTGGCGGACGTTCTGCCCGTCGGTGCTCTTCTGGAGAGCGGGTGGCTGGCCGAGGAGGACGGTGCGCTGCGGGCCACCGTGGACGTACGGCCGTATGGCGGGCCGAGCGGTGAGGACTGGTTCATCGTCTCCGACCTGGGCTGTGCGGTCGGGGGCGCCGGCGGCATCGGCAGCCGGGAGGAAGGCGTCGTCCTCGGGGTCGGCGGCGCGTCCACGACGCTCGCGGGGATCACGGTGCGCACGCCCGTCGCGAGCGCGCTCGACCTCGGTACCGGCTCCGGCATCCAGGCGCTGCACGCCGCGCAGCACGCCACGCGCGTGACCGCGACCGACCTCAATCCCCGGGCGCTGCACTTCACCCGGCTCACGCTCGCGCTGTCCGGGGCCCCGGAGGCGGACCTCAAGGAGGGTTCGCTCTTCGATCCCGTGGCCGACGAGACGTACGACCTGATCGTCTCGAACCCGCCCTTCGTGATTTCGCCGGGGGCGCGGCTCACCTACCGCGACGGCGGGATGGGCGGGGACGATCTGTGCCGGTCGCTCGTTCAGGAGGCGGGGGAGCGGTTGAACGAAGGGGGGTACGCGCAGTTCCTCGCCAACTGGCAGCACGTGGAGGGTGAGGACTGGCAGGACCGGCTGCGGTCCTGGGTGCCGCGCGGCTGCGACGCGTGGATCGTGCAGCGCGAGGTGCAGGACATCACGCAGTACGCCGAGCTGTGGCTGCGGGACGCGGGGGACCACCGCACGGACCCCGCCGAGTACGCGGCGCGGTACGACGCGTGGCTGGACGAGTTCGAGGCGCGGGGGACGCGTGCCGTCGGGTTCGGCTGGATCACGCTCAGGAAGACCGGGGCCGCCGAGCCGTCCATCACGGTGGAGGAGTGGCCGCACCCCGTCGAGCAGCCGCTCGGCGAGACGGTGCAGGAGTTCTTCGAGCGGCAGGAGTACCTGCGCACGCACGACGACGCCGCGCTGCTCGCCGGGCACTTCAAGCTGGCCGACGAGGTCGTGCAGGAGCAGGTCGGGCTGCCGGGCGCCGAGGACCCGGAGCACGTCGTGCTGCGCCAGCACCGCGGGATGCGGCGGGCCACCAAGGTGGACACCGTGGGCGCCGGGTTCGCCGGGGTGTGCGACGGGTCGCTGAGCGCCGGTCGGATCCTGGACGCCATCGCGCAACTGGTCGGGGAGGACCCGGTGTTGCTGCGGGACCGGACGCCCGCGCAGATCAGGCTGCTCGTCGGGCAGGGCTTTCTGCTGCCGGTGGGTGGGGAGGCGTAGCGGGGTGCCGGTCGGCCGGTGCCGGGAAGCGGATCCTGGGGCGCGGTCGACCGGCGGGTCGGCCGCCGCGCGGGCGGGACGGAATTCGGCCAACATCCGGGTCGTGCCGGGGCATTCGGCCTGATCCGGCCGCCGGAGGTGATCCTCGAACGGGTGACGTGGCGGCCGGGGTGCGGTACGGCAGGTTCCGGGCGGGCCGCCTCCGCTCGCGGGCGGCGGTCATGTCCCCGACTGTGCGTGGCCCGGCGTTCACCCGGATTTCGCGCTCCCGATTCCCGTACGTGTCAGCCTCCAGGCCGGGAATCCGGTACGGGACTCCGGTACGGGGAGGCAGAGACATGGAGAGCGCACCAGCGATCTTCGCCGGCTTGGTGTTCGCGCTGTTCGGTGCGGTGCTGCTGTTGTGGACGGGAGTCCGCGTAGCGCACCGTGCGCCGGTCGCCGAGGGTGTGAACCCCGTCGCATCGGCGACCCTCGCCGCCGTCGCGGGCTCGGGCGCCCTCGCGCTCGGGGTGTGGTGCTTCACACGGCTGTGAGGCGGGGGTGGGGCCGGGGCGTCGCGGGCTTGGGCGCGGGGGACCTCGGGGCTGAACCGGAGTCGACCGGGGCTTCGGGGCGTAACCAGTGCCGAACGGTGGCCCTCGGGAGCCGCCAGAGCAGCCCTCGGGACTGACGAGCACCGACTGGTGGCCCTGAAACCGCCCCTCCCACAACCAGGAGCCCCGAAAGCGCCCCGCGCAACCAGGAGCCGCAGGACTGCTCCGCACCAACCAGCAGCCCCCGCCCCCCACTAACCACCAGCCCTCAGATGTGACCACCGCCAACCGGAAGCATTCAGCACTGCCCGATGCCGACCGGAAGCGCCGGGGCTGACCGGCGCCGAGCAGCGTGCGACTGGCGCGCGGGCGGCGTGCTCGTGCCGGAGGGGCTGGTTCCAGAGGGCGGCGGACTCCCCGCTTCCGGACCGCCGTACGGACCCGCCGCCGGACCGTCCACTTCCGGCCCGATCACCGAGGCAACCTCCCGTCCCGCCCGGCTCCCCTCCTTCCGCACCACGGAATCCCCACCCGCCCGCGATCGTCACGGCACGACGGCCCCGCCACGGTGGCGAGGCGTCGGCGCACCGGACCCGGCCCGTTCCCGGCGTCGAAACAGCAGGTCGGCACTCCGGGCGGCAGGAATGGCGGTAGTCGGGTTACCGTTCGAGTGGCCGTTGCGGGCTTTTCCCGTTTGACACGGGGGCGGGATGTACCGTCACACTCCGCAGCGTCAGCGCAACGCAAGCCGTGCGAGCGCTGCCACCGCACAGCCACGAGCACTGCCACCGCGCACTGCCACCGAGCGTCGACCGGAGAGAAGAGCGAAGTTGTCCCCGACCAGCGAGACCGCACAGGGCGGCCGCCGACTCGTCATCGTCGAGTCGCCTGCCAAGGCGAAGACGATCAAGAGCTACCTCGGCCCCGGCTACGTAGTCGAGGCCAGCGTCGGGCACATCCGTGACCTCCCCAACGGCGCCGCGGAGGTGCCCGAGAAGTACACCGGCGAGGTGCGCCGCCTCGGCGTGGACGTCGAGCATGACTTCCAGCCGATCTATGTCGTCAACTCCGACAAGAAGGCGCAGGTCAAGAAGCTCAAGGACCTGCTGAAGGACTCCGACGAACTCTTCCTCGCCACCGATGAGGACCGCGAGGGCGAAGCCATCGCGTGGCACCTCCTCGAGGTCCTGAAGCCCAAGGTCCCCGTCCACCGGATGGTCTTCCACGAGATCACCAAGGACGCGATCCGCGCCGCCGTCGCCAACCCGCGCGAGCTCAACAAGCGCATGGTCGACGCCCAGGAGACCCGCCGTATCCTCGACCGTCTGTACGGCTACGAGGTCTCGCCGGTCCTGTGGAAGAAGGTCATGCCGCGCCTGTCGGCCGGCCGTGTGCAGTCCGTGGCGACCCGTCTCGTCGTCGAGCGGGAGCGCGAGCGCATCGCCTTCCGCTCCGCCGAGTACTGGGACCTGACCGGCACCTTCGGCACCGGCCGCGCCGGTGACGCCTCCGACCCCTCGCAGCTGGTCGCCCGTCTCACCACGGTCGACGGCAAGCGCGTGGCGCAGGGCCGCGACTTCAACTCGGTCGGGCAGCTGAAGCCCAACAGTGCGGGCACGCTGCACCTGGACGAGGCCAACGCCCGTGCGCTCGCCGCCGCGCTCCAGGACACGAACTTCTCCGTACGTTCGGTCGAGTCGAAGCCCTACCGCCGCTCGCCGTACGCCCCGTTCCGTACGACGACGATGCAGCAGGAGGCGAGCCGCAAGCTCGGCTTCGGCGCGAAGGCCACGATGCAGGTGGCCCAGAAGCTGTACGAGAACGGCTTCATCACCTACATGCGTACGGACTCCACGACCCTGTCCGACACGGCGGTCGCGGCCGCCCGTGCGCAGGTCACGCAGCTCTACGGCAGCGACTACCTGCCGGACAAGCCGCGTACGTACGCCGGGAAGGTCAAGAACGCGCAGGAGGCGCACGAGGCGATCCGTCCGTCGGGTGATCGTTTCCGCACGCCCGCCGAGACCGGCCTGACCGGCGACCAGTTCCGGCTCTACGAGCTGATCTGGAAGCGGACCGTCGCCTCCCAGATGAAGGACGCGACGGGCAACTCCGTCACGGTCAAGATCGGTGGCCGTGCCGCCGACGGCCGCGACGCCGAGTTCAGCGCGTCCGGCAAGACCATCACCTTCCACGGCTTCCTCAAGGCGTACGTCGAGGGCGCCGACGACCCGAACGCCGAGCTGGACGACCGCGAGCGCAGGCTCCCGCAGGTCAACGAGGGCGACGCGCTCACCGCCGACGAGATCTCGGTCGACGGCCACGCGACCAAGCCCCCGGCCCGCTACACCGAGGCCTCGCTGATCAAGGAGCTCGAAGAGCGCGAGATCGGCCGCCCCTCGACGTACTCGTCGATCATCGGCACGATCCTGGACCGCGGATACGTCTTCAAGAAGGGCACGGCCCTCGTGCCGTCCTTCCTGTCGTTCGCCGTGGTCAACCTCCTGGAGAAGCACTTCGGCCGGCTCGTCGACTACGACTTCACCGCGCGCATGGAGGACGACCTCGACCGCATCGCGCGCGGCGAGGCGCAGGCCGTGCCGTGGCTCAAGCGCTTCTACTTCGGCGAGGGCGAGGGCACCGGCGGTGCCGCCGACGCGGGCAACGGCGACGGCGACCACCTCGGCGGCCTCAAGGAACTCGTCACCGACCTGGGCGCCATCGACGCCCGCGAGGTGTCGTCCTTCCCCGTCGGCGACGACATCGTGCTCCGCGTCGGGCGCTACGGCCCCTACATCGAGCGCGGCGAGCGCGACTCCGAGAACCACCAGCGCGCCGACATCCCCGACGACCTCGCCCCGGACGAGCTGACCGTCGAGTACGCGGAGGAGCTGCTCGCCAAGCCGAGCGGTGACTTCGAGCTCGGCGCCGACCCGGCCACGGGCCACCAGATCGTCGCCAAGGACGGCCGCTACGGCCCGTACGTCACCGAGGTGCTCCCCGAGGGCACCCCGAAGACCGGCAAGAACGCGGTCAAGCCGCGCACGGCGTCGCTCTTCAAGTCCATGTCGCTCGACACGGTCACCCTCGCCGACGCCCTCAAGCTGATGTCCCTGCCGCGCGTGGTGGGTGCCGACGCCGAGGGCGTGGAGATCACCGCGCAGAACGGCCGGTACGGCCCGTATCTGAAGAAGGGCACCGACTCGCGCTCCCTGGAGACCGAGGAGCAGCTCTTCACCATCACGCTGGACGAGGCCCTGGAGATCTACTCCAAGCCGAAGCAGCGGGGCCGCGCCGCCGCGAAGCCGCCGCTGAAGGAGCTCGGCGAGGACCCGGTCAGCGGAAAGCCGGTGGTCGTCAAGGACGGTCGCTTCGGGGCGTACGTCACCGACGGCGAGACGAACGCGACGCTGCGGGCGGCGGACTCCGTCGAGGACATCACTCCGGAGCGGGGCTATGAGCTCCTCGCGGAGAAGCGGGCGAAGGGCCCGGCCAAGAAGACCGCCAAGAAGGCGGCGAAGAAGGCCCCCGCGAAGAAGACCGCGGCCAAGAAGACGGCGGCCAAGAAGACCACGGCCGCCAAGAAGACCACCGCAAAGAAGACGGCGACCAAGAAAACCACCGCCAAGAAGGCGACGGCTTCCAAGAGCGCTGCTTCGGAGGAGTGACTTTCCGTGCCGGGTGCCTCGTCCAGAGGCGCCCGGCACCGTGGGCTGTGCCCGCTCTTTCCGCCCTGCGGAACGCCTGCCCACAACGGCGGCCGCCGCGCCCGGCAAGGGCGGCCGTATGTTCGGGCAGGCACACGGGGAGGCAGTTCGTCCAGATAGGCTGGACGGATGACGCGTGCCGAGCAGCCAACGGCCGGAACCCCGGCCCCCGACGACGCCCTGGTCGCAGATTCCCGAGAGCGTGCCGTACGCGCCTTGCTGCGCGTACCGCAGCTGAAGCGACTGTGGAGTGCCCAGCTCGTCGGCAGTGTCGGCGACGCGCTCGCCCTGCTCGTCCTGGTGATCCTCACGCTCCAGGCGGCCATCTCCGAGGCGGCCTTCGGCGGTGGCTACCGGGGAGCTGCCTTCGCGGTGACCGCCGTCTTCGGAGCGCGCGTTCTCGCGACGCTGCTCTTCGGAGCTGTGCTTCTCGGCCCGCTCACCTCCCTCACGTCCCCGGACGGGCCGCTCGACCGGCGCTGGACCATGGTCGGGGCCGACGGAGTGCGGGCCGCGCTGCTGATCGTCGCGCCGCTGTGGGTCGACTGGACCCCGGACAACGCCCTCGCGATGGTCCTGGTGACCTCCTTCGTGATCGGCGTCGCCGAGCGGTTCTGGACCGTCGCCAGGGAAAGCGCCGCACCCGCGCTGCTGCCCGCGCCGCCCCCGGAGGGCGCGACGGTGCGGCCGCTGCCGGACCACATGGACGCGCTGCGCCGCCTGTCGCTGCGTACGGGATTCGTGGCACTGCCCCTCGCGGCCGCCGCGCTCGTCGGTATCACGCTCGTCGGCAACCTCCTCGGCGCCGGACTCGACTGGTTCGAGCTGCACCAGGCGGGGCTCGCCTCGTTCGTCGCGGCCGGGCTCTTCGCCGCGTCCCTCTCGATCGTCTACTTCCTCGAACTTCCCGGCACGCACACGCCACGCGCGCGTAGCCCCCTCGAAGGGCTCCGCAGGCCGCGCACCGGCAGCGGTACGGACAAGGGGCGCACGGGCGCCATTCCGCTGCTCGTCGCCGCCTGCGCCGCGATCGCCGGAGCCATCGCCGCGGCCGTCGCCGTCGGCGTGCTGCACGCCAAGGACCTGGGCGGCGGGCCCGTCACCTACGGCCTGATCGTCCTCGCCCTGACCGGCGGCACCGCCGTCGGCATCCGCACCGCGCCCGCCCTGCTGCCCTCGCTCTCGCGCCGCAGGCTGCTCGCCCTCGCCATCGCCCTCACCGGCATCGCGCTGCTCGCCGCGGGCCTCGTGCCCGATGTGACGACCGTGCTGCTGCTCCTCGGCCTCGCCGGGGTCTGCGCGGGCGTCGCGGCGAACACCGGGCACGCGCTGCTCGACCAGGAGGTCGAGGACTACCGCAGGGCCCGTACGACCGAGCACCTGCAGGCCGTCGTACGCCTGTGCATCGCACTCGGCGCGCTGGTGGCCCCCGTGGTGGCCGCCGGGATCGGGCCGCACCGGATGGTCAACGGCAAGTTCGTCTTCGACCACGGCGGCGCCTCCTTCACGCTCATGCTGGTCGGCGCGCTGCTCCTGCCGGTGGCCGCGCTCGTCCTCGCCAAGGCCGACGACCGGCAGGGCGTGCCGCTCAGGCACGACCTGCGGGACGCGCTGCGCGGCGGCGACGACCCGGTGCAACTGCCCGCGGCGACCGGTTTCTTCATCGCCTTGGAGGGCGGCGACGGAGCGGGCAAGTCGACGCAGGCCGAGGCGCTCGCCGAGTGGATCCGCGCCAAGGGCCACGAGGTCGTCGTCACCCGCGAGCCGGGCGCCACGCCCGTCGGCAAGCGGCTGCGGTCGATCCTCCTCGACGTGTCGTCCGCCGGTCTCTCGCACCGTGCCGAGGCACTCCTGTACGCGGCGGACCGCGCCGAGCACGTCGACACGGTCGTGCGGCCCGCGCTCGAACGCGGCGCCGTCGTCATCTCCGACCGGTACATCGACTCGTCCGTCGCCTACCAGGGCGCCGGTCGCGATCTGTCGCCCACCGAGGTCGCCCGCATCAACCGCTGGGCCACCGGAGGCCTCGTACCGCATCTGACGTGCCTGCTCGACGTGTCGCCCGAGGCCGCCCGCGAGCGGTTCACGGAGGCGCCCGACCGTCTCGAGTCGGAGCCCGCCGAGTTCCACGCGCGCGTACGGTCCGGTTTCCTGACGCTCGCCGCCGCCGACCCGGGCCGTTACCTGGTCGTCGACGCTTCCCAGGAGCCGGAGGCGGTCACGACCGTGATCCGGCACCGGCTCGACGTCGTACTCCCGCTCTCCGAGGCCGAGATCAAGGCGCAGGAGGAGGCCCGCAAGGCCGCCGAGGAAGAGGCGCGGCGCAAGGCCGAGGAAGAGGCCGCGCGCAAGGCCGAGGAGGAGCGTCTGGAGCGCGAGCGCCAGGAGCAGCTCGCCAAGCTCCGTGCCGAGGAGGAGGAGCGCAAGCGGCGCGAGCTGGAGGAAGCCCAGCGCCGCGAGGCCGAGCGGCAGGCCGAGGAGGCCAGGAAGCGCGCCGAGGAAGCCCGCCGCAAGGCCGAGGAGGAGCAGGCCAGGCTGCTCGCCGAGGAGAAGGTCCGGGCGGCCGAGGAGGCGCGGCGCCGCCGCGAGGAGGAGGAAGAGGCGCGGCTGCGGGCCGAGGCCGAGGAGCGCAGGCTGGAGAAGCAGCGCAAGGCGGAGGAGGCGCTGCTGCGGGCCGAGGAGGCGCGCCGGCTTGCCGCGGCACAGGCTGCGGCGGCGGCTCAGGCGTCGGCCGCGGCGCAGGCTCAGCCTCGGGCGGCGGGTCCGGCGCAGGGGTCGGCGCAGGGCGGCGGTTCGGGTTCGGGTGCGGGGGCCGGTGCGGGCTCCAGGGCTGGCTCGGGCTCCGGGTCCGGCGCGGGCAAGCGGTCGGGTGCCGGTTCGCGGTCGGGCTCTGGCTCGGGCTCGCGGGCCGCGGAACCCACCGTTCCCGACAACGAGACGACCGTGCCCACGCCCGTCGTGGTGCCGCCGTCCGGTCCCGCCGACGAGACGGCCGTATTGCCGCAGGTCGGGGCCGACGGGCCGGGGCCTGAGGACACCGCGGTGCTGCCGCAGCCGCCGGTGCCGGGGGCCGCGGACGAGACCGCGGTGCTGCCGCCCGTGCGGGAGGACAAGGTTCCGCCCGGCTACTTCCGGGACGAGCGCCCCTCGCCCGACGGGTCCGACGACCGTACGCGCGAGCTGCCGCAGGTCGACGAGCAGGGCGCGCCCAGGCAGCGGCCCCGCTCGGACTGGGCGGAGGAGACCCCGCTGGACGACCTGCCGTCCCTCGCGGACGAACTGCTCGGTTCGCACGACGACGAGGACGACGACCGCGGCGGACGCCGTGGCGGTCGCAGGCGCTGACCGCAGGGCCCCACGCCCGCATCGCCGTACATGCCGTGCCCCGCAGCGCTGTCAGGGTTGCGGGGCACGGCGTTGTCAGTGCCGTGTCCCACAATGAAACCCGACAGCGCGAAACGTGCGGAGAGCAAGGCGGAGGCGGTGACCCCATGAGCGTGTGGGACGACCTGGTGGGGCAGGAGCGCGTGAGCGAGCAGCTCGGGGCGGCGGCCCGGGATGCCGACGCGCTGGTCACCGCGGTCGCCGCGGACACCCCGCCGCCCGAGTCGTCGAAGATGACGCACGCCTGGCTGTTCACGGGCCCGCCCGGGTCGGGACGGTCCACGGCCGCGCGCGCCTTCGCCGCCGCGCTGCAGTGCACCAGCCCGGACCGCGCGCTCGGCGGCGCCCCCGGCTGCGGCTTCTGCGACGGCTGCCACACCAGCCTGGTCGGCACGCACGCGGACGTGGAGATCGTGCGCACCGACCTGCTGTCCATCGGCGTCAAGGAGACCCGCGACCTGGTCAGGCGCGCCCAGTTGTCGCCCGCGGGCGGACGCTGGCAGGTCATCGTCCTGGAGGACGCCGACCGCCTCACCGAGGGCGCGGGGAACGTCCTCCTGAAGGCCGTCGAAGAGCCCGCACCCCGCACCGTGTGGCTCCTGTGCGCGCCCTCCCTGGAGGACGTGCTGCCGACCATCCGCTCCCGTTGCCGGCACCTGACGTTGCGTACGCCTCCGGTGGCGGCCGTCGCCGACGTGCTCGTACGAAGAGACGGCATCGAGCCGGACGTCGCCGCGGCGGCGGCGCGGGCCACGCAGGGGCACATCGGCCGTGCCCGGCGGCTCGCGACCGACCCACGCGCGCGTGAGCGCAGGGCCGCCGTGCTCAAGCTGCCGCAGCGCGTGCAGGAGATCGGCGGCTGCCTGAAGGCCGCGCAGGAGCTGATCGACACCGCGACCGAGGACGCCAAGCAGGTCGCGGAGGAGATCGACACCAAGGAGACCGAGGAGCTGAAGGCGGCGCTCGGCGCGGCGCAGGGCGGCCGGATGCCGCGCGGCACCGCGGGCGTGATGAAGGACCTGGAGGACAAGCAGAAGCGCCGCAGGACCCGTACGCAGCGCGACAGCCTCGACCTCGCCCTCATCGACCTGACCGGGCTCTACAGGGACGTCCTTGCCCTGCAGCTGGGCTCGCAGGTCGCCATCGCCAACACCGAGGTGCAGGACATGCTGCAGCGCATGGCCGTGGGCACCTCGCCCGAGTCGACGCTCCGCCGCATCGAGGCCATCGGCGCCTGCCGCACCGCCCTGGACCGCAATGTGGCGCCGCTGCTCGCGGTCGAGGCGATGACGGTGGCGCTGCGGGCGGGGTGAGGGCGGGCCGCGCGGGGGCGGGTGCTGGACTGGGGCGGGATGAACGGCCGCGCGCGGCCCGCCGATTGACGGTGGCGGATTGCCGATTGACGCTGTCACCCGTACGAGTGCGACGAGTGATCGATCCACCTCGGAGAGTTAGTCTCGCGTGATGGACATCAGCCGTCGCGGCCGTCACAGCCGTCTCCTCTCCTTCCGTACCTGCGGCACCCTGCTCGTGACCACCGGGCTGCTCATCTCCGGCTGCTCGTCCGGGAGTTCGACGGCGGACGCCTCCATGGCCGCGCTGCCCCGCGCGACACCTTCGGAGCTCGCGCCGTACTACGGGCAGAAGCTGAGCTGGCACGAGTGCGGCGTGCCCGGGTTCCAATGCGCCTCGATGAAGGCCCCGCTCGACTACGCCAAGCCCGGCGCGGGCGACATCAAGCTGGCGGTGGCCCGCAAGCAGGCCACCAAGAAGAGCGGGCGGCTCGGCTCGCTCCTGGTCAACCCGGGCGGCCCCGGCGGCTCGGCGATCGGCTACCTCCAGTCGTACGCGGCACTCGGCTACCCCGAAGAGGTCAGGGCCCGCTACGACATGGTGGCCGTCGACCCGCGCGGCGTGGCCCGCAGCGAACCCGTGACCTGCCTGGACGGCAAGGGCATGGACGCGTACACGCAGACCGACGTCACCCCCGACGACCGGCGCGAGACCGGTGAACTCCGCACCGCCTTCGAGGAGTTCGCGGACGGCTGCAAAAAGCGTTCGGCGACGGTCCTGCCGCATGTCTCCACGGTCGAGGCGGCCCGCGACATGGACGTCCTGCGGGCGGCCATCGGCGACGAGAAACTGTCGTACGTCGGCGCCTCGTACGGCACGTTCCTCGGCGCGACGTACGCCGGGCTGTATCCGGAGCGCGTGGGCCGCCTCGTCCTGGACGGCGCGATGGACCCGGCGCTGCCCGCGCGCCGGATGAACCGCGACCAGACCGCCGGGTTCGAGACGGCGTTCCAGTCGTTCGCGAAGGACTGCGTGACGCGCGGCGCGGAGTGCCCGCTCGGCACGGGCACCCCCGAGTCGGCGGGCAAGCGCCTGAAGTCCTTCTTCGGCGAGCTGGACCGCACGCCCCTGGCCACGGGCGACAGCGGCGGCGGCCGCACACTCGGCGAGGCGCTCGCCACGACGGGCGTGATCGCCGCGATGTACGACGAGGGAGCCTGGCCCCAGCTGCGCGACGCGCTCACCTCCGCGATCAAGGAGCGGGACGGTGCGGGCCTGCTCGGGCTCTCCGACAGCTACTACGAACGCGACGGCGACGGCACGTACGCGAACCTCATGTTCGCCAACGCCGCCGTGAACTGCCTGGACCTGCCGCCGTCCTTCTCCTCCCCGGACGAGGTGCGCAAGGCGCTGCCCGACTTCGAGAAGGCGTCCCCCGTCTTCGGCGAGGGCCTCGCCTGGTCCGCGCTGAACTGCGCGTCCTGGCCGGTCAAGGCCACCGGCGAGCCCCACCGCATCGAGGCGAAGGGCGCGGCCCCCATCGTGGTCGTCGGCACCACCCGCGACCCCGCCACCCCCTACCGCTGGGCCCGCTCCCTGGCCTCCCAGCTCGACTCCGGCCGCCTCCTCACCTACGAGGGCGACGGCCACACGGCGTACGGCAGGGGCAGCGACTGCATCGACTCCACGATCAACACCTACCTCCTGGAAGGCGCCGCCCCCAAGGACGGAAAGCGCTGCTCATAGCCCTCCGAGGGGGGTGGACGGAGCACCCCCGGAAACTGTGTAGACTTGGGCGCGTTGCTGATCGCACCATGGTGCGGACGGCGCGCCGCCTTAGCTCAGATGGCCAGAGCAACGCACTCGTAATGCGTAGGTCTCGGGTTCGAATCCCGAAGGCGGCTCATCTTGAACCCCAGGTCACGTTTTCCGTGGCCTGGGGTTTTTGTTGCTCCGGGTGTGGCGGGGCACGGGGCCGGGGTGCCGTGGGATGCGTGGCCGGCGGCGGCTTTCCACTGCGGACTCCATGACCAGAAGTGGTTCAGGCCCTGCCGCGACCCCCACCTCATGGTGATGGGCTCGAAGGGGGGCGTGCCCGTCTCGTCGTCCAGCATCAGCTCCGCCCAGGAGAGCGGGGCGTCCTCGGTGCCGTCGACCCCGTTCCCGTACGACCTGTCGGACCTCGGCGTCCGCTCTTCGCGCGCGTGCAGAAAGATGAGGGTGTGCTGACCTACGTCTACCGCGTCACCCGATACGACCCCGCCGACCGCGACGAGCATGGGCACTACACCGGCGCGGAGGACACCGTCAGCGACCACGGCATGGTCGAGGCGGCCTACCTTCAGGCGGTCGCGGCCTTCGCCGAGGACACCGCCGTCGATCACCTGGTCGTACGCGAACCAGGGGTTCCGTCGCTCGCGCACTTCGGTGCGGAGCCCTCGATGGACGGCTTCGGGCTGGACGCCCTCTTCCCGTGCGGTCCGGCCGGCTTCCACGACGGGGCGGAGGTGTCGCTCGAACTCGCCCTGGAGCTGGTGCGGGTCATGCTGCGTGACGGCGGCGCCTGGTGTCGGCTGGAAGTGGAGGACACCTTCGCGGTCCACGTGGGATGGGACCAGTACCTCTACGTCAGCAGCAGCCGGCCGTGCGAGAAGGCACTGACCCGTACCCGCGGGCTCGGGCTGTTCCCCGAACGTATGGCTGAATCCCCGTACGCCTTCGAGGCCGAGGAGGAAGGTGTGCAGCGGCCCGGAGACGATGAGTTCTGGTCCGACCTGCACCGGGCCGTCGCCGCAGGGCGCGCCGGAATCCTGGAGGAGACGTATCTGGAAGGTGCCTCGCGATGGCACCAGCTCAGCCGGGAAACCATCGGCGCCGTGCGCGCCGGGCTGGCTCCCCGGGCCCGCCTGGCCGTCTGGCCGCCCCTGTCCCGCGACATCGATGCCGTCCTGAGCACCCTCCCCGAGGACGGACTCGTCGAAGGCGTCTGGCAGGGCAAGGACGGTCACCTCCACAGCGTCATCGCTGACGAGGGCGAGTTCCCGGAACTGTCCGCCCTGATCTCCGGCGCCTCGGCCGCCGCGCTGCTGTCCGTATACGAGGGTGAGCGTGTGCCTCTGTGTACCGCTGTCATGCCTGACAACGACGGGGTTCTACGGGCTCGTTGGCGGACCGAGCCGACGCCGAGCGACTGGCGCCCAGTTCTGTGAGGGCCCAGCGGAAGCCGCTCGGCTCGCTCCAGTCCGGTGGTGTCGCCCGCTGCAGGCAGGCGCGGTAGGCGCGCCGCAGGGGTTCCACCGCCTCCTCTGTGCCCAGGTCGGCGAGTAGCCCGATCAGTACGGGGCCGCAGCGTGGGTCCCGGAGTTCCTCGAAGACCTCGATCGCGGTCAGCCGGCCGAAGCTGTCGAGGGACGGCAGGCCGTCGGCGATGGCGGGGATGGCGGGGATGGCGGGGGTGCCGATGTGGATCAGTTCGGCGCGGGCATCCATGGACTCGTCCGCGGTGCCGTCCAGTTGCTGGACGAGGTCTGCGATCCGGGACGCCATGTGGGTTTCCCCTCGGGGCGGGAAGTGTTTGGAATAGTCCCCGTAGCCCTGTGCAGTGTGACATCCAGGGCGCGCTTGAGTGGCTCTCTCGCAGCCTGGTGAGTGATGGGGGTAGGGGGGATTGTCGGGTGGGGAGTTCGCCCCGCAGGTTGCGATGCAGGGGTCTTGTGGCCCTTTGATCCGGGGGGATGCTCGGTATTCTGGAATGCGTCTCGGCCTCTTGGTGAGTGCCGTGACGTGTGGCCCGGAGGGTCTTTTTTGGCCTGCCCGTGGCTCGTGATTCCGTCCAGTGACCTGACCGCTCTCGCGCCGTGGTGTGGGAGTGCGGCTTGTCGTGCCCGAAAAGAGAGCATCTGTGACCGATTCCGATTCCGATTCTGATTCCGGCATGCCTTCCATGACCGGCACCTCCGACGTCGAGCAGGGCGCGTACGACGCCAATGCGATCACCGTTCTGGACGGCCTTGACGCGGTGCGCAAGAGGCCGGGCATGTACATCGGCTCGACCGGTGAGCGTGGTCTGCATCATCTGGTGCAGGAGATCGTCGACAACTCCGTCGACGAGGCGTTGGCCGGGGTGGCCGACCGCATCGATGTGACGGTCCTGGCCGACGGCGGGGTCCGGGTCGTGGACAACGGACGCGGCATTCCGGTGGGCATGCACCCGGTGGAGAAGCGGCCGGCGGTGGAGGTCGTCCTGACCGTGCTGCACGCGGGCGGCAAGTTCGGGGGCGGCGGGTACGCGGTCTCCGGTGGTCTGCACGGTGTGGGCCTGTCCGTGGTGAACGCGCTGTCGACCCGGCTGTCGGCGGAGATCTGGACCGACGGCCACCGCTGGAGCCAGGACTACAAGGGCGGGGCTCCGGTCGCGCCGCTGGCCCGGCACGAGGCGACGTCGAAGACGGGTACGTCGCTGACGTTCTGGGCGGACGGGGGCATCTTCGAGACCACGGAGTACTCCTTCGAGACGCTGTCGCGGCGCTTCCAGGAGATGGCGTTCCTCAACAAGGGGCTCACGCTGACCCTGACCGACGAGCGGCCGTCCGCCCGGGCGACGGCCACGGCCGACGAGGCCGGGTCGGATGCCGCCGAGCGGCAGGCGGCGAAGACGGTGTCGTACCGCTATGACGGCGGGATCGTCGACTTCGTGACGTACCTCAACGCCCGTAAGGGAGAGCCGGTTCATCCGTCCGTCGTCTCCATCGTCGCCGAGGACACCGGGCGGTTGCTGTCGGTGGAGGCCGCGTTGCAGTGGAACAGCCAGTTCTCCGACAGCGTCTATTCGTACGCCAACACCATCCACACGCATGAGGGCGGTACGCACGAGGAGGGCTTCCGTACGGCGCTGACCACAGTCGTCAACCGGTATGCGCGTGACAAGAGGATGCTGCGGGAGAAGGACGGCAACCTCTCCGGTGAGGACATCCGCGAGGGTCTGACCGCGATCGTCTCGGTGAAGCTGGGCGAGCCCCAGTTCGAGGGGCAGACCAAGACCAAGCTGGGCAACACGGAGGCGAAGACCTTCGTGCAGAAGGTCGTGCACGAGCACCTCACGGACTGGTTCGACCGGAACCCGAACGAGGCCGCGGACATCGTCCGCAAGGCGATCCAGGCGGCCACCGCCCGGGTGGCGGCCCGCAAGGCGCGCGATCTGACCCGCCGCAAGGGCCTGTTGGAGTCGGCGGCCCTGCCCGGCAAGCTCTCCGACTGCCAGTCCAACGACCCGGCGAAGAGCGAGATCTTCATCGTCGAGGGTGACTCCGCCGGTGGTTCGGCGAAGTCCGGCCGCAATCCGGCGTACCAGGCGATCCTGCCGATCCGAGGGAAGATCCTGAACGTCGAGAAGGCCCGGATCGACAAGATCCTGCACAACCAGGAGATCCAGGCGCTCATTTCCGCCTTCGGTACGGGTGTGCACGAGGACTTCGACATCGAGAAGCTCCGCTACCACAAGATCATCTTGATGGCGGACGCCGACGTCGACGGTCAGCACATCAACACGCTGCTCCTGACCTTCCTGTTCCGCTTCATGCGGCCGCTGGTCGAGGCCGGGCACGTCTATCTGTCGCGGCCGCCGCTCTACAAGATCAAGTGGGGCCGGGACGACATCGAGTACGCCTACTCCGACCGCGAGCGCGACGCGCTCATCGCGCGGGGCCTGGAGCAGGGGCGCCGCGTCAGGGACGACTCCGTCCAGCGGTTCAAGGGGCTCGGCGAGATGAACGCGGAGGAGCTGCGCGTCACGACGATGGACCAGGAACACCGCGTCCTCGGCCAGGTCACGCTCGACGATGCGGCGGTGGCCGACGATCTCTTCTCGGTGCTGATGGGGGAGGACGTCGATGCGCGGCGCTCGTTCATCCAGCGCAATGCCAAGGATGTTCGGTTCCTCGACATCTGAGACGTCGTTCGGTCCCCCTTCGTGAGTCCCCATGAGTCCCCCTGAGTCCCCATACGCCCTCATGAGCCCCGCGAGCCCCACGAGTTGTTGAGGAGAGCACTGCGTGAGCACGTCCATCGTTCCGCCCACCGGCCGTCCAGCGCCGGACAGTTCCGACTACACCGCGCGGCACCTGATGGTCCTGGAAGGTCTCGAAGCGGTCCGCAAACGCCCCGGCATGTACATCGGGTCCAGCGACAGCCGAGGTCTGACGCACTGTCTGTGGGAGATCATCGACAACTCCGTCGACGAGGCCCTGGGCGGACACTGCGACCGCATCGAGGTGATCCTGCACGGCGACGGTTCGGTGGAGGTGCGCGACAACGGGCGCGGCATCCCCGTCGACACCGAACCCAGGTCGGGGCTTTCGGGCGTCGAGGTCGCGTACACCAAGCTGCACGCGGGCGGGAAGTTCGGCGGCGGCTCGTACGCCGCTTCCGGCGGTCTGCATGGCGTGGGCGCCTCCGTGGTGAACGCCCTCTCCGCCCGCCTGGACATCGAGGTCGACCGGCACGGCCGTACCCACGCCATCAGCTTCCGTCGCGGCACGCCTGGCGTCTACGCCGGGGAAGGCCCGGACGCCCCCTTCACTCCGGCCGCCGGACTGCGTCGTACGCACAAGGTGCCGAAGGCGCGCATGGGCACGCGCGTGCGCTACTGGGCCGACCGCCAGATCTTCCTCAAGGACGCCGAGCTGTCCCTGGAGACGCTGCACCAACGGGCCCGCCAGACCGCGTTCCTGGTGCCGGGTCTCACCATCGTCGTACGCGACGAACGGGATCCGGACGGCGGGGGCGCGAGCACGGAGACGTTCCGGTTCGACGGCGGGATCAGCGAGTTCTGCGAGTACTTGGCTCAGGACAAGGCGGTGTGCGATGTCCTCCGCTTCTCCGGGCGGGGCACCTTCAAGGAGACGGTGCCGGTTCTGGACGAGCGCGGCCACATGACGCCGACCGAGGTCACCCGGGAGCTGGGGGTGGACGTCGCGCTGCGCTGGGGCACCGGGTACGACACCACCCTGAAGTCGTTCGTGAACATCATCGCCACCCCCAAGGGCGGCACCCACGTCACCGGTTTCGAGCGCTCGCTCACCAGGACCGTCAACGAGGTGCTGCGCAGCCAGAAGTTGCTGCGGGTGGCCGAGGACGACGTGGTCAAGGACGACGTGCTGGAGGGCCTCACGGCCGTCGTCACGGTCCGTCTCGCGGAGCCGCAGTTCGAGGGGCAGACCAAGGAGGTGCTTGGTACGTCCGCGGCCAACCGGATCGTCGCCAACGTGATCGCCAAGGAGTTGAAGGCGTTCCTGGCCTCCACGAACTCGCAGCGGGACGCGAGGGCGCAGGCCCGTGCCGTCATGGAGAAGGCCGTCGCCGCGGCCCGTACGCGCATCGCGGCCCGTCAGCACAAGGAGACGCAGCGCCGGAAGACCGCGCTGGAGTCCTCTTCCCTGCCCGCGAAGCTCGCCGACTGCCGCAGCGACGACGTGGAGCGCAGTGAACTGTTCATCGTCGAGGGGGACTCCGCGCTCGGCACGGCCAAGTTGGCGCGGAACTCCGAGTTCCAGGCTCTTCTGCCGATCCGCGGCAAGATCCTCAACGTTCAGAAGGCGTCGGTCTCCGACATGCTGAAGAACGCGGAGTGCGGCGCGATCATCCAGGTCGTCGGAGCGGGGTCCGGCCGGACCTTCGACATCGGCGCGGCGCGCTACGGGAAGATCGTGCTCCTTGTGGACGCCGATGTCGACGGCGCGCACATCCGGGTCCTGCTGCTGACGCTGTTCCAGCGGTACATGCGGCCGATGGTCGAGGCGGGCCGGGTGTTCGCCGCGGTGCCGCCGTTGCACCGGATCGAGCTGATCCAGCCGAAGAAGGGCCAGGACAAGTACGTCTACACGTACTCGGACCGCGAACTGCGCGAGACACTCACCGAGTTCCAGCGCAAGGGCATCCGCTACAAGGACTCCATCCAGCGCTACAAGGGCCTGGGCGAGATGGACGCCGACCAGCTGGCCGAGACGACCATGGAGCCGCGCCACCGCACCCTGCGCCGCATCAACATCGGTGACCTGGACGGGGCGGAGCAGGTCTTCGACCTGCTCATGGGCAACGATGTGGCACCCCGCAAGGACTTCATCGCCCGCTCCGCGGCCACGCTCGACCGCGCCCGGCTGGACCTCTGAGCGGACGGGGGCGGCGGCTGAGCGGGCGGGTGCGGCGGCCGCGGGTCGGTCAGCGCAGGGTGAGGGCGGTCTCGGTTTCCACGCGGGTGAGTTTTTCCGGGTTGCGTACGTAGTAGAGGCCGGTGATGCGGGTGTCCTCGACGTGGATCGCCATGATGCCGTCGATGTCGCCGTCCACGCGTACGAGGAGGGCGGGACTGCCGTTGAGCAGGGTGGGGGAGGTGGTGATCGTGGCCGCCGCCTTGGCGGTGCCGCCGAGGTAGAAGCGGACCACCTTGTCGGCGCCGACGACCGGGCGTACCGCGGCGCGTTTGACGCCGCCGCCGTCGCTGAGCAGGACGACGTCGGGGGCGAGCACGTCGAGGAGGTCCTGCGGGTCGCCGGTCTCGAGTGCGCGGCGGAAGGATTCGAGGGCGGCCCGGGTCTCGCGCGGGGAGGCCGCCCTGCGGGGGCGGCGGGCGTCGACGTGGCGGCGGGCGCGGTGGGCGATTTGGCGGACGGCCGCGGGGGTCTTGCCGACGGCCTCGGCGATCTCGCCGTACTCGACGTCGAAGACCTCGCGCAGGACGAACACGGCCCGTTCGGTCGGCGTGAGACTCTCCAGGACGAGCATCATCGCCATCGACACGCGCTCGGTGAGCTCGACGTCCTCGGCGACGTCCGGCGCGGTGAGCATCGGTTCGGGCAGCCAGGGGCCGACGTATGCCTCCTTGCGGCGCTTCAGGGTGCGCAGCCGGTTGAGCGCCTGCCGGGTGGTGATCCGGACCAAGTAGGCGCGCCGGTCGGTCACTTGTGCCATGTCGACCTTGATCCAGCGCAGCCAGGTCTCCTGGAGGACGTCTTCGGCGTCGGCCGCGGATCCGAGCATTTCGTAGGCGACGGTGAAGAGCAGGTTGCGCAGGGCGACGAAGGTGTCGGTCGCCGGGTCGGGGGCGGCGGAAGGGGTGGTGGCGTGGGCGCTCATGGTGCGGTCGTTCTCCTTCGCGGGCGGCGGGGCAGGCCGACTGCCCGGCGGGTCAGGCCGATTGTTCGGCGGGTCAGGCCGATTGTTCGGCGTTCGCGGCGGCCGGTGTCCCTTCGTGCCCGGCCCGCAGCAGGGTGCGGCGGTGCTCGCCCTTGGGCCAGCTGTGCGAACCGGGCTTGCGTGCCTCGTCCTTCAGGTGCTTGACGCTCGAACGGCAGGCGATCTCCTTGAGCGCCGAGCCCGCGCGGCCGCCGATGTAGAGCCGCATCGCGGTGTCGTCCTTGTGTGCCAACTGGAAGATGCTGGTACGGCGTCCCAGGCTGACGCACATGGCGGGGAACGACAGGTCGACGGGGGTGGGCCGGTCGCCCGCGATGCGGTGGAGCACCGTGTCGGCGGCGTGCGCGCCCAGGCATCCCGCGGCGTAGGCGCTCATCCGGAACGGCAGGTCCGACGGCGCCGCCGAGTCCCCGGCCGCGACGATGCGTTCGTCGTCGACGCTGGTCAGCGTCTCGTCCGTGAGCAGGCGCCCCACGGCGTCGGTGCTCAGGCCGCTGCGCGCGGCCAGATCGGGTACGCCGAAGCCGGCGGTCCAGATGGTGACGTCGCTCGGCAGCGTGCGGCCGTCGTCGAGTTCCACGGTGTCGCGGGTCACGGCCGTGACGCGGGTGCCGGGGCCTGCGAGCACGGTCACGCCGAGCCGGGTGAGCCGCTTGGTGGCCGTGCGGCGCGCCCGTGGGTGCAGGTAGGGGCCGAGCGCGCCGCCGCAGAGGAGGGTGACGCGGCGGCCGCTCTCGGCGAGTTCGGCGGCGGTCTCGATGCCGGAAGGACCGGCTCCGACGACGGTCAGCGCGGCCGTCGCGGGGGTGGCGTCGAGCACCGACCGCAGCCGCCGTGCCGCCTCCAGGGTGGCGATCGGGTGGGCGTGCTCGGCCGCTCCGGGAACACCGAGGTCGGCGCTGCCGCTGCCCGCCGCGTAGATGAGGTGGTCGTAGGCGATCGTGCGGCCGCCCGCCGAAGTCACGCTGCGCCCGGCGGCGTCGATGCCGGTCACGCTGTCGACGAGCAGCCGGACGCCCGGGGCGAGGACCTCCGCGTAGTCGACGACCGCTTCGTGGGAGCCGCTCACCAGTTGGTGCAGGCGCAGGCGCGGTACGAAGGCCGGGCGCGGGTTGATCAGGGTCACGGTCACGTCGTCGCGCCGCGTCAGGCGATTGGCCGCCATGACGCCCGCGTATCCGCCGCCGATCACGACGACCTCGGTGTTCGTGGTCATGGTGTCTCCTCCGTCTCCAGGGTTACGGCTTCAAGACACCGGGTCGCCGAGCGCTGTGACATCGTGTGAGGCAGGTCACGTCAGGTCGCGGTCAGCTCTTCGCTTCCGAGGGCGGGGGGAAGGCGAGGAGGCCGAGTGGGGGCGTGGTGGGGCGGGGGGAGCCGCCGGAGGGTTCGACGGTGACGCCCATGCCGGACGCGCCGTCCACCGTGCCGTCCATGAGTACGGCGTTCGTGCCGCCCGAGCCCTTCAGGAGCCCGGCGGGCCGCATCTTTCCCCCGTCGTCGAACCACAGTTGGTACACCTTGCCCGCGGGCAGGTCCGGCAGCGCGGAGGTGAGGAACGCCGCGCGGTCGCGGCGTGCGGAGACCACCACGGTGGCACGCGCGCCGTCGGCGAGCGTCCCGGTGGCGGTCCGTGCGTCGGGGGCGGCGAGCACGGCGGCCAGTTCGGCGGCCCGGCGCTCGGCGCGGTGCTCGGCCTGCCGGGCCGCCGTCCTGGCGTTCTCGGCCGCCTCGTACTGCCAGACCGCGACCCCTCCGAAGGCCGCCGCGGCGGCGAGGCAGGCGGCGAGCAGGAAGCGGGACGCGGGCCTCGGCCGGATGCGGGCCCGCAGGGGGGCCGGGATCCGGGGCGGTTCCTGGCGTACCGCGGTGATCTGCCGCAGCACCTGCTCCCTCAGGTGGGGTGGGGGCGACGCGGGGGCGGCCAGGCCGAGCCGCGTCGCGGTCGCGGCCAGTTCGCGCACCTCCTGGGCGCAGGCCGGGCAGCGGGCCAAGTGCCGCTCGAACGCGGTGCGTTCGGCCGGGGCCAGCGCGTGCAGGACGTACGCGCCGGTCGCGGTGTGCAGGTCGGCGGTGGTCACGCGCTCACCCCCAGGCAGTCGCGCAGCCGGATCAGGCCGTCGCGCAGGCGGGTCTTGACGGTGCCGAGCGGCAGCGCCAGGAGCTGGGCGACCTCGCGGTAGGTGAGTCCCCGGTAGTAGGCGAGGGTCACCGCCTCCCGCTGGAGCCGGGTGAGCGCGCCCAGGCAGCGCCGCACCCGCTGCTGTTCCAGGCGCGCCTCGACCTGCTCGGCCACCTCGTCGTACGCGGGCAGCTCGGCGAGGAGCGCCGCCCGGTGCTCCCGCTCGGTGCTCGCCTGCGCCGACCGCACCCGGTCCACCGCGCGGCGGTGCGCCAGGGTCATCACCCAGGTCATCGCGCTGCCCTTCTCGGGCCGGAAACGGGCCGCGGTCCGCCAGACCTCGACGAGCACCTCCTGGGTGACCTCCTCCGACTGCGCGGGGTCCCGGAGCACGCTGCGGACCAGGCCGAGCACCGGGCCGCTCACGGCGTCGTACACCCGGGCGAAGGCGTCCTGGTCGCCGCGCGCCACGTCCATCAGATGGGCGTCGAGGACGGCCCGGGAGGGCGGGGGCGGGGCGGCGGGGGCGCCGCGTTCGGTGGGCCTCATCGGGGCTGCCGGATGTCGGGCGGGGTGGCCGGCGCGGGGGGCGCGGATGGCTTGGGCGGCACGGATCGTGCGGTCGTCCCGGCTGTCGTGGCCATCGGCAGGGCCTCCTCGTCGCGGGGCGGTCGCGCCGCGCGGGCCCGGCCGCCGGAACACCCGTCAGGTCGCCGTCTCTCCCCCTTGATTCGGGGCGGCGCGGTCCGCGGATTGGTCCGGGGCGGAGCGGGTCGGTCCGTCGGGGAGCGGTACGTCGAGGCGTACCGCGAAGCCGCCCTCCGGCAGCGGGCCCGTGGCGAGCGTCGCCCCGCAGGCCTGGGCGCGTTCCCGCATGCCGCGCAGGCCGAGGCCGCTCGACGGCGCGCCCCAGCGGGGGTGCCGGGCCGGGCCGTTGACCACGCGCAGGGTGACCGTGCCGGTGCCGTCCCGCTCCAGCGTCACGTCGACGCGGGCGCCCGGCGCGTGCTTGAGGGCGTTGGTGAGCGCCTCCTGCGCGATGCGGAAGACGGTGAGCGCCGTTTCCTGGGGGAGCAGGACCGCGGGGCCCTGTGCCGCGGGGAAGCGCACGTCGAGTCCCGCCGCGCGCAGCGAGTGCACCAGCTCCGTGATGGAGCCCCGCGGGTCGGTCCTCTCGGCCGTGCCGCCCTGGCCGCGCAGCACGCCGAGGACGCCGGAGAGCTGCCGTGCGGCGCCCGCGCAGGCGTCCTGGACGGTGCGCGCGGGGGCGCTCAGGCGCTCGTCGCCCGCGGCCCGCTGTTCGAGTACGCCCGCGTAGAGGGCGGCGATGCTGAGCTGGTGTCCGATGCCGTCGTGCAGGTCCCTGGCCAGGCGCGCCCTTTCCCGTTCGACGGCGAGGTCGGCGGTGCCTTCGATGAGTCCGTCGACGATGCGGTTGCCACGCCGTACGGCCCGTCCGTAGCGGCGCTGCCGGCGCACGGCGAAGCCGGTCAGGGCGGGCAGCAGGACGTCCGCGGTGAAGGCGACGAGCCCGTCCAGGTCGAGCCGGTCGTCGGGCGGTACGTCCAGGGAGTACAGGATGCCGAGGAGTACGGGCAGCAGCAGGACGGCGACCCGGAAGCGCCGCTGGTAGACGGCTACGGCGTAGGACGCGGCCATCATGGTGAGCCGCGAGGAGTAGTCGAGGAGCGTGGCCACGGAGGCCGCGAGCAGCGCGAGACAGGGGACACGGCGGCGCGGTACGAGCAGGGCGCCGGCGAGCAGCAGCGTCACGAGCCGCACCCGGAGCAGGTCGCCGCCGCCCGAGGGCAGGGCGATGAGAGACGGCACCAGGACGGCGACGGCGATCGACACGTCGGTGATCGCGGCGCGCCGGGCGGGGGGTTGCGCGGCCCAGGCGCGGATGGCTCGACGGGGTGCCCTCCGCGTACTCATGAGTGCGGCCCGTCTGCCTGTCTGCCTGTCACGTCGTCACCTGGCTCGTCGCGCTGTACACCGATCCCGGTATAGGACTTTACGTTCTCCCGGCGGCTTTCCGTAATGGTCGAAAGTCCTGAGCCGGAAGCCGGAGTTGAGGGGACTCCCCGTTATTATCAAGCGCATGACACGACCACCCGCGCTTCAATTAAGGCAAGAATGAACGTGGTTCGCGTACTCGTCGCCGATGACCAGCCCGTGATACGCGCGGGCCTGCGCACCCTGCTCGGCGCGGCCGACGACATGGTGGTCGTGGGTGAGGCGTGCGACGGTGCCGAAGTGGTGAGCATGGCCCGGGAACTCGTCCCCGACGTGGTGCTTCTCGATCTGCGCATGCCGGGTGTCGACGGAATTGACGCGACGATTCAACTGGCCCGTTCCACGCCTTCCGCACGGGTACTTGTCCTGACCAACTACGACACCGATGAAGCGGTTCTCGCGGCATTCGAGGCTGGTGCGGCGGGACTTCTCCTGAAGACCTCCTCACCGCGTGAACTGCTCTCTTCCGTACGCTCCGTCGCGGCCGGTGCGAGTGTTCTCTCGCACTCCGTCATGAAGCGTCTGATGACGCGCCCCGCGCCGCGTGCGCGGCTTCCCCGGGTCGCGGAACTCGCCGGGAAAGTCGCGTCGTTCGGCGAGGGCGAAGTGAAGGTGCTCGCCCTGGTCGGCGCCGGAATGAGCAACAAGGAGATATCCGAGGCGCTGCATCTGTCGCTGACCAGCGTGAAGACGTATGTGTCGCGGATCCTGCGCAGGCTCGGCCTGGAGAACCGGACGCAGGCGGCCATCCTGGCGTATGAGCTGGGGCTTTCGGGCGGGGTCGATGGGGGCGGTGCGGGAGGCGCTGCGGATGGTGCGGGTGGTGTCAGTGGTGGCGGTGTGACCAAAGGTGCGGGCAGTTGTCTCCCTTTGGTGTGAAGTGTCCACTTTGGTGGCGCAACCTGCCTGACGGTGCGCGGAACGCTGAATCGCAGCGCATTCCGCACAACCGAAAGGCCAGTTCGTGCACGTCGAGAGTTTCGAGGCTGCCGAGTACGCCGAGTACGCCCATGACATCGAGTACGCCGATGACATCGAGGATTCGGAGCTGTGCGAGCAGGTCCGCGGCGGAGATCCGCGGGCATTCCGTGTGCTGTGGGAACGCCATGTGGCGATGGCCCGGCAGTGTGCCGTCGGCTGTACGCGCGGCAGTGCGGCCGATGCCGAGGACGCCGTGTCCGAGGCGATGCTCGGGCTTTTGCAGGCACTGCGCGGCGGCCGCGGTCCCGTCGGCAACGTCCCCGGATATCTGAGGGTTTCCGTGCGCAGGGCCGCCGCCCGGATCGCCGCGCGGCGCCACCGGGAACTCCCCGTCGCCGAATTGCCCGACCGGCCCGGTGAACACTCCTGCCGGGCCACGGCGCACTTCGACGCGGCGTGTGCCCGTGAGGCGTTCCTCGGGCTTTCCGAGCAACGCCGTATCGCCGTACGGCTCTTCGCCTTCGAGGAAAAGGGCGCGCGGCAGATCGGGGAGCGGCTCGGGATCGCGTCCAGCGCCGCCTCCTCGCTCGTCTACCGGTCCAAAGAGGCGTTGCGGGCCGGATATCTGCGCCGCCATGTGAGCCCCGCCGACGCGGAATGCGCCGACGTCATGGACCGCGTCGTGGCCTCCTTGCGGGGGCGTTCCGTGCGGCGGCACACCGCGGCCGTCTCCTCGCATCTGCATCGGTGCGCGAGGTGCCGGGAGGGCGGGAGGCAGTTGCGGGACGTCAATTCGGCGTTGCCGCAGCGGGTGAGGGGGGACGGGGCGCGTACGTAGGGGGTGTGCGTACGTGGGGGTGGTGGACGGTGTGGGCGGTGGCGCCCGCCGCGGGGGTGCGGGCGCCGTCCGTCGTGCGGGTCACGCGGGTGCGTGGGTCACGCGGGGCATGCGGGGCATGCGGGGCATGCGGGTCGCGTGGGTCGCGTCAGCGGAAGAGTCTGCGCCACGTCTCCGGACCCGGGTAGCCGTCCGCGTCCGGGCCCCGCCAGCCCTGGGCCCGCTGGAACGCCTCCACGTTGCGCCGGTCGGACTCGGACCAGCGCGGGCCCGGGCCCTGCGTGTAGTGCTTGCCGTAGCCCTTCTTCACCAGCTGCTTGCCCAGCTTGGTGACGTGGGCGTTGGACTGGCCCGGCCGGAAGTGCTGCTTGCCGGGGAACGCGGTGGCCGAGCTTCCGCCGCCGCCCGTGCCGCCGCCGCCCGAGCCCCCGCCGATGTTCTTGCCCTTGCCCTCCAGCAGATAGCGCCAGGTCGCGGGCCCCGGAATGCCGTCCGCCTCCGAGCCCTGCCAGCCCTGCGCCTTCTGGAACGCCTGCGTCGCCCTGCGGTCGGCGTCCGACCAGCGCGGGCCCGGGCCCTCCCGGTAGAACTTCCCGCCGCCGCGCTTGACCAGCATCCTGCCGAGCTCGGTGATGTGACCGTTGACCGCCCCGGGGCCGAAGGCGGACGCACCGGGGAACGCGGTGCCCGACGAGCCGCCGGAGCCGCCGCCCTCCGCGAGGTACTTGTAGCGGTAGGGCACGTAGCGGCCCGAGTTGTTCCAGTACGCGTACGGCGTCGACCGCTTCAGCGTGTGCGGCCGCGTCTGCTCGTACGCCATGTAGCGGGTCTTCGACGAGTCCGTCCAGCCGCCGAAGATCGTCACGTGCGAACCGGCGCTCGGGTTCGACGGGTTGTGGAACAGCAGCATGTCGCCGGGCTTCAGCTGGCTCTTGCTGATGCGTACGCCATAGGCGGCGAGGCTGCCCGTCCACTGATTGCTGCCGAGGCCCCAGGCCATCGACACATAGCCCGAGCAGTCCTTGCGGTAGCCCTGGTAGTACGCGCCCATGCTGTACGACACCCGGGCGTCGACCCAGGTCTGGGCGCGCGCCATGATCTGCGCGCGGGTCAGGCGCATCGGGGTGGATGCGGTTCTTGTGACGGTGGTTGTGGCCGTGGCCTGGGTGGTTGCCGCCAGGGCGGTTGCGGCTTGGGCGGTCGCTGGTCGGGTCGACGCCGGTCGGGCGACGAGTGGGCCCGGGGCGCCTTGTCCCTGCGGTGTCGTGGCCTGCGTCGCGAAGGACGGCTGCTCCAAGGCGTGCGCCGCGCCCGCTCCCGTGCCCGTCAGCACCGCGCCGAGCGCCACGGCGGCCGCCGCGCGCGTACTGGCCCGGGAGCCGCCGGACGCGCGCAGTTCGAGCCGCTCCCGCGCGCAGCCCGCGCAGGGGCAGTCGCGCGCCACGGATATGTCCTCGAAGACCGGAGTACTCACATCACCCTGCACATCACCCTCCATAGGGGTCGAAGCCGAAAGAACGGAATAAGGGGTGGATACGACCCCTTCATGGACAGGAGTGGCGATGCGCGTGGTTATGACGGTCTTGGGGCGGGGAGCGATCGGCCATGGTCGAAACCGCTGAGGAAGTGATCGCACGGCATGGGCTGCGGCCGCTGCCCGTGGAGGGCGGGCTCTATCGGCGCGTCTGGGCCGGACCGCCGGACGCCGACGGGCGTCCCGCCGGGTCCGCGATCATCGCGTTGCTGACCCGGGAACCAGGTGACTTCTCCGCGTTGCACCGCCTGCCGAACGATGAGGTCTGGCATTTCTACGCGGGTGACGCGTTGGAGGTGCTTCTTCTCGCGCCCGATGGGGCGGATCGGCTTGTTGCGCTTGGCGGGGGCGGCGGGGGCGGCGGGGGCGGCGGGGGCGGTGGTGCAGGGGGACAGGTGCAGCTTGTCGTTCCCGCTGGGACCTGGATGGGGGCGCGCGTCGCGCGTGGCGGGCCGCATGGGTGGGCTCTCTTTGGTACGACGATGGCGCCCGGGTTCCTTGCCGTGGATTACGAGGGCGGGGATCCGGAGGAGTTGAGCGTGCGATATCCCGGGCGGGCGGGGCTTATTCGGGAGTTGTGCCGGGTGGGGGAGCCTCTGCGGATGGGTGATGACGTTGAGTGAGACGGAGGCGGAGGCGGAGGCGGAGGCGGAGGCGGAGGGTGCGTGGGTGCCGGATGCGTCCTTGCCTCGGCTTGCCGGGCGCGTCGTGCTGGTGACCGGGGCGAGCGGGACCATCGGTGCGGGGATCGTCCGGAGGTTCGCGCAGGCGGGGGCCGCGGTCGTGGTGCATTACCGCAGTGGTGGGGCGCGGGCCGCGGAGCTGGTGGCGCGGGTCGAGGGCGCGGGGGGTGCGGCTGTCGCCGTGCGGGCGGATCTGGCCGGGGCGGAGAGTGGCGGGGGAGGTGAGTCCCGCGAGTCCGGTGAGCCCGGTCAGTCCGGTGAGTTCGGTGAGCCCGGTCAGTCCGGTCAGTCCGGTCAGTCCGGTGAGTTCGGTGAGTTCGGTGAGCCTGGTCAGTCCGGTGAGTCCAGTGAGGGTGGTGAGGGTGGCGACCTGGTGGAGGCCGAGTGTCGTCGGCTCGTCGATGCCGCCTTCTCCTGGCGGGGGCGGCTCGACGCGTTGGTCAACTGCGCGGGGATCCAGCCGGTGCGGGCCCTGCCGGGCATGACCGCCGCGGAGTGGCGTGCGCTGTCCGAGGCGAACGTGACGAGCGCGTTCTGCTGCACGCAGGCCGCGGCCCGCGTCATGGCCGGTCAGGACGGCGGCGGCTCCATCACCCACATCGCGTCGATCGAGGGTTCGAGCCCTGCGCCCGGCCACGCCCACTACAGCGCGTCCAAGGCCGCCCTCATCATGTTCGCCCGCTCCGCCGCCCTCGAATACGGGCCCCTCGGCATCCGCGTCAACAGCGTCTCGCCCGGCCTCGTCGACCGGCCCGGGCTCGCGGAGGACTGGCCGGACGGCGTGGCGCGGTGGGGCCGCGCGGCGCCGCTCGGCCGGCTCGGGCGGCCCGAGGACATCGGCAACGCGTGCGTGTTCCTCGCGTCGGACGCCGCTTCCTGGATCAGCGGGGTCGACCTTGTCGTGGACGGTGGGGTGGGGGCCCGGCCCAGCTGGTAGGGGTGGGGGTTGGGCGGGGGCGGGGGGTGGGTGCTCGTGTCAGGCGTGGGGTGACGGTGCCGGGATGCGGGTCAGCCAGGTGGCCATCGCCTCGTTGAACTCCGTGGGGCGTTCCAGGTTGGGGAGGTGCGCCGCCGACTCGATGACGTGCAGTGCGGAGTCGGGGAGCGCGGCGTGCATCGCCTCGGCGTCGGCGACCGGTGTGTATGTGTCGTCCCTGCCCACGACCACGAGGGACGGGACCGTGACCCTGGTCAACAGGGCGCGGTAGTCCGGGCGTTCGGCGCGGGCGCGGAGGGCCGCGGCGGCTCCTTCGGGTGGGGCGGCCAGCATCATGCGGTGTACGTGGGCGGCCGCCTCCGTGTTGTACGGGGCCGCCATCTTGTCCAGGACCTCGTCCGCGTAGCCCTTCATGCCCTCGGCCAGGAGGCGGTCCGCCATGGCGTTGCGGTGCGCCTTGCCCTCCGGGGTTTCCGCCGCGGGGAACGTGTCGGCCAGGAGCAGGCCCGTGATGCGGTCCGGGAACTGGCGGTAGCACTCCATGGCGATCTGGCCGCCCATGGAGAGGCCGCCCAGGGCGAATTCCCTTACGTCCAGGTGGTCGAGGAGGGCTGCGATGTCTTCGGCGAAGGTGGCGAAGGTGGGGGTGGCGAAGGTGGGGGTGGCGCCGGGTGCGGCGTTGAGTGCGGATTCGCCGTAGCCGCGGAGGTCTGGGGTGATGATGCGGTGGGTGGGGGCGAAGGTGTGGCGTTGTGGGGTCCACATGGAGCGGTCGAAGGGGTGGCCGTGGATGAGGACGAGGGTGGGGGTGGGGGTGGGGCTTGTGGTTGGGGTCTCGTCGTCGTACGTGAGGGTTGTGCCGTTGATGTGTGCGGTGGGCATGAAGTGAGGCTAGGGCGGGGGGAGTTGGCGGTGCAATAGGATCTTTGCTCTCGGTGCAATGCTGGCGGGGGCGCCTTGGGTTCGGCTGTGGGGCGGGGCCGCGGGGGTATGTGCGTACTCGCTATCCCGTGGCGGATGCCTCGGTCAGTGTTTGCCGTCAGGGTGGGTCGAGGTGCTCCGTGCGCACATACCCCCACGTCCCCTCGCGAGCGTTTGCGGGTGCGGGTGCGTGGTCGCTCCGTTGTGGGCAGTCGTGCCGCTGGGCGGCACGGGTGGGCACAGCCCACGGTGCAGGGGGCCGCTGACGGAGGCGCAGGCCCGGCGCAGGCGGGTACAGCCCACGGTGCAGGGGGCGTGAACGGAGGGGCAAGGTTGGGGGCGGTGGGCAAGGGATACGGTGCCGGCGGAGGTGGCGTGTGGGGCGGGATGCGTTTCGGGAGGTTGCGGATGAGGTGGCCAGGGAGATCGAGGGGGGAACGCTGCGGCCGGGGGAGCGGTTGCCGACGCAGCGGGCGTTCGCTCGGGCGCGGGGGATCGCCAATTCCACGGCCATCCGCGTGTACGGCGAGCTGACGCGACGCGGGCTCGTCGTGGGCGAGGTGGGGCGCGGGACCTTCGTGCGCGCTGCCGCCCCGCACACCGGGGCCACCGCCCTCACCGAGCGGGCGGTCGAGGTGGGCATGGGGGCTGGGGCTGGTTCTGGGGGGTCAAGCGTCAATCTTGAGCTCAACTACCCGTTGGTGGAGGGGCAGTCCGCGCTGATGAGCAAGGGGCTCACCCCGTTGCTCAGGGCCGATGTGCTGATGGAGGCCACCCGCACCGCCGCTCCCTCGGGTACGCCGGAGGCGCGTGAGGCCGCTGCCGAGGTGCTCGCGAGGAGCGGGTGGTGGCCGGAGCCGGAGCGGGTGCTCTTCGCGGGGAACGGCCGGCAGGCCATCGCCGCCGCGCTGTCCTCGCTCTGTGCGCCCGGCGGCCGCGTGGGCGTCGAGGAAGTGACGTACCCCTTGGTGAAGGCGATCGCCGAGCGGATCGGCGTGCGGCTCGTGCCGGTTGCCGTGGACGGGGAGGGGATGGTCCCTGAGGCGCTCGCCGACGCGCACCGGAGTGCTGCCCTCAGCGCCGTCTACGTACAGCCGACCCTGCAGAATCCGCTGTCCCTGACGGCGGGTGAGGGGCGCAGGGTCCAGCTGGCCGCCGTCGTGGCGGAGTGCGGGATCACCGCCGTCGAGGACGCCACCTGGGCGTTTCTCGCGCCCGACGCGCCACCGCCGCTCGCCGCGTACGCCCCCGGTCGCACTGTCCTTGTCGACAGCCTCTCCAAGCGGCTCGCGCCCGGTCTCACCGTCGGCATGCTCGCCGCGCCGCCCCATCTGCTCGACGATCTCTCGCGCGGCCTGCGGTCCGGGGCGTGGACGGCCGCCGCCTTCCATCTGGAGGCGGCCGTGCGGTGGACCGCCGACGGGACCGTGGCGGCGGTCGTCGACGCCAAGCGCGCCGACGCGGCCGTACGGCAGGGGATCGTGCGGGAGCGGCTCGGGGTGGACGCGGCGGGGCGGGTCCGTGCGGGCGGGCGGGTCCGTACCGATCCGCGCGCCTACTACTGCTGGTGGGAACTGCCCTCGCGGTGGCGGGCCGAGGCGTTCGTCGCCGCGGCGGCCGCCCGCGGTGTCGCCGTCACGCCCGGTACGGCCTTCGCCGCGGGCGGGCATTTCGCCCCGGACGCCGTACGGATCGGGCTTGCTTCGCCGCCGCCGGAGGTTCTCGCGGAGGCGCTGGGGGTGCTGGCCTCGGTGGCCGCCGGGTGAGAGCCGTCGGCCGCGGAGCGCTCAGCGCGCCAGCAGGTCGCGCAGTGCCTTCGTCGTCTCGGCCGGGGCCTCCTCCGCCATGAAGTGGCCGCATGACACGGTCAGATGCTCAAGGCGCGGCGCCCACGTCCGCCAGCGCGCGGCGGCGTCGAAGCCGAGCGCGGCGCCCCAGTCCTGCTGGAGCACCGTGACCGGCATGCCGAGGGTGCGTCCTGCGAGGCGGTCGGCGGTGTCGTGCTCCAGGTCGATCGTCGCCGACGCGCGGCAGTCCGCGACGATCGACGGGACCGCCTCGCGCGACGCCTTCAGATAGGCCGCCCGTACGTCGTCGGGGATGGCCGCGGGGTCCCGTGTCCAGATGTCGAGGAAGTGGCCGAAGAACGCGTCCGCCGATGCCTCGATCATCCGTTCCGGCAGGCCGGGCGGCTGCGCCATCAGATACAGGTGGAAGCCGACCGCGGCGGTCGTGCCGCGCATCACCTCCCACATGTCGGGCGTCGGCATGACGTCCATCGAGGCGAGGTGCGTGACCGCGTCCGGGTGGTCGAGGCCCGCCCTGATCGCGACCAGCGCGCCGCGGTCGTGCCCGGCGAGCGCGAACCTGTCGTGCCCGAGCGCCCGGGCCAGCGCGACGACGTCGGCCGCCATCGTCCGCTTGGCGTACGTCGCCTCCGTGTCCGCGGCGGGCTTGTCGCTGGCCCCGTAGCCGCGCAGGTCGGGGCAGATGACGGTGTGGTCGAGGGCCAGTTCGGCCGCCACGTGCCGCCACATCAGATGGGTCTGCGGGAAGCCGTGCAGCAGGACGACGGGGGTGCCGGTGCCGCCGACGGCGGCGTTCAGCGCCACGCCTTCGGCCACGTCGATCCGGTGGTACGCGAAGCCGTCGATACGGGGGGTGGGGGCGGTGTTCTTGTGCATACGGAGAGGGTGGGCCCGGTCGATCAGCAGTGGATCAGCGTCGACTCTGCGGACGCCGCTGAGCAGGTACGTTGACGGGGTGCCGCAGCAAGCAGGGGGCTCCGCCCGGCCGCCGCAGGAGCCTGCGGCGGGGTTCACCGTGCTCGGCGGCGTGGGCGCCTGCGACAAGGACGGGGTCCCGCTCGACCTCAAGGGACCGATGCACCGGGCGGTACTGGCCCGGCTGCTGGTCGCGCGCGGCAAGGTCGTGCCGCTGGAGTGGCTGGTCGACGACCTCTGGGACGATCCGCCGCCCGCCGCCGTCGGCGCGATCAGGACGTTCGTCTCCACCCTGCGCCGCGCCCTCGAACCCGGCCGTCCGCCGCGGGCCCCCGCCCGTCTCCTCGTCACCGTCGGGCCCGGCTACGCGCTGCGTCCCGCGTCCGACGCGGTCGACGCCTGGCGCTTCGAGTCGGCGGTGCGCGGCGCGGGCGAACTGCTCGAAGCGGGACGCCCCGGCCCCGCCGTGCGGCGTCTCGACGGGGCGCTCGCGCTGTGGCGCGGGCCCGCGTACGCCGAGTGGGCCGGTGCGGACTGGACGCGGGCCGAGGCCGCGCGCCTCGAAGGGCTGCGGCTCCTCGCGGTCGAGCGCCGTGCGGCGGGGGCGCTCGCGCTCGGCGGGACCGGGGAGGTCGTCCTCGATCTGGAGGCCCAGGTCGCCGAGCACCCCTGGCGCGAGGAGTCGTGGCGCCTGCTCGCCCTCGCCCTCTACCGCTCCGGCCGCCAGGGCGACGCCCTCACCGCCCTCCGCCGCGCCCGCCGCGTCCTCGTCACGGAGCTCGGCGTGGATCCCGGTCCCGAGCTGCGGCGGCTTGAGGCGGGGGTGTTGGCGCAGGATCCGGGGTTGTCGGGGGATCGCTGGGGCGGGGCTGCGTCGTCGGGCGTTCCGGCTGTGGGCGCGGCGGCCGCCCCTGCCGCGGTCCTCGGTGCGGAGCAGGACGTACGACCTGGTCCCGTGCGTCACTTCGTCGGGCGTGAGCGGGAGTTGGCGCTGCTGGACGGGGGTGCCCGCGAGGCCGGTGCGGGGCGGCTCATGGTCGGGCTCGTGTCCGGGGACGCGGGCGCGGGCAAGACCGCGCTTGCCGAGGAGCTGACCGCGCGGCTCGCGGCCCGCGGCTGGATCACCGCGTGGGGGCGGTGCCCGGAGCACGAGGGCGTACCGGCGGCGTGGCCCTGGACGCGGATCCTGGCGGAGCTGGACGCGGGGGCGTGGCCCGGTGCGGGCGGGCAGGGGGCCGTTCCGGACGGTGGTGCCGGTGACCGGTTCCGGCGGGGGCGGGAACTCGTCGGGCTGCTGCGCGGTGTCGTGGATCGCGCGGGGCGCCCTCTGCTCCTCGTACTCGACGATCTGCAGTGGGCCGACGACGAGACGCTGGAGGCGCTGGAGGCCGTGGTCGCGGCGGCCGGGGCGCGGGCGGACCGGATCATGCTGGTCGGGACGTACCGGGAGACCGAAGTCCCGGAGCGGTTGGGCGCGTTGCTCGGGCGGGTGGCGCGCGGCGAACCCGTGCGGGTCGTGCTCGGCGGGCTCGGCGCGGACGACGTGGCCGCGCTCGTGCGTGCCGTCGCCGGCGACGACGTGGCGCCCGCCGACGTCCGCGCCGTGCACGCCCGCAGCGGCGGCAACCCCTTCTTCGTACGCGAACTGGCCCGTCTGTGCGCCACGGAGGGCGGCTCCGCGCTCTCCGGCGTGCCCGTCGGCGTACGCGATGTCATCCGGCACCGGCTCGCCGCGCTCGAGGACGGGGCGCGGACCGTGCTGCGGCAGGCCGCCGTCATCGGGCCCGACGTGGACCTCGATCTCCTCGTCCCGCTCGCGGGCGGCGCCGAGGAGCTGGTGCTCGACGCGGTCGACGCCGCCGTCGACCGCGGCTTCCTGGTCGAACTCGGCCCGGACCGGCTGCAGTTCGCCCACGCCCTGGTGCGCGAGACGCTGTACGAGGACATCTCCCGCGCCCGCCGCGGCCGTTGGCACACCACCGTCGCCGAGACCATCGAGACGCTGCGCCCGTACGACGTCGACGCCCTCGCCGACCACTACCTGCGCGCGGGCACCCGCGCGACCGCCGCCCGCGCCGTCCACCACGCGGGCCGTGCCGCGCGCCGCGCCGAACAGGGCGCGGCCCCGCACCGGGCGGCCCGCCTGTGGCAGGCGGCGCTCGACGCCCACGACCGGGTCCGTCACTCCGGCCGCGAGGCCTCGCGCGCACGGCTCGAACTCGTCATGGGGCTCGTCCGCGCCCTCGCCGTCACCGGTGGCCTCGCGCGCGCCAGGCAGTACCGCTCGGACGCCCTCGCCGACGCCGAGCGGATCGGCGATCCCGAGCTGACGGCCCGCGTCATCGGCGCCTTCGACGTACCCGCCAACTGGACCCGCAACGACGACGAGGCCCTCTCGCGCCGCGTCGTCGACGCCGCCGAACGCACGCTCGTCGCCCTCCCGGAGGGCAGCCGGGCGACGCGGTCGCGGCTGCTCAGCACGGTCGCCATGGAGCTGCGCGGCGCGGCGGGGCCGCGGGGGCGTGCGGCGGCCGCCGAGGCGGAGGCGCTGGCGCGGGGGCGGCTCGGTGACGGGCGTGGCCCCGACGCCGATCCTGTCTCCGCCCCCGACGCCGGTGCCGATTCTTCCTTCGCCCCCGACCCCGCTCTCCTCTCCTTCGCCCTCAACGCGCGCTTCATGCACACCTTCGAGCGGGCCGGGCTCGCCCCCGAACGGCTGCTCATCGGGAGGGAGTTGGTGGATATCGCCGGGGGAGGAGGCAGTGGTGGCGGTGGTGGCGGTGGTGGCGGTCTGATGGGGTTCGAAGTGCTGGGGCATCTGATGTGTCTTCAGGCGCTGTGCGCACGCGCCGAGTTCGCCGATGCCGACGCGCACGCCGAGGCCGCCGACCGGCTCGCCGGGCGGTACGAGCTGCCCCTCGTCGGGGTGTTCACCGAGTGGTACGCCGCGCTGAAGGCGGCCGTGGCCGGGCGTACGGACGAGGCGCGCTCCGCGTACGTCGCCGCGGCGGCCCGCCTCCCGGAGACCGGCATGACGGGGCTGAGCGAGGGGCTGCTGCCGTTGGCCCTGCTGAGTCTGCGGGTCGGGGCGGGCGCATCAGGCGGACCAGGCGGACCGGGATCGGCTGGGGGTTCTGATGAGGGCCCTGCAGGCGATCTCTCCGACCTCGACTTCGGGCCGTACGAACCCTGGTGCCGCCCCATCGTCCTCGGCCCCGCCCGCGGACGGGGCCTCCGCGCCGGTGACCTGCCGCCCTCCCCGCCCGACCTCCTCCTGGAGGCCCGCCTCTGTCTGCACGCCCGGCTCGCCGTCGCCGACGGGGACGATCCGGTCCTGATGGAGCGGCTGTACGACGAACTGCTCCCTGCCTGCGGGGAGTTGGCCGGGGCGGGGAGCGGCCTTGTCGGCTTCGGTCCTGTGGACCGGTACGCGGGTGATCTCGCCGCGGCCCTCGGGCGGCCGGTGGCGGCGGCGCGTCACCATGAGCGGGCCCGCGCCCTGGAGGCCCGCCTCCGGCAGCTGTGAACCGTCCGCCGCCCTGGCGGCGCGCCCTCAGGAAGCCAGTCCGGCCCGGTGCGCGAGCAGCGCCGCCTGCACCCTGCTGTCGCTGCCCGTCTTGTCCAGGACCGCGGCCACATGGGTCTTGACCGTGCCCACGCCGATGCCGAGCCGCAGGCCGATCTCCAGGTTCGGCAGGCCCGCGCCGAGCATGGCGAGGACCTCGCGTTCGCGCTCGGTGAGGGAGGCCAGACGGTCCTCGGCCGTGGCCGGTCCCGGAGCGCCCGTGGAGGTCGCGGCGCCGCCCTGCAGCATCCGCTTGATGACCGTTCCGGTCACGCCGGGCGAGAGCACCGCGTCGCCCGCGGCCGCCGCCCGCACGGAGCGGATCAGTTCGTCGGGGCCCTCGTCCTTGAGCAGGAAGCCGCCCGCGCCCGCCTGCAGGGCGCGCGTCACGTTCTCCTCGTCGCCGAACGTGGTGAGCATGACGACCTGCGGCTTCGGGTCGAGCGCGATCAGCGGTCCGATCGCCGCGAGGCCGTCGAGCACGGGCATCCGGATGTCGACGAGGGCGACGTCGGGCCGCAGCTCGGCGGCGAGCGTGACCGCCTCGGCGCCGTTCACCGCCTCGCCGACCACTTCGATGCCGTTGGCGTACTGGAGGATCATGCGGACGCCGTGCCGGATCATCTCCTCGTCGTCGGCGAGGAGGACGCGGATCGTCGTCGGAGGCGTCGGGGGAGTCTGCGGCGGCGTCGTCATGGCTGCTCCTACGGTCTGGCCAGCGGGACGGTGAAGTGATCGATGGCTGTCAGGACATCATCCCGGAAACAGTAGCGAGTCACCGCAAAACGGTCAGCACTCTCCTCGTCCGCCGTCCCGTCGCCGCCCGACCCGCCCACGTACGGATAGAGGCAGCTCGTCGTCCCCGCGGGCACCGCGGGACCGCGCCCGGCCGCCGCGGCCCTGACCGCCTCGCTGTCGGACGGCACCGAACGTTCCACCTCGTCCTTGGTCATGCCGACCTGCACCTCCTGCCGTTCCGCCAGGTCAGGGCCCGGTCGCGCCTCGCTCACCAGGCCGAGTCCGAGGCCGAGCATCAGGGCCACCCCGCCCATGCCGAGGACCGTCGTGAGCACGCCCGCGATCCGCCCCTGGATGCCGCCGACCGCGCCCTCCTCCGCCGTCGTGTCCGGCAGCGGAGGCCCCGGCAGCGGCTCCGCGCGGCTCGCCGCGTCCGGGCCCGTGGGGATCGCCGCCGTCACGTCGAAGCCGCCGCCGGGCGCCGCGGCCGCGTCGAACGTGCCGCCGAGCAGCGCCACCCGCTCGCGCAGCCCGACGAGCCCGCGCCCGGTGCCGAGTCCGGTCGCCGCCGCGGGCGGGCGCGGCGGGGCCCCGTTGCGCACGGCGATCCGCACCTCGTCGTCGGTGTGCGCGACCGCCACCGTGACCTGCGCCCCCGTCGCGTACCGGTGCACGTTCGTCAGTGACTCCCGTACGACCCGGTGGACCGCCCTGCGCACCGAAGGGCCCTCCGCGGCGCCCAGGTCGGGGCCCTCCCAGGTGAACGCCACCGGGATGCCGCCGCCGCGCGACTCCTCGACGAGCGCCTCGATGTCGGGACGCGTGCCGGTCGCGTCGGTGAGGGCGTTCGTGCCGGTGTCGCGCCCCAACGGGCCCAGTACGCCGAGGACTTCACGGAGTTCGTTCATCGCGTCCCGGGTGGCCTTGCGCAGCAAGGTCGCCTCGTCGCGCAGGTCGGGGGCCTGCTTGCCGAGGGCCAGTTCCAGGCCGCCCGCGTGCAGCGAGATGAGGCTGAGCCGGTGGCCCACCAGGTCGTGCATCTCGGCGGCGATCCGCGAACGCTCGTGGATGCGGGACTCGCTGTCGGCGAGGCGGCGCGCCTGCTCGGCCGCGGCGGTACGGTCCCGCAGCGCCCGCAGCAGCCGGTCCTGCTGCCCGGCCGCCGTGCCGACGAGCCCCGGCACGATCACCGTCGCGGCCGCGAGCATCGCCCCGAGCGCGAGCCCGTACTGCCAGCTGCCCACCGCCATCGGCCGCGCCGTCACCGAGGCCACCAGCATGGTCAGCGCCGAGGCCGTCAGCAGCACGGCGACCCTGCGGCGCGGCTCGGCGAGCTGCCGCGCCGCCGGATACGCGGCCACCGCGACGAGCAGCCCCGCCGGCGGCATCGCGCCCGCCAGCGCGGCGAGCACGAGCAGGCTCCCCACCGGGAACCGGCGCCGCACCACGAGCGTGAGCAGCACCGCGACGCCGTACGCGATCTTGCCGCCGCGCGGCAGCCCGGTGACGGCCGAGCTGATGCCCGTGTACGTGAGCAGCAGCAGGGCGCCGCCCGCCAGGGCCTCCAGGGCGGCGCGGATCAGGTGCCAGGTGGTGTACGGCTCGGGGGAGAAGGGGGAGCGGCGTGGGGGGAGTGCGGGGCCTGAGGGGCGCGAGGGGGGTGGAGGGAGCGGCGGGTGGGGTGCGGGGTGGGGCATAACGTCAAGTATTGGACAGGCCGTGCCGTCCTCTCCGTACATCTTGAGGGGGATGGTCTCTGCCTTTTGGCATACCTGGACGTTCGTCCTGCGGCCGTACGAAATCGGGGTTCCGGGGCCGAAGACTGGTACGTATGCCCCTGAACCAGAAGAAGACCGGTCTGAGCAAGAAGGAGACCGGTCTGAGCAAGAAGAAGGCCGGTGTCGTCGTCATCGTCGCGGCGGGCTGCCTGGCCGCCGCGGGTGCCGTGGCCGTCGCGGCGCCCGCGCTCAAGAACAGCTCGCTGATGCCGGACGCCGTCAGCGAGCACGTCTTCAAGGAGAAGACCCGGGCCTTCGCGACTGCGGCGGACGCGCCCACCAAGGGCGACCTGGCCTTCGTCCTGCCCGACTGGGTTCCGCGGGACGCCAAGAACGTGAAGGTGAAGGTGAAGACGACGGGCGGGGCGAAGCTGATCCGCTTCACGCTCACGGATGCGGGGGCCGGTGCCGGTGCCGGTGCCGGTGGGGTGCGGCTGCCGGAGGGCAAGGCGTGCGGGGCGGGTGCGCCGCACGTCGGAGGGCCCGAACTGGACGCTTCCTGGTGGCCGGACCGCACTCCGGTCGGGGCGCGGGCCGAGTGCGGCGACCACTACCAGTACCGGGTCGCGGTGCGCGGGGACACGGTGTACGCGTGGACCAACGGGGAGGTCTCGGCTTCGGGGGCGTGAGGGGCGCGGGTGCCCTGGGGGGTGCCCTGGGGGGGGGACCACGGGACCACTTATGAGGTTATGAGGATCCTGTCAGGGCGCCGTCCGGATCCCGTCTCCCCTTCGCGGCCCGCCTATCCTCAACGCCATGTGCGCTTTTGTCCTGGTCGCGGAGGACGACGAGAAACAGGCCGAGCTGGTCCGCCGCTATCTGGAGCGCGAGGGCCACACCGTCGCCGTCGTCCATGACGGGCGCGCCGCCCTCGTCGAGGCCCGGCGCAGCACGCCGGACCTGCTGATCCTCGACGTGATGATGCCGGGCGCCGACGGCCTCGAAGTCACGCGCGTCCTGCGCACGGAGACGGGCCCGCCGGACCTGACGGCGCTGCCGATCCTGATGCTCACCGCCCGCTCCACGGAGGACGACCTGCTCGCGGGGCTCGATCTGGGCGCCGACGACTACCTCACCAAGCCGTACAGTCCGCGCGAGCTGATGGCCCGGGTACGGACGCTGCTGCGCCGCGCGGGCGGCATCCACCACCCGCTGCCGGACGCCGGGCAGCGCGTCCTGCGCGTGGACGGCCTCGTCGTCGACCCGGTGCGGCACGAAGTCACGGTCGACGGGCGCATGGTGGAGTGCACGCCGGGCGAGTTCGACCTCCTCACCGCACTCGCCGGCGAACCCGACCGCGTCTTCACCCGCCCCCAACTCCTCGACCGGATCCACGGCTCCTCCGGCTACATATCCGCCCGCACGGTCGACGTGCACGTCCTCAACCTCCGCAAGAAGATCGAAACCGATCCCCGCCGCCCCACACGCCTCATCACGGTCTTCGGCATCGGATACAAGCTGGTGGGCCTGGACGCCAGAACACCCCCCTCACCGACGGACCCCCCACTGCCCCCGGAGCCCACTGCCCGCCCCGGCACTCGGTCCGGCTCCGCACCGTCGCGCGGCTCGTCGGCTCCCCCGGGCTCCGCGCCGCTGCGCGGGGCGTCGGCACCGCCCGCCCCCGAGGCCGGTCGCGGCTCCGGCGCGCCGGGTGGGGCAGGGACGCCTTCCGGGGGCGTGACGCCGGGTGGGGCGTCGGCACCGCCCGGGTCCAAGGCCCGTCGCGGGTCCGGTGCACCGCTCAGGCAGTCGGCCTCGTCCGGGTCTGCGACGCCGGGTGGGGCGTCGGTACCGTCCGCCCCTGAGGCCCACCGCGGCTCCGTCGCACCGCGCCGGGCGTCGGCCCCGTCTGGTTCCGCGTCGCCGCGTGCGGCGTCGGCACCGCCCGCCCCCGAGGCCCGCCGCGGGCCGACCGCGCCCCGTGGCACATCCGTGCCGTCCGCGGCTCCCGTGCCCCGCGGCGCGTCCGCGGCTCCCGTGCCCCGCGGCGCGTCTCCGGCTCCCGTGCCTCGCGGGGCGTCCCCGGCTCCCGTGCCCCGCGGCGCGTCCCCGGCCCCCGCGTCCCGCGGCGCGTCCGCCGCCCCCGCCCCCCGGGCGGGATCCGCCCCGTCCACGCCCAGCGCGCAGCGCACATCGGTGGCGTTGCGTGGCGCGTGATATTCCGTTTCGGAAGAGTCTGCTGACGCGGCTGCTCGCGGTGTCCGTGCTGGTTTCTGTGGGGTCGATCGCGGCGACCGCGTGGCTTGCGGCGCAGACGACGTCGGGGGCGATTCGGCAGGAGCAGGGGCAGGTGCTCGCCGATGACGCGCGGATCTACGACAGGCTTCTCGGGGTCGGTGCGGGGGCACCGGAGTGGCGGGGGGCCGACGAGGCGGTGCGGGAGCTGGCCCGGGAGACCGGGCGCCGGATCGCTCTCACGACGCAGGACCGCAAGGTCATCACGGACTCGGCGGTGCCCGCGGGCAAGGCCGCGGGGAAGGATTCCCGCAGGCCCGCCGCCCTGCCGCCGAAGGCGTCCGCCGTCGTCGACCCGCTCTCCGTGGACACGACGCTCGCGGGCCGCACGGAGGACGGGTCCGCCGACCGCATCGACCCGCGCGCGGTCGGCCCCTACCGGCTCCCCGCGTCGGAACGTACGCGACTGAGGGAGGAGGCCGACCAGTTCGTGTCCTGTCTGCACGGGCTCGGTCTGCCCGCCGAGCTCGTCGTCGGTCCCGGCGGCCGCCCCGTCGTGGAGACCGGTGACGGCCCCGGCGACGACCCCGCCATGTACTTGGGGGTCCGCTGCCGCGGCCTCGGGCTCGACCAGCCCACGCGGACCGAGCAGAAGGCCCTCGGCAAGCTCAACTCCCTTGTCGAGGCGTGCATGAGGCGGCGCGGCCTCGACCCCGTCGCGGTCAGCCTCGACCTGAACGGGCGGAACGGCGCGAAGCCGGTCGGTGTCATTCCGACGTACCCGCCCGTCGAGCCCGCGGACGGCGCTGGCGCCGGTTCCGGTTCCGGTGCCGGTTCCGGCGGCGGGGGCCACGAGGCCGCCGTGCCCAGCGAGGCCCCCGGCACCCCTCCCGGCGCCACCCCCACGCCCACCCCGACCGCCCGGCCCAGCGCCGCCGACCGGGCCAAGGCCGCCGCCGACCAGGCCAACGCCGCGGCCGCCACCTGCGTCGACACCGCCCGCCGCGAGCAGCTCGGCCCCTTCGTCTCCACCCCTGCCCTGCTCTTCATCACCAGCGCCGACGGCGCCCCCGTCGCCCGCGGCTTCAGCCTCTCGGGGGCCAACACCGCCCGCCTCGCCGGACTCGCGGCGGCCGTGCTGGCCGTCACGGTCGCCGTCACCGCGCTCGCCGCGACCCGGCTGACCCGTCCGCTGCGCGCGCTGACCACGGCGACGCGGCGCATGAAGTCGGGTTCGACGGACGGCCCGCCGGTCCCGGAGCGGGCCACCCGTTCGGCGGGCGAGATCAGTCAACTGGCCGCCGCCTTCAATGACATGGCGGCCCACCGCAAGGCCCTGGAGGAGCAGCGCAGGGCGATGGTCAGCGACGTCGCGCACGAGCTGCGCACCCCGCTGTCCAACATCAGGGGCTGGCTCGAGGCCGCGGAGGACGGCGTCGTCGAGACCGATCCGGAGCTTGTCACCTCGCTCCTCGAAGAGGCCCTGCTGCTCCAGCACATCGTCGACGACCTGCAGGACCTCGCGGCCGCCGACGCCGGTACGCTCCGGCTGCACCGCGAGCCGGTGCGCGTCGCCGACATCGCCGAGCAGGTGGCGGCGGCCCATCAGGCGCGGGCGGACGCGGCGGGCGTACGGCTGCGTGCGACGGCGCTCGGCGACCCCTGCGTGAACGCCGACCCGCTGCGCCTGCGCCAGGCCGTCGGCAATCTCGTCTCCAACGCGATCCGGCACACCCCCGACGGCGGCAGCGTCCGCGTCACCTGCCGGACCACATCCGACGCCGTGCTCATCGAGGTCGCCGACACCGGCACCGGCATCGCCCCCGACGACCTGCCGCATGTCTTCGACCGCTTCTGGCGCGCGGACAAGTCCCGTACGCGGGCCACGGGCGGCAGTGGTCTCGGCCTGTCGATCGTCCGCAATCTGACGGAGGCGCACGGCGGGACGGTGACGGCGGAGAGTGCGCTGGGGAAGGGGTCGCTGTTCACGCTGCGGCTGCCGGGAGAGGGAGCGGAGGGCGCGGCGGGCGACGAGGCGGGTTGATCCGTACGGGCGCACAGACGTGCGAAGTCGGGGCCGACGCCGGAATCTGAGGGTCTGCACGTCCGCGTCTGCACGTCTGCACGTCTGTGGGTGTCTGCGCGTGTCGGTGTGTGTCGGTGTGTTCCGTGTGCGGCCGTTCCGCGTGCGGCTCCCCGACTCACCCGCTCCCTGCCCCACCTGCCGCCCGCCCCGCCTCCTGCGCCCGCCCCCTTCGGAGTCCCCATGCCCGTACGCCAGGTCCGCCACGTTCTCGTACCCCTCCTCCTGGTCCTCCTCGCCGGTGCCGCGCCCCCGGCGGCCGCGACCGCGGGACCGGAGCGCGGTGATCCGGCTCCCGCGGGGCCCCGTCCCGCCGCGCCCCGTCCCGGCGACCCTGCCGTCACCGCCGCGAAGAAGCTGGCCACCCCCGGCCTGCCGGGCGCCAACGACTGGGCGTGCAGGCCCGGCCGACGCCACCCCCGCCCCCTCGTCCTGGTCCACGGCACTTTTGCCACCGGCAAGGCGTGGGGGATGGCCGTGCCGGTCTTCCGTGCCTCGGGCCGCTGCGTCTTCGTCCTCGACTACGGCAAGACCGGGGCCGACGACATGTACGGCATGGGTCCCATCGCCGAGTCCGCCAAGGAACTCGCCGTCTTCGTGGACGGCGTGCGCGCCGCGACCGGCGCGGCCCGCGTCGACATCGTCGGGCACTCGCAGGGCGGCATGATGCCGCGCCAGTACCTGAAGTTCGAGGGCGGCGCGAAGAAGGTGCACACGCTCGTCGGCATCTCGCCGTCCAACCGCGGCACCACCCTGAGCGTCCGCGAGACCCTGGCCAGGGAACAGCCGCTGCTCGCCGTCACGTTGAACCAGATGGCGAAGGACGTGTCGTGCGGCGCCTGCTGGGACCAGCTCGCGGGCTCGGACTTCCTGAAACGGCTCAATGAGGGCGGCCTGACACTGCCCGGCATCTCGTACGCCGTCGCCGCCACGAAGTACGACAGCGTCGTGACGCCCTACAAGTCCCAGTATCTGTACGACGGTCCCGACGAGCGGAACGTACTCCTCCAGAACCACTGTGCGTACGACTTCACGCTGCACAGCGGCACGGCGACGGATCCGATCGCGCTGCGGTTCGCGCTCAACGCGCTGGATCCGGGGCGGGCGGTGAAGCCGGACTGCGGGATTCTGGCGAACGGGCTGCGGAGGGGCTGAGCGCCCCCGACTCCGACTCCGGGCCCCGGACAGGACGAAAGCCCCGGTCGTTCACCTCCGCCGACCGGGGCTCTCTCTCTGCCCCCGGACCCAGCCGCGGCGGCGACACTCCCCCGAGTTACGCGCTGTGCGCGAGTACCGGCGGGCCAGGTCCGATGACGTGATCACATCAGTGTCCGCCAACGGATCGCTAACATGTGGCCAACGGTGTGCACGGGGGCACAGGGAGACGGCGTGAGTGAGCGGTGCGAGCTGCGGTCCGGGCTGAGGTTCGGCCTTCTCGGGGCGCCGGCCGTGTACGACGACGCGGGGGAGCCGCGTCCGGTGCGCAGCGCGAAGGGGCGCGCCCTGCTGGCCGCGCTCCTCCTCGAACCGGACAGGGTCGTCTCCCTCGGCGCCCTGAAGGACGCGCTCTGGGGCGACTTCCCGCCCGCGTCCGCGCAGGCGTCCCTGCAGAACCACGTCACACGGCTGCGGCGCCTCCTCGACGACCCGGAACGGCTGCGCGCCGTGCCGCCGGGATACCGGCTGCGGGTCGCCGACGGGGAGCTGGACGTACGGCTCTTCGAGAGCCAGGTGGCCCGCACGCGGGCGGCGCACGCGGCACGGGACTGGACGCGGGCATCGGCCCACGCCGCCGACGCGCTCACGCTCTGGCGCGGCACCCCGTTGAGCGGCCTCCCCGAAGCGGTGGCCGACCACCCCCTCGTACCGCGCCTGGAAGAGGCCAGGCTGCTCGCCCTCGAATGGCGCTACGACGCCGAACTCGAACTCGGCGGCACGGGCGCGGGCCTCGCGGCGCTCGCCCCCGAACTGACGGCCCTCGTCGCCCAGCACCCGCTCCGCGAGGTCTTCCACCGCCAGCTCATGCTGGTCCTCCACCGCACCGGCCGCCAGGCCGAGGCCCTGGCCGTCCACCGCGAACTGCGCCGCAGACTGGTGGACGAACTCGGCGTGGAGCCGGGCGCGGGCGTCCGGGAGGCACACCAGGAGGTCCTGCGCGGCACACCCACCATCCCGGACGCACCGTCCGAAGACCCGGACGCTCCCGCCTTGTTGACCGTCCCGTCAGGGGCGCGAGGAACTGCGCGCCCAGCCACGACGCTCCGGCAGAAGCACAACACTCCCAGCGAGGGCGTCCCGTCAGGGGCGCGGGGAACTGCGCGCCCAGCTACGACGCTCCCGCAGAAGCACAACACCCCCAGCGAGGCAGCCCCGCCAGGGGAGCAGGAACCTACCCGCCGGGCGCCAAGACCAGCCCAACTCCCCCCAAACCCCGCACACTTCACCGGCCGCACAGAAACCGTCCACACCCTGCGTGCAGCAGTATCCGGCCCCGGGTCCGCGCCCCTGGCGATCATCTCGGGGATGGCAGGCGTCGGCAAAAGCGCGCTCGCCGTGCACGTGGCGCACGGACTCCGCGAGGAGTTCCCCGACGGCCAGCTCTACGTCAACCTGCACGGCGCGACGCCGGGCGTGGCCCCGCTCACCCCCGCCCAGGCCCTCGCCTCGCTCCTGCGCGACCTCGGCGCGGAGCCGCGGCGCGCCCCGGAGGGGGACGAAGACCCGGCCGCGGACAGCGCGTTGCTGCGTTCGCTGCTGGCGCCCACCCGCACCCTGATGGTCCTCGACGACGCCGCGACCGCCGCCCAGGTGCGCCCGCTGCTGCCCGCGGGGTCCGGCTGTGCCGTCATCGTCACCAGCCGTTCGCCGCTGACCGCGCTCGACGGGGCCTGCCGTTTCCCGCTGGAGCCGCTCTCCGACGGGGACAGCGCGGCGCTCCTGCGCGCCGTCTCGGGGCGGGACGGGCTCGACGCCGGGCACCCCCTGATCGAACTGGCGGGACGCCTCCCGCTGGCCCTGCGCATCGTCGCGGCCCGTCTCGCCGCGCGCCGCGCCCTCACCCCGGACGGGCTCGCCGAACTCCTCACGGTCAGCGGCGATCGGCTGCACCACTTGGAGTACGACGATCTGAGCGTGCGCTGCTCCCTCTCCGTCGCCCTCGACGCCCTGCGCACATCGGAACGTCAGGCGGACCGTGACGCGGCCCTCGCGCTCGCCAGGATCGGCGCCCTCGACCTGCCGACGTACGGAGTGCCGCTTCTCGCCCGCCTGTTGGGCGCCGACGAGTTGCGCGCGGGCGCGGCGCTCGACCGGCTCGTGGACGTCGCCCTCCTCGAAGAGACCGCCTTCGGCAGGTACGCCCCGCACGACCTCGTCCGCGACTTCGCCAGGGAGGCGGCGCGGGAGGGCGCCGACATCGAATCCGATAGCGCAGGTGCCGGTATCGGCGACACCGGTATCGGGGACTCCGCCCTTCGCTGGTACGCGGAGTCGGCCAGGCGCAGCCTCCTGGCGATCATGCCGGAGGGCCTCGACCGTGCGGACCGCCTCCGGGGCGTGGACTCCCGCCTCGACGCCCCGGCGTCCCCGCACGCCCCGGCGTCCCCGCCCCTGTCCATGGAGGCCGCCTTCGCCTGGGGCGACACCGAACTCGTCAACATCGTCGCCCTCGCCGAGCGGCACCGGGACACCTCCGAGCTGCTCCCCGTCCTGGTCCGCTGCCTCTTCCCGTACCTCCAACGGCGCGGCCGCCTCACCGAGTTGGGCTCGCTCGGCGCCATCGCCGTGGCCGCGGCCCGCAGGCAGGGCGACACCGCCGCCGAGGCACAGGCCCTCACCGACCTCGCGGGCATGCACTACATGTCGGGGCGCGGCAGCGAGGCGCTCGCCCTCAACGACGAGGCCCTCGCCCTGTGGCGCGAACTCGGCATCGTGTCCTGCGTACGCCGCGGCCTCAACAACCGCGGGCTCCTCCTGGAGGGCCTCGACCGTTACGAGGAGTCCGCCGAGGCCCTCCACCAGAGCCTCGCGCTCGCCAAGGAACTCGCCGACCCGCTCAGCGAGGCCATCACCCTCAGCCACCTCGGCAACCTCTACGAACACACCGACGCCCGCGCCGCCATCGCCCACCACGAACGCAGCCTCGCGATCGGCGAGACCATCGGCAACGCCGTCGTACGCCAGTCCGCCCACTGCAACATCGGCTACGCCCACCTCACCCTCGGCGAACCGGCCGCAGCCCGCGCGCACTTGGAGGAGAGCCTGCGCATCCAGGGCGAGTACGAGGACTGGCACGGCGCCTCCCAGTCCCGCCTCGGCCTGGTCCGCGCCCTGCGCGAACTCGACCGCCACGAGGACGCGGTCCGTGAGTGCGCCGCGCTCCTCGACCGCGCCGAGCAGCGCGGCGACACCCATATGACGGGGCTCGCCCGGCACCAGCACGGCCTCCTCCTCGCCGCGGCGGGGCGCCGCGAAGAGGCCTGCGCGCAGTGGGAGTCGGCGCTCTGTGCGCTGGACGGCACGGACAGCAAGGTGGCGGATGAACTCAGGGAGTTGTTGGGGGTGTAGGGCGGGGGAGCGTTGTGCGGGTGGGTTCGCCTTCCCCCTCGCTCCTGCTCCTCGCGTCCTGTTTCCTACTTCGCGTCCGCATAGCACTCCACCACCGCGATCGTGAACGGGAACCGCACCGGCGTCTCCCCGAACGCGATCCGGCCCGCCAGGTCTCCCGCCGCCCGTACCGCTGCGCTCACCGTCTCCGCCTCCTCCGCGGGGCAGTGCACGATGACCTCGTCGTGCTGGAAGAAGACCAGCTCGGCCCGCAGCCCCGAATCCGCGATGGTCTTCCGCAGCGCCGCCAGCATCAGCAGCGCCCAGTCCGCGGCGCTGCCCTGCACCACGAAGTTCCGCGTGAAACGGCCCCGCGCGCGGGAGTTGACCGAGGCGTACCCCGGCGTGAACTCGCTCTCCTGCGCGGTGGATGCGCTCCCGGCGGGGTCCTCCTGGGGGATGCCCGCCTCGTCGTCCTCCCCGGACCCGGCCGCCGGAGGGCTCGTCCGGCCCAGCCAGGTGCGTACGAGCCGTCCTTCCTCGCCCGCCTTCGCCGCGTCGTCGACGTACGCGACGGCCAGTGGGAAGCGGCGACGGAGCGCCGCCAGGTTCTTCAGGCCGTCGCCCGACGTCTGTCCGTACACGGCGCCCAGCAGCGCGAGTTTCGCGTGCTCGCGGTCCCCGGAGAAGGCGCGGTCGGACAGGCGCGTGTAGAGATCCTCCTCGCTGCCCGCGACCTCCATCAGGCCCCGGTCGCGGGAGATCGCCGCGAGGACTCTGGGTTCCATCTGGTCGGCGTCGGCGACGACCAGCCGCCAGCCGGGGTCCGCGGCGACCGCCCTGCGGATCACCTTCGGGATCTGGAGCGCCCCGCCGCCGTTGGTCGTCCAGCGGCCGCTGACCGAGCCGCCCGGGGTGTACTCGGGGCGGAACCGTCCGTCGCGCACCCAGTCCTGGAGCCAGCTCCAGCCGTGCGCCGTCCAGATCCGGTACAGCTTCTTGTACTCGATGAGGGGCTTCACCGCCGGGTGGTCGATCTCCTCGAGCTGCCAGCGGCGCGTCGACGTCACCTTGATGCCGGCCTGCGCGAACGCCTTCACGACGTCGGCGGGCAGGTCGGGGCGGACGCGGCGGCCGAACGCGGCGGACACCTCGTCGGCGAGCTCGGCCAGCCTGCGGGGTTCGCCGCCGCCCGCGTACCGCTCGCCGAGCAGTTCGTTCAGGAGGTCGCGGTGCAGGTCCGCACGCCAGGGCAGGCCCGAGGCGTTCATCTCCGCGGCCACCAGCATGCCCGCCGACTCCGACGCGGTGAGCAGGCGCATGCGGCCCGGGTGGGCGGTGGCGTCGTGTCTTCGCTGCTGTTCGGCGTAGACCTCGGCTAGGTCGGCGAGGGCGAGGGGAGCCCCGCCGGGGCGGGGCTCGAAGAGGAAGAGGGAGTCCTGGGAGCCGGGTTCCGCGGTGCGGGGCGGGGGGTCGGGGGGTACGGGGGTGTTGCGGATCCTGGCGAGGGCGGCGGCCGCGGAGCGGGGTTCGCCGAGGCGGCCCTCGTGGCCCAGGAGGAGGAGCTCGGCGGCCTCGATGTCGTAGCAGCGCTCCACGCGGGCGCCTGCGGCGAGCAGGCGGGGGTAGATGTCCGCGGTCGAGCGCCAGATCCAGCGGGCGACGTCCGGGCGCTTCAGGACGGCACGCGCGAGGTCGGCCTCCTGCACGGCGGGTCCTGCGGGCAGGGCGTCGTCCCCGAGGGGCATCAGCTCCGCGCCGCCGCCCTCGGTCGGGGTGATGACCCACCGATCACTCATGCGGGGAGTGTCGCATTCGGCACTGACATGGGCTGGTGTCTTCGCCTTGGGTTCGGCTGTGGGGCGGGGCCGCGGGGGTATGTGCGTACTCGCTATCCCGTGGCGGATGCCTCGGTCAGTGTTTGCCGTCAGGGTGGGTCGAGGTGCTCCGTGCGCACATACCCCCACGTCCCCTCGCGAGCGTTTGCGGGTGCGGGTGCGTGGTCGCTCCGCTGTGGGCAGTCGTGCCGCTGGGCGGCACGGGTGGGCACAGCCCACGGTGCCGGGGGCCGCTTACGGAGGCGCAGGCCCGGCGCAGGCGGGTACAGCCCACGGTGCAGGGGAGCGGGTCACGCCGCCGCGTGGAAGCGCGCTGCCGCCTCGCCGCGGGAGGCGACGCCGAGTTTGGAGAGGATGTTCGCGACGTGGAACTTCACCGTGGACTCGCTGATGTGCAGCTCCTGCGCGATGACCCGGTTCCGGTGCCCCCGCGCAAGATGGCCGAGGACTTCCAGTTCACGGGCCCCCAGCTCCCGGAGGGGATCGGCCGCCGGGGCGGACTCCTTCGTGCCGAGGGGCAGCGCCGCCGTCACCGTCGTACCCCACCCGTCGACCGCGTCGACGTCGAGCCGCCCGCCGAGTGCTTCGACGCGTTCGGTCACCCTGCGTCGGCCGAGCGAGCAGGAGGAGAGGGTGCCGGGTCCGTCGTCCCGTACGGTCGCGTGGAGCGTGGTCTCGTCGATGCGCCAGCCGACGTGGACGCGTGCCACGCCGTCCTGTTCGAGGACGGCGAGGACCAGGCCGCGGACGATGGCCCGCGCGGCGTGCGCGACGTCGGCGGGGAGTCGGCGGGCCGTGCCGGGCGGCGCGAGTGCGAGGCGTACGTCGCTGTGCCGCAGGAGCGGCCGCAGTGATGCGGTGAGCCGGGTGAACGCCTGGTCGGCGGGCTCTTCGGCGACCTCCTGGTCGCGTTCGGCCTCGGCGCGCACGTCGAGCAGCGCGGACACGGCGAGTTCGGTGGCCGCCGTCCGCGCGGCCCCGTCGTCGAGTCCGCGGCTGCGCAGTACGCCGAGGAGTCCCGTCAGTACGGCGGCGTGCGCCTCACCGGCTTCGGCGACGGCCCGGGCCCGCGCCCCCGCGGCCGCCCGCGACTGGGCGAGGGTCCCGGGCACGGCCTCGGCGGCGAGCCGGTCGAGGTGGCTGGTGACGAGGTCCCACAGGGCCCGCGCGATGTCGATGGCGGTGGTGTCGAGGGGGCCCGGCTGTTCGCGGATCAGGACGAGCAGCGCGCCCCGCGCGGTCCGGTCGCTGTGCAGGACGAGGACGGGGTGCGGCGCGCCGCCGATGGTGACCGTGTCCTGCCGGATCCGGCCGGGGGCGACCGCCGAGGCGAGGGCGGACAGTTCGGCCGCGGTGATGCGGTCGGTGAGCGCGGGGTCGCCGGTGGTCCGGAACGGGGAGTGCGCGCAGGGCGTGACGAGTTCGGCGGCCGCCCGGTGCGGCACGAGGTCGGCCAGGGCCGCGGAGAGCCGCGGCAGGCCGTCGTCGAGCTGTCCGCGCAGGATGTCTCCCGCGGTGTTGAGTACGGCGGCGGGGTCCCAGGTCGCGTCCATGCCGCCAGCGTAGGGCGGGGTCGTGCGCGGGCGGCTGGTCTTTCGGGCAGGTGGAACCGGCCGAACGGCGGGCCGTGCCGGGGCGGGGGCGGCCGGAGGCTTGATCATGCAATCCGTTGGACCACGTCACGAGGGAAGCCGCCGTCATGGGTGCACAGTCCGCAGGAACCATGGAAGCCGTCGTCTTCGAGGAGTTCGGGGGGCCCGAGGTGCTGGGGCTCAGGGAGATCGCGAGGCCCGTCCCCGGCCCCGGGCAGATCCGCGTCGCGGTGCGTGCCGCCGGGGTCAATCCGATCGACTTCAAGATCCGTCGCGGCTGGATGGAGGAGATCTTCCCGACGACGCTGCCCGCCGTCCCCGGCCGGGAGTTCGCGGGTGTCGTCGACGCGCTCGGCGAGGGCGTGGCGGGTGTCGCGGTCGGCGACGAGGTGCTGGGCTGGGCGGACTCCGGTTCGTACGCGGCGTACACGCTGAGCAGCCGGTACACGGCCAAGCCCGCGGCGTTCCCCTGGGAGTCCGCGGCGGCCCTGCCGGTCGCCACGGAGACCGCGGGGCGCGTGCTCGGCCTGCTCGGTGTCGCCGGGGGCGAGACGTTCCTGGTGCACGGCGCGGCCGGTGCGGTGGGCTCGGTCGCGGCCCAGCTCGCCGTGGCGCGCGGCGCGCGGGTGATCGGCACGGCGTCGCCCGCCCACCACGAGCGGCTGCGCGGTCTCGGTGTGCTTCCGGTGGCGTACGGGGACGGACTGGTCGGCCGCGTACGGGAGTTGACGGGCGGTGCGGTCGTGGACGTCGTCCTGGACGCGTCGGGGTACGGCGTGCTGCCCGACTCCATCGAGCTGCGCGGCGGCACCACGGACCGGATCGTCACGGTCGCCGACATGAACGCGGCCGACCACGGTGTGGCCTTCTCCGGCGGCGGCAAGGGCGACCCGGTGCCCGCCCTCGCCGAGTACGCCCGGCTGGCCGTCGAGGGGCGGCTGCGTCTCCCGGTCTCCGAGACGTTCCCGCTCGCGGACGCGGTCAAGGCGCACGAGATCAGCGAGGCGGGCCGTGCGGGCGGCAAGTTGGTGCTGGTCACGCGGGGCTGACGGCCGCCACGTCCGGGCGCTCCCGGCGTGCGGGGCCCGGCGTGCGCTGCGAGGCTCGGGGCATGCGAGTGGCGCTGGCGCAGACCGACTGCGCACTGGGTGAGGTCGACGAGAACCTCGGGACCGCGCGGGACCAGGTGGCCCAGGCGGCCGCCCAGGGCGCGGATCTCGTGGTCTTCCCCGAGCTGAGCCTGCACGGGTACCACCTGGGCGGCCTGAAGCGGGACACGTCCCTCACCACCGACGACCCGCGGCTGCTGGCCCTCGCGGCGCCCGACGGGCCCGACGTCCTCGTCGGCCTGCACGAGCACACCAGCCTGCGCGCCTACAACACGTCGGCGTACTACTCGGCAGGTCAACTCCTGCACGCGCACCGCAAGTTGTACCTGCCCAACTATCTGGCCTGGGAGGAACGCAAGCACGTCAGCCCCGGCCAGCACCTGCGCGCCTACGACCTGCCCGGCGGGCACGGCCGCGCCGCCACCCTCGTCTGCAACGATGCCTGGCAGCCGGTCCTGCCGTGGCTCGCGGTGCAGGACGGCGCCGAGGTCATCGTCGTACCGACGAACAGCGCGGCCAGCCTCGATCCGGAGGCCATGGACACCGGTCTCTACTGGGACACGCTGCTCTCGTACACGGCGCGCATGCTCCAGTGCTGGGTGGTCTTCGTGAACCGGGTCGGCAACGAGAACGGCGCCTCGTTCTGGGGCGGTTCACGCGTCGTCGACCCGCGCGGCACGGTCGTCGCGCAGGCGCCGAAGTGGGAACCGGGCCTGGTCACGGTCGACATCGACGTGCACGAGGCCCGCCGCCAGCGGCGCGCCGTGCCGCTGGTCGCCGAGGCCCGTCTCGGCCTCGTGGACCGCGAGGTGCGCAGGCTGATCGACGAGGGCGGCGACAGCTGAGCCGACCGGCTACTTCCGGCCCTCCGGCTGTTCCACGCGGGCCAGCCACGCGGTCAGGAGCGTCTCGGCCGCCGCGGCCTCGTCCGGGGTCAGGGCGTCGAGCAGCCGCCGTTCGTTGCGCATGTGCTCGGCGAAGGCCCGGTCGATCAGCTCCCGGCCCGCGGCCGTGAGCGCCACGACCCGGCCGCGCCCGTCGCCGGCCGCACGCCGCCGCGTGACGAGGCCGCCGCGCTCCAGACGGTCGATGCGCTTGGTCATCGCGCCGGTCGTGACCATGGTGTGCGCGGCCAGTTCCCCGGGGGCCCGCTCGAAGGGCTCGCCCGCCCGGCGCAGCGCGGCGAGGACGTCGAACTCGCCCTCGCTCAGGCCGTACCGGCGATAGACGGCACAGAGCTGCTCGGTGAGGAGCGCGCCGAGCCGGTGCAGCCGCCCGATGACTCCTTGCGGGCTGACGTCGACGTCGGGCCGCTCCCGCTGCCACTCGGCCTGGATGCGGGCGACGTGATCGAGGGGCTGCGGGGACTGGTCCATGCCCCCACCCTAGCCAGATACCTTCCAAGGAAGACACAATAGCTTCCATGGAAGCTAAACCTGGCGCCTCGCGCTGGCTCCTGATCACCGCGATCGCGCCCGTCGCCTGGGGCACGAACTACTACGTCACGCACGCGTACCTGCCCGCGGACAGCCCGCTGTACGGGGCGGCGATCAGGGCGCTGCCGGCCGGTCTGCTGCTCCTCGCGGCGGCCCGGCGGCTGCCCCGCGGCTCCTGGTGGTGGAAGTCCCTCGTCCTCGGCGTGCTCAACATGGGCGGCTTCTTCACCCTCGTGTACGTCGCGGCCCAACGGCTCCCGACCAGCCTCGCCTCCACCGTCATGGCGACGGCCCCGCTCGTCATGATGCTGACCGCCTGGGCACTCCTCGCCGAACGGCCCAGGCCCGCGCACCTCGCCGGGGCGGGCGTCGGCCTCGGCGGCGTCTGCCTCATGCTGCTCACCGGCGCGACGTCCGCCGACGCGCTCGGCGTCCTCGCGTCCGCCGCCGCGATGCTCATGTCGTCCCTCGGCTACGTCCTCGCGAAGCGCTGGAGCGCCGACGTGCCCGTACTCGCCACCACCTCCTGGCAGCTCGTCGCGGGAGGCCTCGTGCTCCTTCCCGCCGCCGCGCTCACCGAAGGCGCGCCGCCGCGGGTCGACGTGCCGTCGGGGCTTGCCTTCGGGTACGTCACCGTGGTGGCGACCGCGATCGCCTTCGCGGCGTGGTTCGCCGGGCTGCGGCACCTGCCCGCCGGGACCGTGGGCCTCGTCGGGCTCCTCAACCCCGTGACCGGGGTCCTCCTCGGCACCCTCATCGCCGAAGAACCCCTCTCCACCCGCCAGCTGCTCGGCCTGGCCCTGGCCGCAACGGGCATCCTCCTGAGCCGCCCCCGCCCTCCCCGCACCGCCCCCGAACCCAGCAACCCCGCACCCCACCGGACCCCGCAGCCCACCTCCCGTAGAAACAACCCCTGACCTGCACCGACCTTGCGCCTCCGTTCGCGGCCCCCGGCACCGTGGGCTGTGCCCACCCGTGCCGCCCAGCGGCACGACTGCCCACAGCGGAGCGACCACGCACCCGCAGCCGCAAACGCTCGCGAGGGGACGTGGGGGTATGTGCGCACGGAGCACCTTGACCCACCCTGACGGCAAACACTGACCGAGGCACAAGCCACGGGATAGCGAGTACGCACATACCCCCGCGGCCCCGCCCCACAGCCGAGGCAAAGGCGAAAGCACCTCAGCTCCGAAACCTCGCAACCGCCACCCCCGCAACGCCAGCCCCCACCACCCCACAAACCCCAACCCCCACCCCCACCACTCCCCACGGCACCCCCACTCCCATCCCCACCCCCACCGGCACCGACAGCCGCGCCAGTCCCGCCGCCAGGCCCCCCAGCCCCACCGCCGTGACGGCCAGCCCCAGAAGGGCGCCCACGGCGACCGCCACCACCGCCTCCCCGGCGACCACCACCCGCACCTGCCCCCGAGTAGCCCCCGCCATCCGCAACGCCCGCACCTCCCCACCCCGCACGGAAGCCGCCATCAGCAACGTGCTCGCCAGGGAAATCGCCGTGTACGCAAGGGAGATGGCGAAGAGCATCAGGAGCCCGACGCGGGTCTGCGCCTTGACCCGCGGATGGGCGGCGGCCAGCCACGCCTCGGCGGACCGCACCTCACCCCCGCTCCCGGCCGCCAACGCGGCCACCGCCGCCCCCCGATCCGCCCCCGCCCGGAGCCTGACATCGATCCGGTCGACCGGCGCCGCCGCAGCGTTCCCCGAGGTGACGTACGCCCCGTTGTCCCCGGTCCCGCGCGCAAGAACCGCCACGATCCGCAGCCGGGCCCGCCGCCCGTCCCCGAGCCACACGTCGACCCGCTGACCGACCCGCCGCTGCTCCCACTCCTCGTTGACGACGATGGACCGGTCGTCGAGGTCGCGGATGTCACCCGCCACGACGGGCATCCGCGACGTCGCGGCCCACGCCCCGGGGTCGCTCACCGCGCGTGCGTCCGAGCGGACGAGGGCGTTGCCGCCTTCGCGTACGAACACGGCGGTGGCGGCGGAGGGCGAGACGGCGACGGCTCCCGGCACGCTCCGGCCGGGCGGAGGGGGCCTCAACGCGTCGCCGGTGACGACGAGTTGGGAACGGGTCCGGTCCCGCGCCTCCGCGGCCTTCGCTCCGCTCACCGTCTGCGCGGACCCCAGCAACGTGCCCGCGAGGGCGACGGTGACCAGGACGGGAGCGGCCACGGCGGCGGTGCGGCGTACGGAGGTGAGGGAGTTCTCGCGGATGAGGAGCCCGATGGCGCCGGGCAGCGGAAGGGCGCGTACGACGGGACGTACGAGAAGCGGGGCGAGCGCGGCGGCGGCCGTGATGAGGATCATCGGCTGGGTCGTGTAGGTCTTGCGTCTGAGCAGGTCGGACGGGTCCACCAGCAGATCGCGGACGACGAGCCCCAGGCCCAGGGCGAGCAGCCCCACGCCCACCACGCGCCGGCTCCACGGCATGACCCCGCTGTCCACGGAGGCGTCGCGCAACGCCTCGACGGCCCCGACGCGCCCGGCCCGCCGGGACGCGCTCCACGCACCGGCGACGGCGACGAACACCCCGGTCCAGAAGGCGAGTTGGTACGGCCAGGCGCCGAAGGAGAAGTCGACGGGAATCACGAACCACGAAGGGGCGATCCCGCCATCGACGAGTGCGTCGCCCAGCAGGGGCGCGCCCCGCGCGCCGAGCACGCACCCGGCGCCGGAGGCGACGAAGCCCACCGCGACGGCCTCGCCGAGGAGTTGCCTGCGCACCTGCCCGGGCGTGGCCCCGGCCATCCGCAGCAGCCCGAACTCGCGCCGCCGCAGCGCCACGACGAAGGAGAACGTGGCGGCGGTGACGAAGACCGAGACGAAGGCGGCGACCCCGCCCGCCGTGCCGAGGAAGGCGTTCACGGCGACAAGGGCCTCGGCGTCGCGTGCCGTGCGGGGGGCGGCGCGACGGCGTTCGTCGCCGGTGAGGACGAGGGCGCGTCCGTCGACGACGGCGCGGACGTCCCGTGCGGGGGCGTCGACCCCGACGGCGTCCCGCGCGGCCCCGTCGAGCCGCACGGGACCGAGCCGCCGAAGGTCGCGCAGAAGTTCGATGTCCACAGGGTGTGGATGAGCGAGCGGCTTCGACACATGGCCGGTGCCGGGCCCGCGCTCGACGGGCACGGTCAGCGTGTCCTGCCCCATCACGACCACGGGGGACCCGCCGAACCGCAGGGGCGCACGCTCCGGCGCCCCCAGGCTCGCGTCGAGCCCGAGCGCCATGGCGGCGGTGAGCCCGACACCCAGCGCGACGGCGACGAAGGCCCCAAGGCGACTGCTCCAGCGAGCACGCAGGGAGGCAAGAACCAGAACCATCATCGCCCGCCCACCCCGACGCCCCCGCCACGAACGCCGCCCGCGTCCCCCTCCAGCGCGGCCATCCGCCCCGCCACCTCCTCCGCGCCGGGTGCGACCAGCTCGCCCGCGACCCTCCCGTCGACGAGGAACACCACCCGGTCCGCGTACGAGGCCGCGACCGGGTCATGGGTGACCATGACCGTCGTCTGCCCCTGCCGGTCGACCAACTCCCGCAGCAGCGCCAGGACATGGCGGCCGTTGGCGGTGTCCAGCGCCCCCGTGGGCTCGTCGCCGAAGAGGACGGCGGGGCGGCCCACCAGCGCCCGCGCGAGAGCGACCCGCTGCTGCTGCCCGCCGGACAGCTCCCCGGGCCGGTGCCGGGCGCGATCGGCGAGCCCCACCTGTTCCAGGGCGGCATGGATCTCCGTACGCGAGGGCCGGCGCCCCGCGAGCCGCAGCGGAAGCGCGACGTTCTGCGCGGCACTCAGCGAGGGAATGAGGTTGAACGCCTGGAAGACGAACCCGATCCGCTCCCGCCGCAGCAGGGTGAGGCGCCGCTCGCTCAGCCCCGTCAGCCCGGTCCCGCCGATCTCGACCACGCCCGAGGTCGGCCGGTCGAGCCCGGCGGCGCACTGGAGCAGCGTGGACTTCCCGGACCCGGAGGGCCCCATGATCGCGACGAAGGTCCCACCGGCCACGTCGAGATCCACGCCGTCGAGGGCGACGACATCCCGATGGGCCCGGCGGACACCGGCAAGACGTACGGCGGTTGCAGCGCTTTCGCTCATGCCTCAACCCAACCGCCACGCTCCTCCCCGCACACGACCACTGGAGGGCGTCCCGGGGGTATGGCCAGCCCTACCCCCGCCCCCCATACCCTTGACCCATGCACGAGGTGATCGACAGAGCGTTCGCGGCAGCGCTGTACGGCGACGGCGACGAGGGCCTGGACACCGGAGCATCCCTCCTGGCGGCGAACCCCGCCGCGGACGCGGAGCTGCGCCGCAGGGGCGAGGAGTATCTGCGCCGCGCCTGGGAGCGGGGCTGGCAGCCCGCCGACGTCGTACGCCTGGTCCGCCGCGACCTGGCGGAGACGCACGTACGCCTGACCGCCGCCCTCGTCCTCGCGGAGACGTCCCGCTACCCGCACCTGCCGCCGCGCTGGTCGACCCAGCTCGCCGACCTCGCCGACCTCGTTCCCGGTGCCGAGAAGACCCCCCAGGACCGCTTCTCGTACGCCACGATCCACCTCCAGCTCTACCGCCTGCTCCTCCGCCTCCCGCCGCTCGAACCGGTGGGACCCCCGCCGGGCGAGACCCTCCCCGCCCCGACGGAGGGCGAGCCCCGCGCGCTCACCCGCATCCGGGCGCTGCTGGCCAAGGCGGAGGCGACCGGCTTCCCCGAGGAGGCGGAGGCGCTCACGGCCAAGGCGCAGGAGCTGATGGCGCGGCACTCCCTGGACGAGGCGCTGCTGGCCGCCCGTACGCATGCGAAGGACGTCCCCGCGGCCTGCCGCATCGGCGTGGACGCACCGTACGAGACGGCGAAGGCGATCCTCCTCGACTCGGTCGCGGACGCGAACCGCTGCCGCGCCGTATGGAACGAGGCGTACGGCTTCTCGACGGTCGTGGGCTTCGAACCCGACCTGGAATCGGTGGAGTTGCTCTACACCTCGCTCCTCGTCCAGGGCACGGCGGCGATGACGAAGGCGGAGGCGGCGCAGCGCGCGGCGGGCCGTCGGCGCACCAAGACGTTCCGCCAGTCGTTCCTGATGGCGTACGCGCACCGCATCGGCGGCCGCCTCGCGGCAGCGGGCGAGCACGCGGTGGCGGAGGCGGCGGACGAGGGAACGCCCGAGGCCACGCTGCTCCCCGTCCTCGCGGCCCGCGACGTCGCCGTGACGGACCGGGCCGAGCAGATGTTCCCCGAGACGACGTCGACACGCGTCCGCGGTGTGACGGACGGCGACGGCTGGTCGGCGGGCGCGGCGGCGGCGGACCGGGCGAACGTCACCCCGGGCAGCCGACGCCTGCCCTGAGGGTCACTTCAGGAAGTCCGAGCACACATAGTCGCTGCCCGAATCCGACTCTTGCCCCGGACCTTCCTCCGTGTCGCCCCGCACCGTGACCCGCACGTCGTCCGGCCTCGTCCGCCCCTTCTTGTCGAGGACGGCCTGCGCCCGGGCGAGGCTGCACACCAGCTGCCCGGTGAGGTTGCGGTCGCTGACGGAGGAGGGGTTGAGGATCATGTCGGGGATCCGCACGGTGAGCCGACGGCCCTCGCCGGTGACGTCGTAGCTGCCGCCGCCGTGCACCAGCGAGGTGAGCCCGGCGCGCTGCTCCGCCTCCGTGGGTCCGGCCAGCAACAGCTTGATGACACCGGCGGGTTCACGGACCCCCTCGGCGGACCGGGACACGCCCTCCAGCCGCCCGGTCTCGGAGACGAAGTAGATCCGCAGCCCCTTGGTGAGCCCACTGGCGGGCTCGCCCGCGTCCACCACACCACTGGGCCGTACGCCGCATCCGGCGACGAGAACACCCAGGGCGACCACGCCCGCCGCAACCCCAACTCCCTTGCGTACGAAGCGTCCACAGTGCACAAAGCTCATCACGCACCCCCCTCGCCCCGTCGCCACGGCACCCGCAGCGTGAACGCCGCGCCGCCGCCCGCGCTGTTGGCCGCCTCGACGGTCCCGCCGTGCAGCCGGGCGTTCTCCAGGGCGATGGCGGTGCCGAGCCCGCTGCCCTCTCCGGCCGAGCGGGTGCGCGCGCTGTCCGCCTTGTAGAAGCGGTCGAAGACGTGGGGCAGGACCTCGGGGGCGAGTCCGGGGCCGCGGTCGGCGACCTCGACCGTGACCCAGTCGCCCGCGGCCGTCGCCGTGAGGGTGACGGGCTCGGCGCCGTGCCGCAGCGCGTTGCCGACGAGGTTGGCGATCACGACGTCGATGCGGTGCGGGTCGAGCACGGCCCGTACGCCGTCCGGGAGTTCGGTCCGCACGCGCGACGCCCAGCCGCGCAGGGCGAGCGTGTTCCGGACGGTGTCGGCGAGGTCGACCTCGCCGAGGTTGAGGCGGGCGGCGCCCGAGTCGAAGCGGGACATCTCCATGAGGTCCTCGACGAGCCGCGAGAGCCGGGCGGTCTCCGTGCTGACGGTGCGGGCGGCGAGCGCCGCGTCGGGCGGCAGCCGGTCCGCGTCCTCGTCGAGGACGGTGGCGACCATCGTCATCGCGGCCAGCGGCGTCCGCAGCTCGTGCGAGACATCGGCGACGAAGCGCCGCGCCCTGGCCTCCTGTTCGCGCAGCTCGGCGACGGACGACTCCAGGGCGTCGGCGGTGTTGTTGAAGTCCCGTGCGAGACCGGCGAGTTCGTCACGCCCCTTGGGCACCTTGACCCGCGACGTGAGGTCACCGGCCGCGTGCCGGCGGGTGGCGCGGCCCAGTTCCCGTACGGGCCGCAGCACCGTGCGCGCGGCGAGCAGCGCGAGGGCGACGGCGAGCAGCACCACGGGCAGCAGTCCGTCCCGCACGGAGCCGAGGATCTCCGCGGTGTCGTCCTGCTCGGCCCGCAGCGAGGTGATGGCGAAGACGTCGAGGCCGGAGGGCGGTCCCGAAGCGAAGGTGACGGGCGTGCCCACCACCAGGTAGGGGCTGCCGTCGCGGTCGATCCGCTGCAGGCTCATCCGGTTCCGCTTCCGTACGGCCGCGCGCAGCGAGGGGGAGATCCGCGACCGGTCGGCGGACGCGTCGGACGAGGCCTTCAGGGAGCGGTACTCGGCGACGACGACGGAGTCCCCGAGCCCGTCGGCGACACTGACGGCGAACCGGGTGAGGGAGACCTCGTCGGGCGGCACGGAGAGATCGGCCGCGACCTGGGCGACGCGGTTCCTGAAGTCGGTCCGTACGGCGTCCTGCTTGCGTTCGAGGACGGCGGTGCGGGACTCGCGGTAGGCGAGACCGGTGGCGGTGACGGCGCTGACCAGCGCGACGAGGACGAAGGCGACGACGAGCCGGACCCGCAGCCCGCCCCGGACCTTCCCCGCCCCCTTCATCCCGCGTCCGGCACGGGCCCGAACCGGTACCCGAATCCCCGCACCGTCTGCACGTACACCGGCTTCGCGGGCACGTCCTCGATCTTCGCCCGCAGCCGTCCGACCGCCGCGTCGACCAGCCGCGAGTCCCCGAGGAAGTCGTGCTCCCACACGGACCTGAGGAGCTGCTCGCGGCTGAACACCTGCTCCGGGGACGCGGAGAGTTCGAGGAGGACCCGCAGTTCGGTGGGTGGCAGGGCGAGGGGCGTGCCGCGCTTGGTGACGGTGAGCGCGGCCCGGTCGATGACGAGCCCGCCGTACGTGTCCTCCTCGGGCCGCCGCCGCACCGGCTCGGCCCGCCGCAGCGCCGCCCGGATCCGTGCCTCGAGGACGGGCGCGGTCACGGGCTTGACCACATAGTCGTCGGCGCCCGCCTCCAGGCCCCGCACGATGTCGCCGTCGTCGCCGCGCGCGGTCAGCATCACGACGGGGATGGCGGAGCCGGACGCCCGGAGCCGTCGGCAGACCTCGAAGCCGTCCATGCCGGGCAGCATCAGGTCGAGCACGGCGAGTTCGACGGACCGGCCCGCGGGCCCGCGGAGCAGGGCGAGGGCGTCCTCGCCGGTGGCGGCGGTGTCGACGGCGTACCCGTGGCGGCGCAGCACGAGCTCCATGCCGTCGCGCACGGACGCGTCGTCCTCGATCAGCAGCACATGGGGAACGCGGTGCACTCGGGGCATGCCGACGATTATGGGCGAGGGTTTGTCCGGTTCAGGGCCGGCAGGGGCGGCGATCCCGGTGCGCCGGGGCATTGTTACGTGCTCATCATGTGGCGTTACGCGCTCATCATGCGGCCATGGAGGAACCACCATGTGACCGCGGCAGATTGCCGCCATGAGCATTCACACCACACCCGGCGCGGCCGCCCGGCTGCGCGTCGCGGCCTTCGTCGCGCTCCCCGTCCTGGTGTTCTCGGCGGCCTGCGGGGGCGGAGGGGGCGGAGCGAAGGACGAGGGCGTCGCCTCGGTCCCCGAGGAATCGGGCGGTACGGCCGACGGGTCGAAGGACTCCGGCGAAGCCACGGACAAGGACCAGGGCAAGGACAAGGGCAAGGGCAGCGACAGCGCCCAGGGCAGGAGCGCCTTCTACGACGCCCAGATGAAGTACGTCCGGTGCATGCGCGGCAAGGCGGGCGTCAAGGACTTCCCCGACCCCCAGCTGAGCGGTCACCTCGACATGTCGGAGGTCGAGAAGGTCGTCGACCCGAACGGCCGCGGCGAGGAGTACAAGGGCGGCAAGAACGGCGTCTGCGTCAAGGAGTTGAAGGACGCCATGAACCTGGAGCCCGAGCGCGACGCGCAGAAGGACTTCGAGTCGATGCTCGCGCACGCCAAGTGCATGCGGGAGAACGGCGTGTCCAAGTTCGCCAACCCCACGATGTCCGGCGGCCATGTGCAGCCCGGCGGCGAGTCGAACCCCATGAACCCCTCGATCGACTCGACGTCCCCGACGTACCGGGAGGCCCGCGAGGCCTGCAAGGACAAGCTGCTCGACGGCCTGGACGGGATGCAGTAGATGAGACGCCGTACGGGAATCGTGCTGGCCGCGACGGTGGTGGCCGCCGCGGCCGCCGGAGCAGGGGCGCTGGCCTTCGGCGGCGGCGACGCGGACGCGACCGGCAAGGACGGCGACGGACTGCCGCCCGCCACCGCCGCCGTCGTCCGCACCGACCTCGTGCGGTCCACGACGGTCGACGGCAAGGTCGACTTCGCGCGGCGCCGCGCGGTCAAGTCGGCGGTCGAGGGCACGGTCACGGTCGCCGCGCGGCAGGGCGCGACGGTCACCCGCGGCCAGGCGCTCTACGAGCTGGACGACACACCGGTGACGCTCCTGTACGGCCCGGTCCCCGCGTTCCGCGAGATGAAGGTGGGCTCGCGCGGCTCCGACGTGCTCCAATTGGAGCGCAATCTGGCCGCGTTGGGCTACGGCGAGGGAGTGTACGTCGACCCGCGCTTCGACAAGGGGACGGAGGCCGCGGTCAAGCGCTGGCAGAAGTCCCTGAACCGCACGCCGACCGGCCGGGTCGGCAAGGGGGACGTGGTCTTCCAGCCGGACCGGATCAAGGTCGTCTCGGCGGACGCCGCGCTCGCCGACGCGGTGGGCCCCGACACGGCGGTCCTCACCGCAGCGTCGACGAAGCCCGTCGTCCGCGTGGAACTCGACCAGGCCGACGCGCCGCTCACCGCGAAAGGCACGAAGGTCGAGGTGACCCTGCCCAGCGGCAAGAAGGAGCCCGGCAGGGTGTCGGGCACGGTGAACCCGGCCGCGCGCGACGCCGATGAGGACGGCGGCCAGGACACCATCACGGTCGAAGTCACCCTGGACGGCGGCCATTCGGCGGCGTCCGGCGAGAACGCCAGGGCGTCGGCGAGCGTGCGGTTCGTCAGCGAGAGCCGCAAGGACGTCCTTGCGGTCCCGGTCGAGGCGATCGTCGCCCTGCGCGGCGCGGACGGCGGCTACGGCCTGCAGATCGTCGAGGGCGGCACCTCCCGCATGGTGCGGGTCGAGACCGGCATGACGGCGGACAGCCGCATCGAGGTCGGCGGCCCGGACATCAAGGAGGGCATGAAGGTCGGAGTGGCCAAGCAATGAGGACAACCCCTGCTGCGGCCGCCTCCACGTCCGTGGCCCCGCGCCCGCCCGTCGTCGAACTCCATCAGGCCACCAAGTCGTACGAGGGAGAAGTGCACGCCCTGCGCGGCGTGGACCTCACCGTGCGCGAGGGCGAACTCGTCGCGATCGTCGGCCCGTCGGGCTCCGGCAAGTCCACGATGCTGAACATCGTCGGCACCCTGGACAAGCCCACATCCGGCACGGTCAAGGTGGCGGGCCACGACGTCGGCGGCCTCTCGGACGCCCAGCTCTCCACCCTCAGGGCCCGCCACATCGGCTTCGTCTTCCAGCACTTCCACCTGGCACCGGGCCGCGACGCGGTCGACAACGTGGCGGACGGCCTGCTGTACGCGGGCGTCGGCGCACGCCACCGCAGGGCACGCGCCCGTACAGCCCTGGAACGGGTGGGCCTCGGCCACCGCCTCACCCACACCCCGAACGAACTCTCCGGCGGCGAGAAGCAACGGGTCGCCATCGCACGGGCGTTGGTGGGCAACCCCACCCTCCTCCTCGCCGACGAGCCGACGGGCGCCCTGGACACGGCATCGGGCGGGATCGTCATGGACCTGCTCCACGAACTGAACGCCGCGGGCACCACGATCTGCGTGATCACGCACGACAACGAGACGGCCGCCTCCCTGCCGCGCCGGATCCGCTTCAGGGACGGCGAGGTCGTGTCGGACACGACGACGGGGAGGCGAGGGACGCCATGAGAACCCCGACGAGGCCCGGATCCCTCAGACCGGCCCGCCTCTCGCCCCCGGACATCCTCCGCGTCGGCGCGGTCGGCCTGCGGGCCCGCAGGGCGAGGGTCGTGCTCTCGGCCCTCGGCATCGCGATCGGCATCGCGACGATGGTGGCGGTGGTGGGACTGTCCCAGTCGAGCAAGGCGGACCTGATGGCCCGCCTCGACCGTCTGGGCACCAACCTCCTCACGGCGGAGTCCGGCAAGGACGCGCAGGGCAACGACGTCCCGCTCCCCAAGAACGCGGTGGCGATGGTGGACCGCATCGGCCCGGTCCAGCACGCCACGGCCACGGCGAACGTCGACGCCCGCATCCGCCGCAGCGACGTGGTCCCCGAGGAACAGACGGCGGGCGTCACGACGCAGGCGGCCCGCCCGGACCTCCTCAAGGCGCTCAACGCCCGCACGAAGAGCGGGACATGGCTGAACGCGGCCAACGAGAACCTCCCCGTCACGGTCCTCGGCTCCGTCGCGGCACAGCGCCTCGGCATCACGTCCCCGGGCGAGAAGATCATGATGAACGACCAGTACGTGGCGGTGATCGGCATCCTGGAGCCGATCGAACTGTTCCCCACCCTCGACAGGGTGGCGATGATCGGCTTCCCCGCGGCCGAGCGCCACTTCGCCTTCGACGGCCACCCCTCCACGATCTTCGAGCGCTCGACCGACAGCTCGGTGGCGGACGTACGGGACGTCCTCGCCCGCACCGTCAACCCCGGCAACGAAGGCTCCGTCAAGGTCTCACGCCCCTCCGACGCCCTGGCCGCGAAGGCGGCGACGGACAAGGGCCTCACCACCCTGATGCTGGGCCTCGGCGCGGTGGCGCTCCTGGTGGGCGGCGTGGGAGTGGCGAACACGATGGTGATCTCGGTCCTGGAACGCCGTGCCGAGATCGGCCTGCGCAGGGCCCTCGGCGCGACCAAGAACGCCATCCGCCTCCAGTTCCTCACGGAGTCCCTGCTGCTGTCCGCCCTGGGCGGCGCGGCGGGCGCACTCCTGGGAGCGGCGGCGACCTGCGCCTTCGCCCTGGCCCAGGACTGGACCCCGGTGGTTCCGCCCTGGTCCCTGACGGCGGGCTTCGCCGCCACCCTGCTCATCGGCATGGCGGCGGGCCTCTACCCGGCGATCAGGGCGTCGCGCCTGCATCCGACGGTGGCGCTGAACGCGACGTAGGGGGCATCCGGCGCCGGGTGCGACGGCAGTGCACCCCGGCGCCGGATGACCCGATATGCCCCGTATCATCACAGAGTGACCTGGCTACGAGCGCTGAAAGAGACAGCACGCTCGGGCCTGACCGTGGAACGCAAACGCCTGGAACCCCTGGTGGCCCTGCGCGGCGCCGCGGGCCTCGCGATCATCATCGGCGTCAGCCTCACCCTCTTCGGCCCCGCGGTGGCCGCGAGCTCCGCCTTCGGTGCCTTCCAGGCGGCCATCGCCACCTTCCAGCGCAGCTGGCGCCCCCGCCCCGAACTCGCCCTCGCCTCCGGCACGAGCCTCGCCGTCTCCACCTTCCTCGGCTACCTCACGGGCTCCCACCTGCTCCTCTTCCTCGCCCTCCTCTGCCTCTGGACGTTCCTCGCGGGCCTGAGCTGGGCGGCGGGCCCCACGGTCGGCATCATCGCCTCGTCCAACGTCGCGATCATGCTGGTGACGGTCACCCTGCCCACCTCGGTCGCGGCCGCCGCCGGACACGCCGCGATGATGATCGTCGGCGGCTGCGTCCAGGCGGCCCTGGTGATCCTGTTCCCGGTCCGCAGATGGGGCGCCCACCGGGACGCCCTGGCCGACGCCCTCGCCGCGGAGGCGGACTACGCCCGCAGGCTCCGGCACGACCCGGTGGCGTCCTTCGACCCCGAACCCCTGATGGCGGCCCGCGACGCGGCGAAGATCACCCCGCGCCAGGCCCGCAGCCGCCCCGCGGAACTGCACGGCGCACGCGGCCTCGCCGAACGCATCCGCCCGGTGCTCGCGTCCCTCGCGGACCCGGCGGTGGGCGTACCGCCCGAGGGCAGGGAACGCGACAGGGTGCGCGAGATCCTGGGCGCGGCGGGCGCGGTCCTCGACGCGGCGGCACGGGCGATCCGCAACGGCGAACCGGTGAAGATCCCGCCCGCGGCCGTGGCCACGCTCAGAACCCCGGACACCGGCGCGATCCTCACGGGCCCGGCATACCGCGCGGCGACGCGCCTCGGGGCGCTCCTGAGAGACGTACTGGAAACCGCGGGAACCCAAAGCACGCCCACTGCCCCGGACCCCGGCCCCGCCACCCAGTCCGACACCCAGGCGATCCCCCTCCTCCGCCCCACCCTCCCGGCCCTGATCCCCGGTGCGCTGCGCGCCATGCGGGCGGAGCTGCGCCACGAGTCGCCGGTCACCCGGCACGCGATCCGGGTCACGGCGGTGGCCGCCGCGGGGTATCTGCTGGGGCACTGGCTGCCGCTGGGGCACGGGTACTGGGCCCCGATGGCCTCGGTCATGGTGATGCGCCCCGACTTCTCCCAGACGTACTCGCGCGCGGTGGCCCGCTTCGGCGGCACCCTCGTCGGCGTCGCGCTCGCCACGGGCCTGGTGCAGCTGGCCGACCCCGGCACGGGCCTGTCCGGGGCGCTGGCCGTGCTGTGCGCCGGAATGATGTACCTGCTGATGCGTACGGGCCAGGTGGCGGCGCAGGCCTGTGTGGCGGCGTACGTCGTGTTCCTGCTCGGCATGGGAGGCCAGCAGTGGACGCAGACGGTTCCTGAGCGGGTCTTCCTCACGCTCCTCGGCGGGGTCCTCGCGATGATCGCGTACGCCGTGTACCCGGCCTGGGAGACCCCGCGGCTGCGCACGCGGCTCGCCGACTGGCTGGTCGCGGACGGCCGTTACGCCGCGGCCGTCGTCGACCACTACGCCCACCCCGCGGGCAAGAGCTGCCCGGACGTACGGGAGGCGCTGCTCACCGCACGCGACGCGCGGATCGCCTGGCAGGAGGCGGTGGCACGGGCCAAGAACGAGCCGGTGCGGCACCGGGGCCTGTCCCGCGCCGCCGCGGCCGACGCGGAGGACGCCCTCGCCCAACTGGGCCGCGTCGCCATGCTGATGGAGGCCCACCTCCCCGACCGCGACGCGACCCCCGTCCCCGCGGCGTCCCGCCTTGCCGACGCCCTGCGCACCTCGACCGAACAGGGCGCCAAGGCCGTCCGCGAACGCCGCGTCCCCCGCTGGGACGCGGTCCGCACTGCCCTGACCGAATGGAACGGCGACGGCGTCCCCGACCGAGTCGTCCGCAAGGGCGCGACCCTCCTCCTCACCACCCTCGAAGAACTCTCCGACGCCCTGTCCACGACCCCGCCCCCCATGCTGGTGGACGGCTCAGCAACCCAGAAGCCCCGACAAAACCCCAAAGAACCGCGGAACCAGGAAGGTCCCGCGGCTCATTGACGAGGAGGTGCAGGGGCACACGCCCGGCCGAGCACCGGGCCACAAGCCCGGCCAGATGCCGGGGCAAACGCCCGGCTGCCCCCCTGTGCCGTACGCCCGCCCGGACGCCGGTCCGCAAGCCGCGCCGAGCGCTCAGCCGAACGCCGTGCCGCAAGCTGCGCCGAGCGCTCGGCCGGACGCCGTGCCGCAAGCTGCGCCGAGCGCTCAGCCGGACGCCGTGCCGCAAGCTGTGCCGGATGCCGTGCCGCACGTCCGGCTGGGTGCCTGGCCGGACGCCGTGCCGCAAGCTGTGCCGGATGCCGTGCCGCACGTCCGGCTGGGT
>NZ_JBHYJI010000007.1:1926-17110 GCF_042740435.1 Streptomyces sp. NPDC059002 | reverse complement strand
GTGCCTGGCCGGACGCCGAGCCGCACGCCCTGCCGGATGCCGGGTCACACGCCCGGCCGCAAGCTGTGCCGAGCGCTCGGCCGGATGCCATGCCGCAAGCTGCGCCGAGCGCCTGGCCGGATGCCGGGGCGAACACCCGGGCCACAAGCCGTGCCGAGCACCCAGCCGGGCCCTGGACCGCAAGCTCGGCCGAGCCCCGAGCCCCGAGCCCCGAGCCGCAAGCCCGGTCAAGCCCCGGGCCGCAAGCTCCGCCGAGCCCCGCCCCGTCCCCCCTTCAACCAGCACCCCTCAAGACTGCGGCAGCCCCGCCGTCGGCAGGCCATCGGGGAGCTTGCCGCCCTCGGTCTTCAGGAAGTCGTCCTTGCCGGCGCCTTCCCAGGAGACCTTCATCGACTTGGCGTCGACGGACTCGACGTGGCCCATCGTGCGGTCCGAATTGCCCTTCGGGCACTTGAGGTTGATCATCTGGGAGCCCATCTCGTCGCCCGCGGTGCCGCTGCACATGACGTCTTCGCCGACGAGTGACGCGTCCTTGCCCTTGATCACGAGGGCGAGGGGCTTTCCGCCGGGCGTCGCGATCCAGGCGCCCTCGATGCTGCCCTTGGGGCCGGAGCCGGAGCCGCCGGTGGAGCCGCCGTCGTCCGTGGAGCCGGAACCCCCGGTGGCGGAGCCGCGGTCCTTCTTGCCGCCACCGTCACCGCCACCGTCCCCGTCGCCGTCACTGCTGCACCCAGTCACGGCGAGCGCGGCGGCAAGGCCGACGACGGCGATCCCGGCACGGACACGACGGACACTACGGACGTACGTACGCACTTAGAAGTCCCCCTAAATAGCCTGGCGTTGCACGGCCGGTCCGATCCGGCCAAATCGCGCGCCAAGCTACCAGGACGACTTGCGCACGCCGGGCAGATATCCGGCGTGCGCTTGCTCACGCAACTTCACCCTCGACAACCCGAACGCCCCCACATATCCGCGCGGACGCCCGTCGACGCTGTCCCGGTTCCGCACCCGCGTCGCACTGGCGTCGCGCGGCTGACGGGCCAACTCCCGCTGTGCGGCGATGCGTTCGGCCGCACCCGTGCCGGGCCTGCGGATGATCTCCTTCAGCTCGGCCCGCCGGGCGGCGTACCGCGCGACGGTCTCGCGGCGCCGCTCGTTCTTCACGATCTTGCTCTTCTTGGCCATCAGATCCTCACCCCACGGGCACGGATCCTGGCGACGGCCGCCTCGATCCCGATGCTGTCGACGGTCTTGATCCCCTTCGCGCTGAGCCGCAGCCGCACGTACCTGCCCTCGCTCGGCAGCCAGTACCGCTTGCGCTGGACGTTGAGGTCGAAGCGGCGTGACGTACGCCGGTGGGAGTGGGAGATGTGGTTGCCGAAGCCGGGCTTCGAGCCGGTCAGCTGGCAGTGGGCGGACAAGGTGACGCACCTCTCGGTCGATGGAAGGGACCCCGTATTGAAAACGGGAGTCGTTTTCATATACTAGCCACATGGCTCGCAACGAACTCCGCCCGGTCATCAAGCTCCGGTCCACCGCCGGCACCGGCTTCACCTACGTCACCCGCAAGAACCGCCGAAACGACCCCGACCGCCTCACCCTGCGCAAGTACGACCCGGTGGCCGGCCGGCACGTCGACTTCCGAGAGGAGCGCTGAGCGCCATGCGCAAGGACATCCACCCGCCGTACGGCCCCGTCGTCTTCCGCGACAAGGCCGCAGGCTTCGCCTTCCTCACGCGCTCGACCGCGACCAGCGAGAAGACGGTCGAGTGGCAGGACGGGCGCACGTACCCGGTCATCGACGTCGAGGTCTCGTCCGCGAGCCACCCCTTCTACACGGGCACCGCGCGCGTGATGGACACCGCGGGCCGCGTCGAGCGCTTCGAGCGGCGCTTCGGGAAGCACCGATGAGGGACGCGAAGGACGGGGCCGGGGACGGCACCCGGATGGACGTCGTGATCGTCGGCGGGCTCCACGCGGACGCCCGTACGGCGGCCGTCGGGGAACTCCTCGCCGCCGTCCCGGACAGCGTCGCGCTCCATCACGACCTCTCCACGGCGGTGGGAGGCGCGGTCGTCCGCACCGTCCGCGACACCACGGGCGTGCTCTCCAGGGGCGACGCCCCGCTGGTCAACGACTGTGCGTGCTGCGCGCTCCGCGAGGACCTGCTGCCCGAGCTCGAACGCCTCGCGGACGCGGGCCTCACCCGGCTCGCGGTCGTGGAGCTGTGGGACTCGGTCGAGCCCAAGGCGATGGCCGAGGTGATCGCCGCGCACGGCGGCGCGGGGCTCCGGCTCTGCGGCGTCGTCACGGCGGTCGACCCGGCCCTGCTCCTGCCCTGCCTCGGCAACGGCGACGACCTGATGGAGGCGGGACTCGCCGCGGCCCCCACCGATCAGCGCACCGTCGCCGACACCTGGGCGCGCCAGCTGGAGTACGCGCCCGTGCTCGCCGTCGCGGACTCCGCGGAGGCCGACGACGAGGACCGCGCGCTGCTCGCCCAGCTGCACCCGACGGCCCGCCAAGTCCTCATCGGCACCGGCGGGTTGGCGGGCGCGGCGCGCGCCGGGTTCGACGTCGAGGCGGCCGCGGCCGCCCAGCACCCGGCCTGTGCGCTGCTTCCGGCGGAGGCCGACGCGTGCGGTGTCTCCACCCTCGTATGGCATCGCGAGCGGCCGTTCCACCCCGAGCGGCTCTATGCGGCGCTGGAGGATCTGACCTGCGCGGCGGCGCGCAGCCGGGGCCGGTTCTGGCTGGCCGACCATCCGGACACGCTGCTCGGCTGGGACGCGGCGGGCGGTGCGCTCTGTGTGGAGAGCGCGGGGCCGTGGCTGGTGTCGCTGCCGGACGCCGCGTGGGAGATGGTCCCGCCGGTGCGCAGGGCCGCCGCCGCGCTCGACTGGCACCCGGAGCACGGCGACTGCTGCAACCACCTCGTGTTCACCTCGCCGGGCCTCGACCGCGAGGGGCTCGAACAGGTCCTGGAGTCCTGCCTGTTGACCGACGAGGAGTACGCGGCGGGCCGCGCCGCCTGGAAGAACCTGCCCCCTGCCTTCGACACCCTCCTGGAGGTCTGACCCCTGTGTCTCCCCGCAAGTCCGCCGCCGCCCGCTCCCAGAAGCCGCGTCCCAACCCCCTCGACGAGGCCGGGATCACCTACATCGACTACAAGGACACCGATCTGCTCAGGAAGTTCATCTCGGACCGCGGGAAGATCCGCAGCCGCCGCGTCACGCGCGTCTCGGTGCGGCAGCAGCGGCGGATCGCCGCCGCGATCAAGAACGCACGAGAGATGGCACTTCTGCCGTACGGCACCGCCCGCTGAATCCCGTACGCGCACCGCGCCGTGTTTTACGTCTCGTTGACGGAACACAAATGGCGCGGTGCGCGTCTGTTCCTAGAGCACGACGGATTTCGGCCCGGATGGCGAAGAGGACGTACTGACAGACCTGTAACCAAGGGAACACCCCGCGTGCACGTGCATCTGCCCATGCATCGGCATGTGAACACAGCTATGATCCGGGACAGTTGACCACTGCATCTAGAGCCACTCATGGCACTGCACGACCGGGGAGCGATCTGTGCACCACGCGTTTAACGGCATGGCGGCCACGGAGCTTCACGGTGTGGTCTGGCAGAAGAGCAGGCACAGCAACTCGCAGGGATCCTGCGTGGAGTTCGCGAAGCTGCCCGGCGGCGACGTCGCCGTGCGCAACTCGCGCTTCCCGGACGGTCCCGCGCTCGTCTACACGCGCGCGGAGATAGAGGCGATGCTGCTGGGCATGAAGGACGGGGAGTTCGACCACCTGATAGGTGGTTAGTCCGCTTCCGTACGGCCTCAGTTCAAGCGGAGCCGGTCCGGCCCCCGTTCCTGGGGAGCCGGTTCAGCCCAGGTGGAACAGCGCCCAGACCACCTTGCCGCGCAGCGTGCCCGCGAGCGGGTGCCAGCCCCAGCCGTCGCTGAAGGAATCCACCAGGAAGAGTCCGCGGCCCGACTCCGCGGAGAAGTCGTCGTCGGCCTCGCGCGTGACGGGACTCTCGTCGCTGGGGTCGCGCACCGCGCACACCAGACGTGAGGCCCAGCGCATCATGTGCAGCCGTACGGGCGGGTCCTGGTGTTCGCGCGGGGTGTCCGCGGGCAGTGCGTGGCGCAGGGCGTTGGTGACGAGTTCGGAGACGACGAGCGCTATGTCGTCGAACCGCTCGTCGAGGTCCCACTGCGTGAGCGTCTTCCGGGTGAACTTCCGTGCGCTGCCCACCGCTTCGTAGCGGGCGGGGAGGGCCACGGACGCCGTGCTGGAGACCGCGGAAGGGTCCAGTGGTGGAAGCCCCTGCCGTAACGGCTCGAGCATGGTCGATCCATTCGTCCCCATGCGAGGCACTCCCCGGTTTCGCGGTACATAGCGATGGAGCGGTGGCGCGGTCGGTCGCCGATGGTGCGGTGGTACGCGTCGGTACAGCGGTGGCGCGCCGACCATGGTTCCGAATGCGTACAGCAGATGCAAGGGCAGATGCACGTGCACGCGCCGGACTTGGTCGTTCCCGTGCCACTTCTTGCCCATTTCTTCCTACGGTTTCTTGTGGAGCGCGCTCGCGTGCTTTCCGAGTCTTTCCGTTTCTGTAACCGAACGAGTACGGCCTGAAGCGTTTAATGGCAGACTGCTGGCTTCCAGTCGATGGGGAGGATTGAGCGAAGTGACCGCAGGGGAGTCGAGCGGCTCGGTGGTACGGCGCATCCTGCTGGGATCGCAGCTGAGGCGGCTCAGGGAATCCCGTGGCATCACCCGCGAAGCCGCCGGCTACTCGATCCGCGCATCCGAATCGAAGATCAGCCGCATGGAGTTGGGACGGGTGAGCTTCAAGTCCAGGGACGTCGAGGACCTCCTGACGCTGTACGGCGTCACGGACGAGGCGGAGCGCGGCGCCCTCCTCTCACTCGCCAAGGAGGCCAATCTCACGGGCTGGTGGCACAGTTACTCCGATGTCCTGCCGGGCTGGTTCCAGACGTACATCGGTCTGGAGGGCGCGGCGTCCCTCATCCGGGTCTATGAAGTCCAGTTCGTCAACGGCCTGTTGCAGACCGAGGCGTACGCGCACGCGGTGGTCGCCCGCGGCATGAAGGGCGCGAGCAAGGCGGAGGTCGAGCGGCGCGTCGCGCTGCGCCTGGAGCGCCAGAAGCTCCTCGCCTCCGAGCACGCGCCCCGCTTCCACTGCATTCTCGACGAGGCCGCGCTCCGACGCCCGTACGGCGACCGGGAAGTGATGAGGGGTCAGATCCAGCACCTCATCGACATCTCCGAGCGTCCGAACGTCACGCTCCAGGTGATGCCGTTCAGCTTCGGCGGCCACGCGGGCGAGAGCGGGGCGTTCACCATGCTGCGCTTCCCGGAGTCCGATCTCTCGGACGTCGTGTACGTGGAGCAGCTCACCGGTGCGCTCTATCTGGACAAGCTGGAGGAAGTGGCCCAGTACGAGCGGGTGGTGGCGCAGTTGCAGAAGGACAGCCCGGATCCGGCGGACAGCAGGGATCTTCTGCGTGGTCTACTCCAACTGACTTGAAACATAAGTACTATGACGTGAGATCAGGTGTCAGCTTCCGTCTGCTTCCGTCTGCGTCCGCGGCAAGGGGTCCGTCTCATGTCCTTCTTCACTGACCTGGCTCATCAGTACATCGACGGTGAGTGGAAGGCGGGCTCCGGCTCCTGGGACATCATCGACTTCAATCCGTACGACGGGGAGAAGCTCGCGTCCATCACGGTGGCCACGGCCGACGAGGTCGACCAGGCGTATCGCGCCGCCGAGCGCGCGCAGAAGGAATGGGCGCAGACCAACCCCTATGCGCGGCGCGGGGTGTTCGAGCGGGCGCTGCGGATCATAGAGGACCGCGAAGAGGAGATAACCGAGGCGATCATCGCCGAGCTGGGCGGCACCCGGCTCAAGGCGGCCTTCGAGATCCACCTCACCAAGGAGTTCCTGCGCGAGTCGGTCCACCTCGCGCTGCGGCCCGAGGGCCGGATCCTGCCCTCGGCCGAGGACGGCAAGGAGAACCGCGTCTACCGCGTCCCGGCCGGTGTGGTGGGTGTCATCAGTCCCTTCAACTTCCCGCTGTTCCTGTCGCTCAAGACGGTCGCCCCGGCCCTCGCCCTCGGCAACGCGGTGGTGCTCAAGCCGCACCAGAACGCCCCGGTGATGGGCGGCAGCCTGCTCGCGAAGGTCTTCGAGGACGCCGGCCTGCCCGCCGGACTCCTGAACGTGGTGATCACCGACATAGCCGAGATCGGCGACGCCCTCCTGGAACACCCGGTGCCGAGCGTCATCTCCTTCACCGGATCCGACCGCGTGGGCCGCCATGTCGCCACCGTCTGCGCCTCGAACTTCAAGCGCTCCATCCTGGAGATGGGCGGCAACAGCGCGCTGATCGTCCTGGACGACGCCGACATCGACTACGCGGTGGACGCGGCGGTCTTCAGCCGGTACGTGCACCAGGGCCAGGTCTGCATGGCCGCCAACCGCATCCTCGTGGACCGGTCCGTGCGGGCGGAGTTCACCGAGAAGTTCGTCGCCAAGGTCGCGAGCCTGAACGTCGGCGACCCGGCCGACCCCGCCACGCACATCGGCCCGCTGATCAACTCCTCGCAGGCGGACGCCGTTTCGGCCGTCGTCGACCAGGCGGTGGCGGCGGGCGCCACGGCGCTGCTGCACGGCCGCACCCAGGGCAATGTGGTGGCGCCCTCCGTCCTGACGGACCTGCCCGCCGACTCCCCGGTCCTCGGCCAGGAGATCTTCGGCCCGGTCGCGCTGCTGCTGCCCTTCGACGGCGAGGACGAGGCCGTACGCATCGCCAACGACACCCCGTACGGCCTGAGCGGCGCCGTGCACACCGGCGACATCGAGCGCGGCGTGAGCATCGCCAAGCGCATCAACACGGGCATGATCCACATCAATGACGGCACGGTGCACGACGAGGCGATCGTGCCGTTCGGCGGCGAGAAGAACTCCGGCGTCGGGCGGCTGAACGGCGAGTCGACGGTGGACGCCTTCACGACCCAGAAGTGGATCTCGGTGCAGCACGGGCGTTCGCGCTTCCCGTTCTGAGCAACCCCGGCCCCCTCCGGACCCTTGCGGACAGAACCTGACCGCAAGGGTCCGTAGTTTGAGTGGTGTCGGAAAGCCCGAGCGGCAGCCTGCGAAGGCAGGCGGGAGAGAGGCGGACACCATGGTTACTCACGTCAGCGCGGAAGCCCGTGGCGACGAGCGCGGCGCCCTGATCGCCTTCGTGGAGGCCCAGCGGGGCGGCATCCGCCGCTCGGTCATCGGCCTGACGGACGAGCAGGCGAACGCCCGCCCCAGCGCCAGCGAGCTGACCCTCGGCGGCCTGGTGAAGCACGTCGCGGAGACGGAGCTGAACTGGCTGCGGATGGCCCAGCAGAAGCCGAACGAGCGGGCCCGCACCCAGGAGACCTGGGGCGACAGCTTCCGTCTCGTGGAGGGCGAGACGCTCGCCGGTGCCCTTGCCTTCTGGGCCGAGGTCGCCCGCGAGACCGACGCGTTCATCCGCGGGGTGCCGAGCCTCGACGACACCTTCCCGCTGCCCGAGGCGCCCTGGTTCCCCAAGGACGGCGCGGTGTCGATGCGCTGGCTGATGCTGCACCTCGTCGAGGAGATCGGCCGGCACGCGGGCCACGCCGACATCGTCCGCGAGTCCCTCGACGGGAAGACGGCCTTCGAGCTGGTGGCTCTGGAGCAGGGATACCCTAGTCAAAGTTGAGGACTTCGGGTGCCCAGTGCTGCGGGTGCCGAACGGAAGGGCGCGGTACATGTCGGCGATCCGGCTGCTGGTTCTGGGGGCCGTGCGTCAGCACGGCCGCGCCCACGGCTATCAGGTCCGCAACGACCTGGAGTACTGGGGCGCCCACGAGTGGTCCAACGCCAAGCCGGGGTCGATCTACCACGCCCTGAAGCAGCTGGCCAAGCAGGGACTGCTGCACGCGCACGAGGTCGCCCCCTCCACGGCGGGCGGCCCGCCGCGCACGGAGTACGAGATGACGGAGCAGGGCGTGGAGGAGTACCACTCCCTGCTCCGCGAGGCCCTCACCAAGTACGACCAGCGGCCCGACATCCTCACGGCGGGCATCGGTCTGATGGTGGACCTGCCGCGCGACGAGGTCGTGGGTCTCCTGGAGGAGCGGGTGCGCCGCATGCAGGACTGGCGGCACTCCGTGACCGAGTACTACACGCCCGAGGAGGGCCCCGAACAGCTGGGCCACATCGGCGAGATCATGAACTACTGGGTGTACTCGGCCGACACGGGCGCGAAGTGGACCAAGGGCCTGATCGCCCGCATCGAGGGCGGGGCGTACACCTTCGCGGGTGAGGGCGAGCCCTTCGTCGGGGTGCTCGCCGACGGCGAGGAGAACCCCTTTGCGACGGACGAGCGGCACGCCGGGGACAACCGCTAATCAAGTTTGACGAATGATGCCTCCTCGGTTACTTTCGTCTGCCTAGTCAAGTTTGACTACGCGATCAAGAGGGGAGCCGGATGACGGACGCGATCGTCGTCGAAGGAGTACGGAAACGGTTCGGGGAGAAGGTCGCGCTCGACGGCCTCGACCTGCGGGTGGGCCGCGGCACGGTGCACGGCGTGCTCGGCCCGAACGGCGCGGGAAAGACCACGGCCGTACGGATGCTCGCCACCCTGCTGCGCGCCGACGAGGGACGCGTGGAGGTCGCGGGCCACGACGTGCGGCGCAGCCCTGACGAGGTGCGCCGGCGCATCGGGCTGCTCGGCCAGCATGCCGCGGTGGACGAGGAGTTGAGCGGCCGGCAGAACCTGGACATGTTCGGGCGGCTGCACCACCTGGGTGCCCGGCGCGCGGGCGCCCGCGCCGACGAGCTCCTGGAGCGGTTCGGCCTCGCGGACACCGGGCGCAGGGCCGTCAAGCAGTACAGCGGCGGCATGCGGCGCCGCCTCGACCTCGCGGCCTCGCTCATCACCGACCCCGAGGTGCTGTTCCTGGACGAGCCCACCACGGGCCTGGACCCGCGCGGCCGCGCCGAGGTGTGGGAATCGGTGCGCTCGCTGGTCGGCGGCGGCACGACCGTGCTCCTGACCACGCAGTATCTGGAGGAGGCGGACCAGCTGGCCGACCGGATCTCGCTGATCGACGGCGGCCGGGTCGTCGCGGACGGCACGGCGGACGACCTGAAGGCGAAGCTGGGCGGCGACCGGATCGACGTGGTGGTGCGGGACCCGTATCAACTGGCCCGCACCGCCGAGCTGTTGCCGCGGGGCGCCACGGTGGACGCCGACCGCAGGCTGGCCTCCGCGCCCGTCACGGACCGCATGGAGGCCCTGACGGCCGTCGTGCGGGCCCTCCAGGACGCGGGCATCGACGCGGAGGACGTGGCGGTCCGCAGGCCCACGCTGGACGAGGTGTTCCTGAGCCTGACGGGGCCCACGGGGCGTATGCGGGAACGTACGAAGGAGGGCGTGTGAGTACGTCGATGAGCTGGGCCGTGACGGATTCCTGGACCATGACGCGGCGCGAACTCGCCCACTGGGCGCGGCAGCCGGTGCAGGTCCTGGTCGGCCTGGTCTTCCCGGTGATGCTGCTGCTGATGTTCACGTACCTCATCGGCGGCGGCAAGGGCATCGCCGGGGAGTACGCGGAGTTCCTGGTGCCCGGCATGTTCGCGCTGACCATGGCCTTCGGCCTCGACGCGACGATGCTCGCGGTCACCCAGGACCTGAACAAGGGCGTGATCGACCGGTTCCGCTCCATGCCGATGACCAACGGCGCGGTCCTGGTGGGCCGTTCGGCCGCCGACATGCTCCAGTCCTTCGTCTCGCTGCTCGTCATGATGGGCGTCGGGCTCGCGATCGGCTGGCGCTGGCACGGCTCGCCCGGGGCGGTCCTCGCGGCTCTGGGGCTGCTGCTCATGCTGCGGTTCGCGATGCTGTGGCTCGGCATCCACCTGGCGATGGTCGCGGGCAGGCCGGAGCTGGTGACGGCCGTGCAGATCCTGGTCTGGCCGGTCGGCTTCCTCTCCAACGCCTTCACGGTCCCGCAGAACATGCCCGGCTGGCTGGGCGCGGCCGTCGAGTGGAACCCCATGTCGGCGACGGCCACCGCCGTGCGCGACCTCTTCGGCAACGACCCCGGGACCGTCGGCACCTCATGGGCCGCCGCACACGCGGAGCTCCTCGCGGTGCTGTGGCCGGTGGTGCTCGTGGGGGTATTCCTGCCGTTGGCGGTACGGCGGTTCGCGGCGCTCAGCAATTAGTACGTGCACCCAGTACTTGCACCTCACGTGACGTGAGGACGCAGGCTGATCCGCGTACCGAAAGAAGAAGGGCGGAAGCCATGAGCTACTCCGTGGGACAGGTCGCAGGTTTCGCCGGAGTGACGGTGCGCACGCTGCACCACTACGACGAGATCGGACTGCTCGTACCCAGCGGGCGCAGCCATGCGGGTCACCGGCGCTACGGCGACGACGACCTGGACCGGCTGCAGCAGATCCTGTTCTACCGGGAGCTGGGCTTCCCCCTCGACGAGGTGGCCGCCCTCCTGGACGACCCGGACACGGACCCCCGTGACCACCTGCGCCGCCAGCACGCGCTGCTGACGTCGCGGATCCACCGGCTCCAGGAGATGGCCGCCGCCGTCGAGACCGCCATGGAGGCGAAGAAGATGGGCATCAACCTCACGCCCGAGGAGAAGTTCGAGGTCTTCGGTGACCACGACCCCGACCAGTACGCGGAGGAGGTCGAGCAGCGCTGGGGCCACACGGACGCCTACAAGGAGTCGCAGCGCAAGGCCGCCTCGTACACGAAGGAGGACTGGAAGCGCATCAACGACGAGATGGCCGCGGTGCACGCCCGCATCGGCGACCTGCTCGCCCGGGGCGTCCCCGCCGACTCCGCCGACGCGATGGACGCGGCAGAGGAGCACCGGCGCTTCATCACGGCGAACCACTACCAGTGCTCGCACGAGATGCACACCTGCCTCGGCGAGATGTACGTCGCGGACGAGCGCTTCACCGCCTTCTACGAGGCGGTCAGGCCCGGGCTCGCGGCGTACCTGCGGGACGCGATCGTCGCCAACGCGGTGCGGAACGGCTGGGTTCCCTCCGGGTCGTGACAGGACGGGGCCCCTGGCCGACACTGCGGATACGCATCGGCTCCACATCCAGGAGGCCCCATGTCCGGACTGCTCTCCCGCGTCAGGCGGTTCCTCCGCAGCCCCGAGGGGCAGCGGGCGATACACGAGGCGCGCCGCGCGTCCCGCGACCCCAGGCGCCGCGCCCAGGCCAGGCGGCTCCTGGGCAGGCTGCGGGGCAGGAGGTAGGCGTACGGGGGACGGGGGCGGCGCCCGTACGCCGGGCATACGGGGACGGGGGACGGCCCGTACGCCGGGCGTACGGAGGCGGGGGCGGGTCGGCGCTGGACCGGACGGGCGCTCCGGGCCGACCCGCCGGTTGCGCGCCGGGGAGATCGTGCGGTCATTGCGCATCCTGTCGCGGTGACCGCACGCCCTGAGAAACGGAGCCGCCGCTCATGAAGGCACCCTCGCGTCGCCCCGCCCGCACTCCCGCCGCCCGCCGCGCCCCCGGGCCCGCCGCGACCCTGCTCGCGCTGCTCACCCTGTCCGGCTGCGCCTGGCACGGCGGGGGCTTTCCCGGCGGGGCGGTGGAGGGGCCGCGCCGCGACGACAAGGCGTTCGGTCCCGCCTGTCCGCAGGTCGCGCCGGGCACGGCGAACGCCGCCGCGCTGGAGAAGACCTCGGTCCTCGCGGCGATCCGGTCGATGCCGCAGCTCTCCGAACTCACGGCACTCGTGAAGGAGGCCAAGGCCGAGGACATGTTCCGCTCCATGCAGAACGTGACGGTCTTCGCGCCCACGGACGCCGCCTTCGACAAGCTCACCGAACAGCGCCGCAAGGCCATCGCGGAGCCCGGGAAGGCGGGCGACACCGTGCGCTCGCTGATCGTCGCGCAGGACCTCACCAGGGAGGACCTGGCGGCGGGGCAGGCGTACCCGACGCTCCAGGACGGCGTCCAGGTCCGCTCCGCCACGACCGCGGGGGGCGGGGTCGCGGTGGACGGGGCCGAGGTGGTCTGCGGCAGCGTCACGACCAAGGACGCGAGGCTGCACCTCTTGGACGCGCTGCCTGCGGAGGGCTGACGCGCTGCCCGCGGAGGGCCGACGCGCCGGGGGCGTGGGCGGGCGTGGGCGGGCGTGGGCCGGGCGGATGAATTGCCGTACTGGCGTCATGTCGGATTGTTCGGTTTGCGGCGGTTCATGGCTTGCTGTAACGGAACGTAGCGATCGGACGCGTCCGGTGACTCTCCGTCTCCGTCTCCGGCGCGCCCGGCCCGTCCCGGAGGCAAGCCCGCATGATTCTCGCCCGCAGACTGCATGTCCTGGGCTTGGTGCTCGCGCTGCTCGTCAGCCTGCCTTCCTGGGCGCAGGCCGGGAGTTGGGCCGACGCGGCGGCGCGCCGCGAGGCCGCCGTCGCGGGCGAGGGGAAGTATCCGATCGGCGTCGGCGGCATGCCGCTGGCGCGCGTGCCCGCGGGCGGCACGCCACGCTGGGTGATCAACCTGCCGGACCTCACGGCGGGCACGCCGGACGTCACGCTCACGGACCGCATCGACCCCAGGCTGTCGTACGAGCCCGGTTCGCTGCGCACCCCGCCGGGTGTGACGGGTCGAGTGGCGGGCGGTGCCCTGCGTCTGACGGGGCATTACCCGACGGGCGTCGAGGGCCCTGCCACCGTCGCGGGCGCGCCCTTCGCGGACGGTGCGGCGAAGGTGGCGGTCGACCCCGGCACGTTCTACGCCGACGGGCTCGCGGATGCCGGGCATGTACGGGGCTGGCGCGCCGTCCGGGTCGACGGCGCGGCGGGTGGCTCCCGCGGCGTGACCGTGACCGTGCGGGACGCGGCAGGCAGGGCCGTAAAAGGCTTCGCCGAACGGGAGTTGAAGGACGGGCTGCTCGATCTGCGCGGGCTCGGCTACCCGGCGCACCCCGGCCACGACACCTCGAAGCTGACGGTGACGGCACGCGGGGGAGCGGCCGGGGCCCGGCTCGTCGTCGCGTTCTCGGGGGACGCGCCGCAGGTGTCGTACCGGACGAAGGTGACGGGGGGCCGGGACGGGGACGAGGTCCAGGGGAGCGTGGAGACGGTCGGCGGTCGTGCGCTGCGGGCCGCGAAGGTGCGCATTGAGGCGGCGGAGACCGGCGGGGGCGCGAAGCCGAGCACGGGCGCGAAGCCGAGCACGGACGCGAGCGCGACGCCGGGCACGGCCAAGGGATCGCCCTCACCGGGCACGGCCAAGGGATCGCCCTCACCGGACACGGACAAAGGCGCGCCGCGCACCGGGCGGCCCGCCCCGGCGAAGGGCCCCGCCCCGCGCACCGAGCGCCGCAGTGCCGGGCGGGCCGCGGAGAACTGCACGCCCGAACCGTGGGCCACGGACTGCCGTCGCTTCACGTACACCGGCGCCGACGAGGCCTTCACCGTGCCGGACGGGGTGACCAGCGTGCAGGCGCGGATGTGGGGAGCGGGCGGCGGCGGCGTCAAGTCCGCCTACTACTCCGGTCAACGGGGCGGCGGTGGCGGCGGGTTCACCCTCGGCACGCTGGCCGTCACGCCGGGCCAGGAGCTGACCATGATGGTCGGCCAGGGCGGCCAGATGAACAGCACGGGCACTCCCTACGGGTACGGCGGCCCCGGCGGTTCCGGGCGGACCGACGCGAACGGCGGGAGCGGCGGCGGCATGTCCACGGTGTGGACCAGGAAGTCCGGCGTCTGGGCCATGCCGCTCGTCGCGGGCGGTGGCGGCGGCGCGTCCCCCGGTGCCGACGCCCTGACCCCCGTGCCCGGCGGCGGTGGCGGCAACAGCGGCGGCGAGGACAACCAGCCCACGATCTCGGGGCGCGGCGGCACCCAGACCGCGGGCGGCGCGGCCGCGACACGGGGCGGCTGCGTCACCGCACCGAAGGCGGGCCGGTCGCGCTGGGGCGGCGACGGCGGCTCCGACTCGGGCTTCGAGGGCGGTGGCGGTGGCGGCGGCGGGTACTTCGGTGGCGGCGGTGGCCGTTGTCAGGCCGCGGGGAGCAGCGATGTCAACGGCGTCGGCGGCGGCGGCTCCGGCTTCATCGGCGGCGACGGCGTCACCGAGAGCCGCACCGTCGCGGGCGGGGCGAGCAGCGCCAACCAGCAGGGCGGCGCGTCCGGCGGCCGCGGCGAGGTGTTCTACCGCTCGGGCATCGGCGACGGCGGCGGGGCGTCCAACGGCGGCAACGGCGAGATCGTCCTCCAGTGGGTCACCGAGGTGGGCCTGAGCATCACGAAGACCCCGGCCACGGGCTCGTACGTGGCCGGCGACCCGCTCACGTACACCCTCCGGATCGTCAACTCCGGCCCCGCGCCCGCGCTCGGCGCCCGCGTGACCGACAGCCTGACGGGACCGCTCAAGGACTTCACCTGGAGCTGCGCGGCGGACGCGGGCGGCACCACCTCGTGCGGGACCACGACGAGCGGGACGGGGACCATCGACCAGCTCGTCGACGTCGCACCGGGCAGAGCCGTGACGTACACCGTCACAGGGACCGTGCCCGCGGACACGACGGGAGCGCTCCAGAACAGCGCGTTCGTGACCCGGCTCGCGGGCACGACGGACGCCAACTGCAAGACCTCCTGCCGCTCCGACTCCAGCCTGACCGCCGACCCCAAGGCGGCACTCGAGCTCACCAAGGTCCTGACCACCTCGCCCGTCGTGCCCGGCAACGAAGTCACCTGGCGCGTCACCCTGAAGAACAACGGCCCCTCGACCGCCCGGAACGTGGTCCTGAAGGACCGGGTCCCCGCGGGCGTGACGAACCCGCGCATGACCGGCCCCTCGACCTGCACGCTCGCCGACGGCGAGTTCACCTGCCCGGTCGTGGACATCCCGCCCGGGGTCAGCCGCGCCTGGGATCTGACCGGAACCCTGGACCCCGACGCGACGGCCGCCCCGCAGAACACGGCGACGGTGACGGGCGGCCCCGACCCGAGCGCGGCCACCCGCTCCGCGGTGGCCTCACCGTCGACGGCCGCTCCGCAGGCGGCACTTGAGGTCACGAAGGTCCTGGTGACGTCGCCGGTGGTGCCGGGCGGGGAGATCGAGTGGCGGGTGT
>NZ_JBHYJI010000007.1:0-1829 GCF_042740435.1 Streptomyces sp. NPDC059002 | reverse complement strand
CACGGTTCCTGCCGGGGTGACGGGTACGTCGATGGAGGGGTGCACGCTGGCGGACGGGACGTACACCTGTGCGGCGGTGGAGATCCCGGCGGGCGGTACGAAGACATGGACGCTGAAGGGCACCCTCGACGCCGACGCGACGACCACCCCCACGAACACGGTGAAGGTCACCGGCGGCCCCGACCCGAGCGCCTCGGAGCGCACGGCGGAGGCGTCGACGACGGCAAGCCCCGAGCCCCGCGCCGCACTTGAGATCTCCAAGGTGCTGCTGACCTCGCCCGTCGTGCCCGGCGAGCAGATCCAGTGGCGGGTGACCGTCAAGAACAACGGCCCGTCCCGCGCCAGGAACGTGGTCGTCAGGGACGCGGTCCCCTCGGACGTGTCACGGGCCCGGATGCGGGCGGAGTCCGACGACACGGACTGCCCCTTCACCGGGACCACCGCCGCCTGCCCGGCGGTCGAACTGGCACCGGGCGCCTCCGTCTCGTACCTCCTGACCGGCGTACTCGACCCGGGCGTCACCACCACGCCCGTGAACACCGCGACCGTGACCGGCGGCCCCGACCCGAGCGCCGCCACGCGCACCGCGACGGCGTCGACCAGCGCGTCCCCCCAGGGCCGCGCCTCGCTCACCGTCACCAAGGTCCTCCTGACCTCGCCGGTGGTCGCCGGGCAGACGATCCAGTGGCGGGTCACGGTGAAGAACGACGGGCCTTCCACGGCGCGCGACATCGTCGTACGGGACCGGATCCCCGCCTCGGTGACCGGCTCGCGCAAGGTCGCGGACAGCGACGGCACGGAGTGTCCGATCACCGACAACGAAGCGGTCTGCCCCGCCTTCGACCTGGCGGTCGGCGCCACCAAGACGTTCACCGTGACCGGCGTGCTCTCCTCGGAGGCGACGACGACACCGACGAACACGGTGACGGTGACCGGCGGCCCCGACCCGAGCGCTTCGGAGCGCACAGCCGTCGCCTCGCCGAGCGAATCGATCGCCTACCGGGCCGACCTGAACCTCTCGAAGACGCTCCTGACCTCCCCGGTGGTGCCGGGCAAGCAGATCCGGTGGCGGGTGACGGTGAAGAACAACGGGCCTTCCCGGGCCCGTGACGTACAGGTCAACGACCCGATCCCGGACGGCGTCTCGAACCCCTCCATGACGGCCGACGACGACGGCACCAGCTGCCCGATCGCCGAGGGCGTCGCGAAGTGCCCGGAGGTCGAACTGGCCGCGGGCGCCTCGAAGTCGTACACCCTCACCGCCACCATGGACGCCGACGCGACCACCACCCCCACCAACACGGTGTTCGTGACGGGCGGCCCCGACCCGAGCGCGGGAGACAACACCGCGACCGCCGTCCCGACCGCATCCCCCGACCTCCAGGCGCACCTGCGGCTCTCCAAGGTGCTGCTGACGGCCCCGGTGGTGCCGGGGGAGCGCATCCAGTGGCGGGTGACGGTCGCCAACGACGGCCCGTCCCGCGCCAGGAACGTGGTCATCAAGGACCGCATCCCGGCCCAGGTCGTGGGCGCGACCCTGACGGACGACGCCAACAACGTGCCCTGCCCGATCAGTTCGGGCACCGCCACCTGCCCCGCCATCGACCTCGCCGTCAACGCGTCCCGCACCTTCATCCTCACCGCAACCCTGTCCCCCGACGCCACCTCAGCCCCGGAAAACACCGCAACAGTCTCCGGCGGCCCAGACCCCAGCGCATCAACCCGCACAGCCACCGCATCCCCGTCACCGGCCACGCCACGCGCCTCGCTGACGGTGACGAAGGTGCTGCTGACGTCTCCGGTGGTGCCGGGGGAGCGGATTGAGTGGC
>NZ_JBHYJI010000006.1:176440-226487 GCF_042740435.1 Streptomyces sp. NPDC059002 | reverse complement strand
TCACCGTGGGCGCGCCCCCCCGCCCGGCCGAGGCCTGGCAGGGCGCCGCTGCCTTCACGGCCTGGCGCTCGGGCCCGCGCCGGACCTTCGCACTCGCTCCACCCGACGGCGCGGCCCGCCCCGCTCCGACCACCCGGTCGACACGTAGGCTGACCTCGGATGAGGGTGGCCGGACGGATGACGACGATGGAGGCGGCGACGTATGGGCGTTGATGTCCTGCGCTGGAGCGAATACCCCAGCGTGCCGTGGAAGAACGGCGGCGGCGTGACCCGGGAGGTCGCGTCGGGTGCCGTGCCGGAGCCCCTCGCCTCCACTAAGGCCACCGACGGTTTCGACTGGCGGGTCAGCGTCGCGGACGTGGACACGCACGGACCCTTCTCTTCCTTCCCCGGGATCGACCGCGTGATCACCCTGGTCGAGGGCGAAGGCATGGTGCTCACCGTGGACGGGAGACCCCAACTGGTCGAGCCGTTGGCCCCCTTCGCCTTCTCCGGCGACGCGGCAACGGACTGCCGACTGGAGGCAGGCGCGGTCCGCGACATGAACGTGATGACCCGCAGGGGCCGGGCAACGGCACACGTGCGGATCCTCCCCGTCACCGCCGGACGGACGGCCACGCTGGCGTGCGCCACGCACGAGACTCTCCTCGTCATGGCCGCCAGCGAAGGGGTCACCGCCGGTGGCCCGGACGGACAGGAGACCTCGCTGGGCCGTCTCGACTGCGTACATCACCCAGGCCCGGGGCCGCTGGCCCTGCGGGGCGAGGGCACAGTGGCCGAGATCAGGATCGCCCCGGCGTTCTGACGACGGGAGCCAACCCGCCCCACGACGTGAGCGGCGCAGCTCGGAGAGTGCCGTCGCGAGGTCCCCGCACTGCATGCCCCGGACCAGCACCGGCAGGTGGCGGTCGCCGAGGACGACGACGGCACTGTCGCCGGACACGTCGTGTGGCACGCCGAGCCGGACCGCGGGCGCGGCAGCATCACGATGCGCGAACTGCGCGAACCGCACGAACTGCACAGGCTCGGCGCGAAGATGGTCGAGATCGGCACCGGAGGCGATGACCTTCACGCGCCCGGGCCCTCCACGAGAGTCTCGGGTGCGCAGCTCGGTCATGCCCTGGGTGAACGGCGCGCCGCCGCGTGGGCAATCGTGGGGCGAGGTGATCTGACTGATGCCGTCACCGCCCCATGTGACCGGTTTGCGCCCTGTTCATCATCCTTGATCCTCCCGAAAGATGGGGGCTTGTCAGGAAAGCGCACCTGTCGAGTGAGGATTCCAGGATGGCCAGGAACGCGAAGGGCACCACGACACCGCAGCAGGGCTACGAGGACCGGAGCCCCGAGGAGATCACGGCGCTGCTCGCCGGGGCCGCCGACCCGGAGCAGCGGCTGGCCGTCCACCAGGATCTGTACCCGGACGTGGTCAACCTCGCCACGGCGGAGAACGTGCTGGTCTATCCATCGCTGCGGGACAACGTCTTCGACGGGCTCGGCGTCCTCGAGCAGAAAGACGTCAAGTACGCCCCTTCGTACGGCAGCCCGGACATCCGCCACAACATCGCGGAAATGCTCCAGCCGATGCTCTCCCCGGACCTGAGGAGCGAGGACATCTTCGGCACATCGGGGACGTCGGCCGCCCTGGAGTGCCTGGCGTTCGCGCTCAAGGACGGCGGGATCCTGCGGAGCGGTGACCGGGTGCTGCTGCCCGCCCCCTACTGGCAGGGCTTCAACTGGTGTTTCGAGCAACGGCCCGAACTGATCACTGTTCCCGTTCACCTCCAGGAGAGGGGAGCGGAGAACTTCGAGCTCACCCTGGCAGATCTGCAACACGCCTACCGGACCCAGCCGGAGCCGCCGAAGCTGCTCGTCCTCACCAACCCCAACAACCCGCTGGGCGACAACTACGGCAAGGACCTGCTGGAGAGCATCTACCGGTGGGTTCTCACCGAGACCGGCATGCACATCATCTCCGACGAGATCTACGCCCACTCCCAACTCACCGGGGCCCAGCCGGAGTTCGTCAGCGCCCTTGCGCTGGACGCCTACCGGAACAATCCGGAGGCGAAGAACCGGGTGCACGTCGTATGGGGATTCGCCAAGGACTTCGGGATGTCGGGCTTCAAGGCCGGAGTCGTGATCTCCAGGTCGCCGGTGGTCCACCAGACCATGCAGGGCATCAAGGACAAGCAGAACTCCCTCTCCTGGTTCAGCCCGTTCGACTCGCTCAAACACTTCGTCATCGGGAAGATGCTGGACACCACCAGCGGCGGCAAGAGCTACCCTCTCGAGCTGATGAAGCAGTACCGGGGCTGGCTGACGACCGCGTTCCAGGAAATCCGCCGTGCCCTCGATGACGGCGGAATCCCGTACCGCTACCGCGAAGGGCAGAACGCGGCGCAGTTCTTCTGGCTCGACCTGCGCGCCTATCTGCCGCCGTCGGGCACGGTGATCCCGCCGGAGATCGGGCCGCACTTCCCGCAACTCGACCGCGTGCCGGAGCCGTTCGCCGAGAAGAGCGCGCAGGCCGAGAAGAAGGGGACGGTCGCGCTGCCGATCCTCTTCCCGAACATCTCCAGCGAGGAGGAGTGGCTGCGCTGGTACCTCGCCACGTACGCCCAGGTGCAGCTGCTCCCCGGACAACTCCTGTCGTGCGCCGAGCCGGGCTACTTCCGACTGTGCTACACGGCCGTCGACACCGCCGAAGTCATCGCGTCGGTACGGAGGATCGCCGACCTCCTGGCTCCTTGGGGGAACGGCGGCCGCTGACCCTTCTGTTTCGCTCTCTGCACCCAGCGCACCGTGGTCGCCGGCGGCGTGCTGGTTGCGGGTTCCATCGAACCCAGGAAGGCCCGGACCGAAGAGTCTCCGGCCTGGGCCTTCTGCGCTTGCTGGAGGATGGATGGCCCTCCCGCGGGTTACTTCACGTCGACGTAGTCCGCCGCGGAGGCGACCGGCGCAGTGGTGGAGGTGCCTGCGAAGGAGTAGCGGAAGTAGCCGTCCGCCGTGGCCTTCGTCGTCGTCCTCAGGTTGCCCTTGCTGTCTGTCGTGACGGTCTTGAGGGTCTTGTAGGTGCTGGTTCCCTTCTTCTTGAACTGGAGCTTCACCGGCTGCTTGGTGTAGCCCCCGTACTTGTAGGTCTCCCAGTTGGCGCGGGTCAGGGCGCCCGTGACGGTGATCGTCTTGTTCTTCTTCACCGGTTCCGGCGAGGCGTTGACGCTCAGTCGGGAATTGCGCAGGACCTTCGCCTTCGCGGCGGAATCCTTGGTCATGTAGTCACCGTCGTTGGCCAGGACGTGGGATCTCACGGTCCAGGTCCCGGCCGTGGTGTTGTCCTGGACGTGGATGCGCGGGTTGATCTTCAGCGTGTGGGTGCAGGTGGTCGTGGTGGAGTTCTGGCGCACGCACTTGCCCGCGACGTTGCCGGGCACCACGAGACCGTAGTTCTCGCCGTTCGGGAACTCGGTGTGCCACATGACCGGGAAGGTGTTTCCGGTCGCGATGCCCGAGTCGTCCGTGGCGGTCACCACGATGGTGAACGTCTTCACGTCCGTGGTCCCCAGGACGATGTTCTTCCCTCCGTTGACGACCACCTTCGTGATCTTGATGTCGCCCGAGAAGTCATCCGCCTGCGCGGCCGCCGGGATCGTGAGTGCGGACAGGGCGAGGGCCCCGGCGAAGCCTGCCACGGTGATGCGGTGATGCATAAAAGACGTTTCCCCATGTTCCAGCGCCTCAGGAACGTCCCGAGGCGGAGCTGCCAAAGCCCACCCGGTACGCGGGTGGCACGGACATGACCAGCAGGTCGCCGGAATGGTTGCCCACCAATCACATGGCTGCCTGGACGAGCGCGGGGCTCACCTCATCTTCTGGCCCCGGCGATCGGGCGGGACGAGCTGATCCGGTACTTCAACCCTCACTCCGGCCGACGAGGTGTTCCTGCCGAAGTTCCGCCGGTCCCAGAACATGCTCGGCGCCGCTGCTGCTGGCGCAGGGCAGGTGCTGGCGGGACTGGAGGCAGGCCCGCATCAGGTGGGCGACGGGCTCCGGCAGTGGGGACGGCGGGTCTCCCGACTGGATCGTGAGCCGCTACTCGACGGGCCCGCCCGCGTCCGCCGCGGATTTCGCCGCCGCCACGGGAAAGGGCCTGTCGTCACATGTCACGCCCCATCACCGTGGGCTCAACAGGTCCAGTGCAGACTGGCTGTCATCGTCCGCGGCGCGGTAGATCACCAACCGCTGGTCCGGATCTTGCAGTGGCGTGAGCACTTCGAAATGTACGGAGATCACGCCGACGTCAGGATGCCGCAGAACCTTGTGGCCGCGACCGTTGACCTTGACGTCCCGCTCCCCGGTCACTTACCGGTCCCGGCGCGGGCCGACCTGCGGGCGTGGATCGGCCACCTCGACGCTCTCGGCGTCAAGAACTCCGGCGGGCTGCGCGGCATCATCGGCTGGGTTCTGGTGTTCCGTGACCCCGACGGACTGGCGGTCCGGCTGCATACCCGAGAGCATCACGAGTTCGACGAGGCCCGTGCTGACGTCGATTCGCGGTGGCTGCGGCTCTCCGCCGACGCCGAGGTGGTCGACGCGAAACCGTGAGGTGCCACCCGAACGGGACTGTGTGGACGTTCCGGACTGGCTCGGCTTGGCGGCGGGGCCCGGATCGGTACGGGTCGTGGGCGACTAGGGGCGAGTCCAGGGTCGGCTACAAGAGATCGGCTCGTGCTGACCGTTGAAGAGCGGGGTCTCTGATCCCGGATGCGATCCGGCGCCTCGCTGCGGCGACCAGGCGCCGGCGCCGATCGCTCGTGTGCCGGGTGGCCACGTACGAGGGCGGTCTCGTTCAGCCGCCTGTCTTGCGATGCGAAGAGAAGGCCGGTCTCACAGAGAGGCACGGACCAGGGTCGCAAGGTGTTCCGCCGCGCAGCGCAGCGGGGCGTCATCGCCGGAGACGCGGCTGATCAGTTCGGCGCCTTCCAGCGCCGACAGGACGGTGCAGGCGAGCGCCGCCGCCTCGCCCTCTGGCATGCCAGCGTCCCGCAGCCTGACTGCGATCAACTCGCGCCACTGGCGCAACGCTTCGTCCGAGGCGCGTTGGATCAGCGGGGACCGGCCGATGATCTCCAGTGCGGTGGCCGCCACGGGGCATCCGTCGGTCCAGTCGGACTCACGCAGCGCGTCGGCCATCAGATGCGCGCAGCCTGCGATCGCGTCGGCGGGGTCGTCGGTTGCGGTCAGGCCCTGGCGCAGCAGCTCGGCGAAGTCCTCGGCTCCGAACCGCAGTGCTTCGGCGGCCAGTTCTTCCTTGCCCCGGGGGAAGTGGTGGTAGAGGGAGCCGTAGGTGGCTGCTGCCTCATTGAGGATCTGCTTGATGCTCGTGCCTTCGTATCCCTGGCGCTGCAGCAGCGTCGCCGTCGCCATGACGAGCCGGGTGCGGGTATCGCTCGGCTCTGCCCGCCCGGCTGTCGTCTGCTCCGTGGCCTTGGTGGCGTTCATGACATCAGGCTACCGAATAGATCGATCGATCTAGCCTGTTACGCTCCACTGGATTGATCGATCTAGTGGAGGTGCGATGAACGACGTATCCGTCCTTGACGCCCATCCGGGGTTCGGGCGCATGTTTGCTCCCGGGCGACTGACGCTCGGTCTCTTCTTGCCGCTGTGGCCGTACGCGGGCGACATGAAAGCCATGGCCGGACAGGCAGAGGTGATCAAGCGCGCCGACGCGTCGCCGCTCTCGGCGGTGTGGGTCCGCGATGTTCCCCTACTCGACCCGGGCTTCGGTGACGTGGGGCAGGTCTACGACCCCTGGACCTACCTGTCCTGGCTGGCCGCGCACACCAAGCGCCTGTCGTTGGCGGCGGGCAGCGCGGTCTTCACGCTGCGCCACCCCATCGACCTGGCCAAGCAGGCCGCCTCGATCGACCAGCTCGCCGGTGGCCGCCTGGTCCTCGGAGCGGCATCCGGAGACCGGGCCTCGGAGTTTCCCGCCTACGGGCTCGACCACACCACGCGGGGAGAGCGGTACCGCGACGCGTTCGAGTGGTTCCGGGGGCTGACGGAGACGACAGGCCCGACCATCTCCTCGGCTCTGGGCCGCATGGGCGGCGGGCTCGACCTCCTGCCCAAGCCGGTCGCTCGGCGGATTCCGCTTCTGGTCACCGGCTCCTCGCAGCAGAAGCCGGAGTGGATCGCCGAGCACGCCGACGGCTGGCTGGTCCACCCTGGATCCCCGAACTCGATCGCCGGCACCGACGCGCTCGGCCACAAGGTGGCGGCCTGGCGGGAACTCATCCCGGGCGGCCGGTTCAAGCCGGTGGCCACCAACGAGTGGCTCGACCTGGCCGAGGACCCGCACGCCCCACCGCAGTCGCTGCGCGGCGGCTTCGTCCTGAGGATCGGCACCCAGGCGCTGATCGAGCAGTTGCACCGGTGGCAGGAGCGCGGCATCAACCACGCCGCCCTCGGCGTGCAGCACGGCCGTCGGCCCGCAGCCGAGGTCGTCGCGCAGCTCATCGAGGACGTCGTCCCGCACTTTCCGGCGATGGCCGGACCCGAGCCCGAGGAGCCCGTGTGGTGACCCGGCCCATGACGTGCGCCGTGCCCCGGGCTCGGCAGGCTCCCTCGAGCAATTCCGCGACGTCATGCGGCACTTCGCCACCGGCGTCGCCGTCTTGACGACCATCGGCCCCACGGGCCCGCACGGGATGACGGCGAACGCCGTCATCCCGGTCTCACCGCGCCCGCCCACGGCACGTGCGGCGGCCCATCACGGCACGGCCATACACGCGATCCTGCAGACCGCTGCGAGCTGTGCCGTCGACCATCCTGCCGCGCACCAGCAGGCCCTCACGATGCTGTTCGCGCGCTCGCGCCCCGACAACGATCCCTGCCAGCAGGTGCCGTGGTGGCCCTCGAGGACAACGGGAAACCCGGTACTCAGCCAGCACTCAGCGTCACAGCCGGGACAATCACTCCTCAGCTGCCGTGAGCCTCTCGCTGAACTCGGCAATCTGTTCCCGAAGTTCCTGCACCTGCGTGCAGGCCCCAGCCCTCGCTGTCGGAGTTCTTCGATCAACGAGCCCATCGCCGCCCTCACAGTCCTCCCGAAGCGGAATCAGCCTGCCCGGGGACTGGGCCAGGACCGCTGTCGCCTGAGCCCGGGCACCGCTACCGTGCGATGGTGATCGGTTCTACGCTGCCTCTCCTCTTTCTCGATGTCGATGGACCGCTCATTCCCTTCGGAGCGGCCCAGCAACAGCTTCCCAACGGATACCCGACCTACCGGACCGGGCACGAGACGCAGGAAGCCGACGCGAATCCGCTGATCACCAGGATCAATCCGGCGCACGGTCCCCGGCTGTTGGCGCTGCCGTGCGAGCTGGTGTGGGCCACGACTTGGATGTCCGACGCGAACGAATGCATCGCACCGTGGCTCGGCCTGCCGGAACTGCCCGTAGTGACCTGGCCCGAGCCGACCGGCGAGGACGAGAAGGACGGGCTCCACTGGAAGACCCGTGATCTCCTCCACTGGGCCGCCGGACGCCCCTTCGTATGGGTCGATGACGAGATCACCGACACCGACCGCACCTGGATGGAGGCACACCACCCAGGCCCAGCCCTTCTGTACCGCATCGACCCCCGACAAGGCATCACGAGCGAGGACTTCGCCGCTCTCGACCACTGGCTGCAGCTACACGTGAGCCAGGCCCCGTGAGCAATGCGAGGCCGCAGCGCGGGAGCGCGTGAGTGAACTGCAGGCACAGATCGCTGAGTTGACCGAGCAGTTGGAGACAGCTGAGGAACGCCTGGTGCAGCTGGAGGGGGCCCGCGTCACGGTGCGCGAGGTTCTCGACGAGGTAGCGGACGACGAACGGGCCAGGGAAGTCCGCGTGGATGAGACGGGCGAGGCACACGAGGCTGAAGGGGACTCGCCGATCGGCGTGCTGACGGTGCCGGTACGGCGACCTGGTATGGGCGTGCCGGTTCTGCCTTCGCACGGGGCACGAGCAGCCGGTCGAGCGTGGCCCGCACCAGGGCAAGGGTGGCCGGGGACAGGTCCATGTGCCCGGTCGTCGCGACCGTCAAGCCCAAACGGCCAACCCCATCTCCCACGCAAAGCTCGGTATACGGGGCGGGAGTTGAGGCACCATCTGGGCATGACCGAGATGCGGGACACGCTCTGGAACGAGGCCATAGGCCCGGAGGACTACAGGGACACGGATTCCTCCGACCGCTACCGGACCACGGTGTTCGAGCGGTACAAGCTCCGCGTGGACCTGGCCGACCGCGTGAGCGCCCGGCGCACCGCCTCCAACACCTTCTTCCTCACCGTCAACAGTGTCCTGGTCACCGTCCTGGCGACGGCCGCCCCCGACCTGCGGGACGGCATCTCGGTGTGGCTGGTGCGCGGACTCCTGGTCCTGCTGTCGATGTGCGTGTCGTGGCTCGTCCTGGTGCGCTCCTACCGCCATCTCAACAAGGTCAAATGCGCGGTCATCGGCGCCATGGAGGAGCGGCTGCCCGCGTACGCGTACTCGCGCGTGGAGCGGGCCTTCCTCGGCGAGGGTCACGACCCGGAAAGGTCCCTCCAGCTCAGTTTCGTGGAGCAGTGGGTCCTGATCGTCTTCGCCCTCGCCTGCCTGCTGGGCTTCATACCCCTCGCCTCGTGAGCGGCTGGATACCGGCGACGCCGGGACAGTCGCTGCGGCACGTCCTGCGCAGCACCGGCCGGGAATCCTGGGCCGCCTGGGGGAACAAGCTGGTGTTCTGTATGGCGACGACGCTCGGCCTGATGAAGGTCGTCGCCTGGGCGCAGACCCGGCAGGGCCCGTGGGAGAACGGCGCCTTCGGGCTGCTGCTGCTCACGGCGGCGTTCGGCGTCTGCCTCCCGCTCTACCGGAGGCTCTCGGTGCGGTCCCTGCGGCGGCTCATACTGCCGCTGGAGTCGAGTGACCGCTGCACGGACGGCAGCTTCGTCCTCTACCTGCGCAACTTCCAGGTGGACGGTCGGCTAGCCGACGCCGACCACCTGAGCACTCAGCCACTGTGGAACCACGTCCTGGGCGAGGCCCTCGGCTACGGAAACGGCCTGGTCCACGAGAGCCCGCGGGAGGTGCGCGTCGTGCGCGAGATCCAGCGACTCGGAGCCGTCATCGCAGTGGGGGACGCGAGCGAGCCGCTGCCCTATCTGCCGGGTGCCAACCGCTACTTGCTGCCGCACCACAAGTGGAAGCGTGTCGTGGACCGGGACATGCGCCGCGCCCGCCTCGTGGTCATGGTCGCGGGGCTCGGCCGGGACAGCGGCCCGGCCACGAGCACCATGTGGGAGTACGCACAGGCCAGGCGCGTCCTGGCCCCCGAGCGGTTTGTGCTCCTGGTCTGCGGTGACCAGGACGACTACGAACGCTTCCGGAAGGCGACGACGGCGTATCTCGACGGCGTCCGCCGGCGCTCCACACCGTCCGAGCTACCCGACCACCCCGCGCTGCGGCGGCCCGAGCGGCTGCGGAAGCTGCACCCCCTGCGCGGCGTCATCACCTTCGGCCCCGACTGGACCCCGCGCTTCACCCTCTTCGATCCCACCGCGTCCGCCGCCCGCACGGAGCTGTGCCGCCAGCGTGAGGTGGTGCGCAAACAGCTCACTCCGTGCCTCGACGCGATCGAGGAGCGCCTTGAGGGGATGGCCGTCCACGTGCCCGACATCGACATGGCGTTCGCGGTGATGCGAACCGCCATCATTCCGGTGGCCGTCGGCTGCATGCTGTGGTCCCGGTTCGAGCTGACCGCCCAGCGAGCCGTCATCGCCGTCGTATGCGTGCTGCAACTGGTGGGAATCACACGGCGTATGCTCTCCGCCTCGGAGACCTTCGCCAGGATCCGGCACCCGGCGCCGGGAGACAACGATGCTGGACCTGAGCGATCAGCGGCATAACCCGCGCGCTCCCCAGTACGGGCGCCTTGGCGCTTTGGAGATCCGGTACGGCAGGGCGTCCAGGGGCAGCCCGCCCAAGCGGCGCACGGTGCTCACGGTGCCGGAGGTCGACTGGATCGTCCCGGTGGTCCAAGAGTGGGTTGAGGAGGTCCGCGCTGGCTTCCACCCAAGACGGCACCTCGCCTTGTGGGTCACGGAGCCTGGCGACGCCTGGAGGCGACCACCATGCACCCAGCCGACGCCGCCCTGTCGCTGCCGCGGGGTCGGCACTCGCACGGCCTGGCCCGCCTGGCCGTGAGGGAAGCGATCCACATGTCCTATGACGGCGCGCTGGAGGCCATCTGGCGTCGGTGCGGCCCGGTGCTCGACAAGCGCCGGCTCGCCGGCCTGCTCGTCGAGGCCGCCTGTGACATCGACGCCTTCAACAAGGGGCGGGTCGTCGAACCGTGCACATCGGACACGGTGTTGGTGCTGTCTGTGGACGGCAAGGGCATCGTGATGAGGCCCGCAGCCCTGCGGGAGGCCACCCGGCAGGCCGCCGAGAAGAGGCAGCACACCTTCCGCACCCGCCTGACCGCAGGCGAGAAGACCGCGCGGACACGCATGGCCACCCTGGGCGCGGTCTACGACTGCGCACCGGCCCCGCGGTGTCCGCACGACATCATCGCCCCGCCCGGCGGCCGATCCGGCGACTACGTTCCTCGGCCCGGCCCGGTCGCCCGGGCCAAGTGGCTGTGTGGTTCGGTCGTCCACGATGCCGAGCACGTCGTGCGGTAGGTCTTCGGCCACGCCAAGGCCCGTGACCCGCACCATCGCCGCTGCTGGGTGGTGCTCGTGGACGGCGTCCGGCACCAACTCGACCTGGTCCAGGCCGAAGCCCGCCTCCGTCACATCGGCGTGCACATCGTCGTCGATCTGATCCATGTGCTGGAGAAGGTCTGGTCAGCGGCGTGGTGTTTCCACTCGCCGGGCGATGCCGGGACCGAAGACTGGGTTGGCGCCCACGCCCTGGCCATCCTGACTGGCGGGGCCGTCAAGGTCGCCGATGCCATTTAAGGGCGGTCTGACCAGGCCGAGTTGACCACTGAACAGCGCCACGGCGTCGGCGTCCTACTGGAAAGATCATGTCGCGCGGGAACATCAGCGGCTCTATCCAACCTTTGACCAGTCCACATACGCCCCACACCCGCACTGCCCGGAGTGTCAGCGGCTCATCAGCGCGAAGACGCCCCAGCCGAGGTACTCACGGGTGTATTGCACGTAGCGGGCGGGCCCGGTGGCGAGTTCGGCCCGGACATCGGTGGCCAACTCGTCATCGGGGTTCTGGTCGAGCCAGCAGCGAAGGTTGAACCACTGCGCGGCCTGGTACCGGTCCCAGCTGTCCTGATCGGCCAGCACCATCTCCACGACGTCGTAGCCGAGGTCGCCGAAGTGCCCGATCAACTCCGGCAGCGACCGAAAGTCGGCTCTGCTGCCGGCGTGGCAGCCCTCGATGACGTCCTGGGTCGGCGGTGCCTGACGCCAGTACGGCTCGCCGATCAGCATGAGGCCGCCTGGGCGGAGGCTGCGGCCCAGCAGTTCGACGGTGCCGGCCACGCCGCCCCCGATCCAGGTGGCGCCGACACACGAGGCCAGATCGACCGGCTCGTCCGTGACGTGGCCGGAGGCATCGCCGTGGACGAAGTCGACCTGGTCGGCGACTCCGAGTTCAGCGGCTCGGGCACGGGCCTTCTCGGTGAACACGGTGCTGATGTCCACCCCCGTTCCCGTGACGCGGTGGTCACGCGCCCAGGTGCACAGCATCTCGCCCGTTCCGCTGGCGAGGTCGAGCGCCCGCGTGCCAGGTGCCAGATGGAGCGACTGGCCCAGCGTGGCGAGCTTGTCAGCGGTGATCGGGTTGTGGACGCGGTGGCTGCTTTCGCGAATGGTCCAAATACGTGGAAGATCCACAGGGGGGATTCCTTAATTCGATGAGGTCCTGCCGTTCCTGGAGGGCAGCCGTCCGCAGTCGGCCACCACTGCTCGAACCCTCATCAAATGCACCCCGCTTGGACGTGTCGATCTTGGACGCGGGTAAACCTAGAGCTCTCGGGAGCGATGCGTCCACCGATTTCGGGCGGTGCTGCCCACCACGCGGCCCGAGCAGGCGCTCAACACCAGCCCGACGGCCAGAGCGTGAAGCAGCACCAGCCTGTCATCGCCCGGACCCGGTCGCCGGGGGCGGCCCGCCGACCCGCGCCGCGAGCCGCTTCGGTGCCTGAACGCGGTAGCTCTCGGTGAGGAGTTCGGCCACCTCGGCCCAGTCGGTGGCCCCGTCCAGGCGCATGCCCACGACGTTCCTGCCCCAGGAGAGGCGGAAGAACGGGGCGCCCGCGTTGGTCAGGGCCTCGAACTCCTCGCCGTGCGAGCGGAACGTGAGCGTCGTGGTGAGGCCCTCGGTCGCGATGGCGCGCGCCGACGGGGAGGCTGAGCGGGTCCAGTCGGTCAGGTACACGTGCGCGAAGGTCGCGGTGCGGATGCGCCAGCGGGTGCCGATCCAGGCCGGTTCCTCGTGCGCGTCGGGGAGGTTCAGGCACACGGTGCGCAGGTGGGTGAGGACGTCGAGGGGGACCTCGTCGTCCGGGATCCTCTGGCGCGTCATAAGTGTCTCTCCCCTGGCTGCAGGTTTTCCGGTGAGTTTAAGGACCCGGTTGTCACGGTGGCGTTCGCAGGAAACCGGCCGACACGTGGTCCAGCGGCCCGCCGGTGGCGTCACCCCCGCCCGCATCCCGTACATGTACACCTCCGCGCTCAGACCCTCGCCGGAACAAGCTTGCCCCTCGCGCGCAGGATGGCTTCACACAGGTTGTGCCATGCGCCTCATGCCGACGTTCCAGGCGGCCCTCACCGCCTCTCCGCCGCTGGGGCCGCACCGCGGACCGGGCACGGGGCGAACCTGCGCTCACCAGTAGGAGCGTCCGCCAGTAGGTCATGTGCGCGGCGAAGTTGGCGGCCCGACGGGCACGATCTTGATGATCATGGAGTTCTCTACGCTCTGTGACTATGCGGAGTTCGCCGCGATTGTTCCTCTGTGTCGTTGTGGTGTTCGCGTTACGGAGTGCCCGGTCGACGAGGGAAGGGCCTGGCCGTAGGGGCGGGTGGGGCCAGTACCACTCCCTGCGAGAGTGCTGACGTATCCGGTCCGCCGCGTGTACGTTTCTGGGCATTCACGCCGCGCCACTGGACCGGAGACCCACGTTGGAGAGAACGGATCGCTCCTTACCCAATCGCCGCGCACTTCTCGCGACGGCCGGCGCGATGGCGGCGGGCAGCGTATCGGCCGCCCTACCCGCTGCCGCGGCCACCGGTACGGATGGTTCGGAGCCCACAGCGTTCGGGCCGGAGACGATCCGCCCGGACGACCGCCGGTACACCAGCCTGCTGCGCGGCAACAACTTCCGCTTCGTGGGCCACCCGGACGAGATCCGCGTGGCCGGATCGACCGGTCAGGTGGTGGAGGCGGTGTCGGACGCCGTGCGCTTGGGGCGCCGGGTCGCGGTACGCAGCGGCGGCCACTGCTTCGAGAACTTCACCGCCGACCCGGCGGTCCGCATGCTGGTGGACCTGTCGCCCATGGACGCGGTCGGCTACGACGCCGAGCACCGCGCGTTCGCGGTGCAGCCGGGGGCCACCCTCGGACAGGTCTACCGGACGCTGTTCAAGGGCTGGGGGGTGACGATCCCGGCGGGCTCCTGCCCTGAGGTGGGTGCGGGCGGACACCTCGTCGGCGGCGGGTACGGGCCCCTCTCCCGCCGGTACGGCTCGGTCGTGGACCACCTGTACGGCGTGGAGGTGGTGGTCGTCGACCGCGACGGCACCGCCCGCGCGGTGCTGGCCACCCGCGAGATGGGCGACCCGCACCGCGACCTGTGGTGGGCCCACACCGGCGGTGGCGGCGGCAACTTCGGCGTCGTCACCCGCTACTTGCTGAGGGCACCCGAGGCCACCGGCACCGACCCCTCCCGCCTGCTGCCGCCCTCGCCCCGCGAGGCGCTGGGGCGCCTGGTCCACTGGGACTGGGACCAGACGATGACCGAGCAGGCGTTCACCACCCTGCTGCGCAACTTCGGGATCTGGCACGAACGCAACAGCGCGCCCGGCTCGCCGGCCACCGGCCTGTACGCGATCCTCATGCCGTCGCACCAGGGCCCCCAGGGCATCTCGATGATCGTCCAGGCCGACGCCAGCATCCCCAACGTCCAGGGCATGGTGGACGATCTCGTCTCCGCCGTGACCGCGGGCACCGGCGTCAAGCCGGCCGGCGACTCCCAGTGGACGATGCCCTGGCTGCACCGGATGACCTGGCCGGGGACCGGCGAGCCAGGCGATGTGATCACCCGCCGCTTCAAGGACAAGGCCGCCTATCTGCGCCGCTCGTACACCGACGCCCAACTCTCCATCATCCACCGCTACTTGACCGACTCCACCGGCCCCGCGACCGGTGGCATGCTGCTCGTCGGCTATGGGGGCCAGGTCAACGCGGTGCGGCCACAGGACACAGCGGTCGCCCAGCGTGATGTGGTCATGAAGGCGGTGTACCACACGACCTGGGCGGACCCGGCGGACGATGCGGCCAACATGGCCTGGATCCGGGCCTTCTACCGTGACGTGTACGCCGACACCGGTGGCGTACCGGTACCCGGCGAGGTCAGCGACGGCTCCTACATCAACTACGCGGACGCCGACCTCGCCGACCCGGCGTGGAACACCTCCCAAGTGCCGTGGCACACGCTCTACTACAAGGACAACTACCGGCGTCTGCAGCAGGTGAAGGCGCGCTGGGACCCGCGGAACGTGTTCCGCCACGCGCTGGCGATCGAACCGCGCGCCTGAAGCGTGACGGCCCTCGCGGCCAGGAGCGCGGCCGACCGACCTGACCGCCCTAGAAACGTCGGCCAGCGGGTCGTGCGCTGGGATTATCGGACACGAGGACTGGCCGGTCGGGTGTCCCAGCGGTGGGTGTACCAGGCTCGCCGGATCAGGGCGGACGGTGATGATCGCTGTGGCGAGGGCGAGGTAGAACTCGGTGCAGATCCAGCGGCGTTCGGTGTTCCGCCGGAGTTTGCCGAAGTTGTTCATCCAGGAGTTCGTGCGCTCTACCACCCAGCGGCCGTCTGTCTGTATGGGCGTCTTCGTGCCGTGCCGGGTGATGCGGCCGGTGATGCCGCGCTCGGCGAGGTCGGTGTAGACGGGCTGGTAGGGCAGCAGGGTGTGGTCCCGCACGTTGGCTCCGGCTGGGACGGTGACCGCCGGTATCCCGTAGCCGTCGGTCACCTGGGACCGCTTCAGCCCCTGCTTGCCCCGATCCACCGGGCTCTTCCCGGCGGTGTCGCCGCCAGACGGCGCCTTGGTGATGCAGCCGTCCGCGGCCAGGTTCTCCAGCTCCAGGCCCACCATCGTGTCGTAGGCCCGCAGCACCGCGAGGACCAAGTGGCCGACGACACCGGCCTCGATCCACTCGTCCCGTCGACGCCGGATCGTAGTCGCCGAACATGCCTCGTCCGCGACCCGCTCGTGACCCATCCCCGACACCAACGCCAAGACGATCCGGTCGAACACGACCCTGTCGGGGATCCGGGGCCGGTGACATCCGAGTGGATGTTCGTCCCGGCGTTCGGGCAGTAGCGAGAGAAACTCCTCGCGGATCGGGGCGATGATGGACGCAGGCACGACAGACACACCTTCTCCTGAAGATCACAGAGCGTAAGCAACTCCATGATCACCAAGAAGAGTCTGTCGTGCCGTCAGCTTCGACGCATCCACGCCTTATTGGCGGACGCTCTAAGGGGATCCTCCGGAGACGCGCAGCGCGAATCCCGCCGCGGGCTTCGGCGCGAACGCGGTCGATTTACGCGGCAGCAGCACCCCGTGGGACGCCAGCTCCCACACCGTGGACTCGCTCATCGCCGGCAGGAGGAGCGTGACGCCGCTGTCCGGTGCGGCCGTTTCCGCGATGGCGCGTTCCGTGGTGTGCACGTGGCGCATCGCGCCGGGCAGGTCCGGTACCGAGAAGGCCCGGCTGACCAGCAGGTGGTCGGCCACCGCGACGGGCAGCTCCTGCCAGGGGGCCGGCCGCCCGGTCAGAGCCTCGCCCAGAGCCTGCGCGTCGAAGTCCGACACCGCCCAGGCGCTGCCGCCACCGGTCAGCAGCAGTTCGTCCCCGCGCGGTTCCCGTGGCCCTTCCGGCAGTTGTCGAACCCTGGCGACATCGGCGGCCAGGGCGGCCGCCTTGCTCGGATCGAGTCCGGGGAGCACGCGGTGGATCGCGCTCAGCCGAAGCGGGTGTGTCACGGTGTCCACCACCAGCGCCTGGGCGCCGTTCCAGAAGTCCCCTCCCCGTGTCGTCATGAGCCGGAGGGTCGCGGCGTGGCGGTGGTGTCCGTCGGCGATGAGGGCTGGTCCGGTCGCCAAGCCCTGGGTGAGGGCGCGTTGTTCGGCCGGGTCCGTACAGGCCCACAAACGGTGCGTGATGCGCCCGGTGCGGCCGATGGCCATGGGTGGCCGGCGGACCAGGCGGTCGATCAGGAGGGGAAGGGTTCGGTCCGTCGGGCGGCAGGCCACCAAGAGCGGTTCGAGCTGGGCGCCCAGAGCCGCCATCAACGTGGTGTGCCTGCGCACTTCATGGGGTCGCACCGCTTCGTGGGGTAGCAGAGGGCCCGGCGAGTCCGGTGAGTCCGGTGAGTCCGTCGGCAATCGCAGTTCCCCGATCAACCCTCGTTGCAGCACTTCATGGGCGTGACGCTGTTCGTACAGGTAGATCGCGGGCTTCTCGTCGCGGCGCAGCACTCCCCTGCTCAGCCAGCGGTGCAGCTGGCCTCGGGCCGCCCACGGGTCGTCGGTGCACAGGAGTCTGCGGATGTGGTGAGGGCGGACGCGCTGGGCGCGGCCGTGGGCCCGGGGCATGTCGTCATACGGCGGGGAGATCACCCCGGACAAGTCGCCGACGTATGCGGGGTCGTAGCGGACGGCCCGAAAAGGCCGTAGATCGAGGCCGGTTGGGCCCGGTGTGGCACAGCGAGGCATGAGGTCTCCATGATGGGCGGGCGCGCTTGAGGTGGGGCGGGTGGCGGTACCGCCACCCGCCCCGTCAGGGCATGGACGTGGGAATCAGGCCGTGGCAGCGGGCTGCGCTCGGGCCGGCTCGGGCCGCGTCAGACGACCGGCGCGCTGCAGGCCGTAGAGGGCAGCCGAGCAGGCCACGCCCAGCGCGAGCAGGGCGAGCCACGGCAGCGCGGACATGCCCGCCGCCCGGGCCGCGTCGAGGGCCGCGCCGGTGAGCAGGTTGCCCAGCGTGATGCCGACGCCGCAGATGGTGTTGTACAGGCCGTAGTGGGTGGCGACGAGGCGGTCGCCGGAGAGCCGGACGATGGTGTCCATCTCGAAGGGGTACGCGATCATCGTGCCCAGAGCCAGCAGCAGCGCCGCGAGGACGGGTGGCACGGCTGCGAGCAGCCCACGGCCGATCCCCCCGTCGGGCACGGGCGATGCCGTCGCGGCGAGCAGCGGCACGAAGGCCGCCCCCATGATGAGCAGCCCCCAGGCCAATGCCTGGCCGGGCGCGAGGTATTCCTTGCACCAGGCGGTCACCCGGGTCTGCCCGAGGATCGTGGTCAGTCCGGAGGCGGCGAAGAGCAGGGCCACGGCGACCGTGCCGAACTGCCCCTCGCCGCCGAGGCGTCGAACCTCCAGCGGCAGCGCGAGGTAGACCTGGAAGGACAGCACGTACGAGCCGATCATGGCCGTGGAGAAGAGCAGGAAGGCCCGGTTGGCCAGCACACCACGCCACTGGGACCACACCGTCTCTCGCGCTTCGGTGTCCTTGCTCGCGCCGTCGTCGGCCCTGCGGGACGGGAGCGCCCGGATCTGCACGATGCTCAGCAGGGCGAAGATCGCCGCCGATATGAGGCAGGTGACCTTGAAGTCGACTCCGGTGAGCAGCATGCCGACGAGCGGGCCGAGCAGGATGCCCGCCTGGTAGAAGACGTTGAACAGGGCGAAGGCTTCGACCCTGCGCTCCCCCGTGTCGGCGGCGAGGTAGGCCCGTACGGCGGGGTTGAACAATGCGCCCGCGAAGCCGGTGGCCGCGGAGGCCGCGAGCAGCGCGGGGACGGAGTCCACCAGGCCGAGCGTGGCGAAGCCGGCCGTGCGCAGCAGACATCCGGCGACGATCAGCGGCTTGTAGCCGAACCGGTCGGCGAGGGTGCCGCCGACCAGGAACATGCCCTGCTGGCTGAAGTTCCGTACGCCGAGGACGAGTCCGACCAGCCACCCGGCCAGGCCCAGTGTGCCGGACAGATGTTGGGCCAGATACGGCATCAGCATGTAGAAGCCGAGGTTGATGGTGAACTGATTCACCAGGAGCAGTTGGACGCTGCGTTCATAGGAACGCACCTGCGCGACGGCGCCTTTCACTGGTTGCCGCCTTCCGTCTCGCGCGGCTCCGCCGTCGGGACGATCGGGTCTGCCACCTGGGTGCAGCGGGTCCAGCGGGTGATCTCCTTCTCGTCGGGGCGGCCCACCACCTCCGGTTCGGGCGCCGGAGGAAGGCCCAAGAGCCCGTGCTCGGCGCAGTATTCGTCGCTGTAGACCGTCTCCAGGTAGCGCTGGGGGCCGTCGGGGAAGATCGCGACGATCCGGGTGTCCCGGGGCTGTGTACGGGCGAGCCATCCGGCGACCAGCGCGACGGCGCCGACGCTCCAGCCGCCGGTGGCGTAGTGCGAGGTGGCCAACTGCCTGCACGCCCACACCGATTCGGCCGGCGCCACCCAGTGCACCTCGCTGAAACTGTCGTACGCGACGTTGCGCGGGTAGATGCTGGAGCCGAGCCCGCGCATCAGCCTCGGCCGGGCGGGCTGACCGAAGATGGTCGACCCGACGGTGTCGACGCCCACGAGGCGCATGTCGGGGTACAGCTGGTGCAGGACGCGCGAGACGCCCGCGGAGTGGCCCCCGGTACCGACGCTGCACACCAGGACGTCGATGTGTCCCACCTGGGAGGCGAGTTCGAGGGCGAGCGGGGTGTAGGCGGAGACGTTGTCGGGGTTGTGGTACTGGTCGGGGCACCAGGCGCCGAGCCGCTCGGCGAGGAGTTCGACGACTCGCTCGCGGCGAGCCTGCTGCCAGCCACCGGTGGGATGCGCCTCGGGCACCACGTCGACGGTTGCGCCGTACGCGGCCAGGAGTCGGGTCATGGACGGCTCCAGGCCCGGATCGGTGACAAGCGTGACAGGGTGCCCGTAGACCATCCCGGCCAGGGCGAGGCCCAGGCCGAGAGTGCCGCTGGTCGACTCGACGATGGGGTGGCCGGGCTTCAAGTCGCCGCGGGTGCGCGCCCGTTCGACCATGTGGAGGCCGGGCCGGTCCTTGATGCCGCCGGGGTTGAAGCCCTCCAGCTTGGCCCAGAAGCCGCGGTCGGGCGGGGTGAACGGCCGGGACACCCGCAGGACGGGCGTGTTGCCGACGAGCTCGTGGAGGCCGGCGCCGGGGGGCGTGGAGTCGCTCTTGGTCATGGAGTGCATCGTTTTGCTCTCATTCGCTGCGGAAGCTGTGCGGGGTTCTCGTCTCGCGCGGCGCACGCGTTCGGCGCGCCTCGTGGCGGATCGACTGCGATCGGCTGCGGCCGACCGCGAAGGCGGCTCCTAGAGGAGCCACCTGAACAGGGCTGCCAGGGTGGTGCGGCCGCCTTCCGGTGTCCGGCTGCGCACGGCGCCGGAGCGGTCGGCGTTGAGTGGTCCGACTGAGCTTGTGGTGGTGGCGGTTGGGGCCGCGTGCGGCAGGGCCCGGACGGTGGCGGCGGCTCCGGATCGGCCGGAGTCGCAGGGGGAACAGTCGTCCGGGGTCTCCCGTCCGGCCTCGGCGGAGGAGGCGAGCCGCGCTTCGAGCGGCGGCAGCGGCGCGGAGACGGCGGCGGCGCGGGCTGTCGGCCGCTGCGCCGCATGCGCCGGTTCACCGGCGCACTGCACCAGCGCCAGCAACAGGACGGACAGAGCGGGCCATAGGAGTCGGTACTTCCAGAACGCCCGGGTCCGCACGCGCATCCAGCGCACCGGTGGCGAGGCGGGCCGTGGGACAAGGGCTGTCGGGTCGGCGGGGCAGGACGACACAGGGCCTCCGTGCGGCGGCTGCCTCGCCAGAAAGAGGGTCAGGGCGGGGCAGAGACGTGAGGGGGGCTGATAGGGAGCCCGACCATCCCCGCACCGCACTCAGCACGGCACACCAGGAAGGTCAGACACCCCGAACCGGTCGACGGAGGGAGCACGACAGCGGCCTCAGGCCGCGACGGCATGCTTCAGAGGGCTCCGGCCGGTGCTGGGGCGCTGACCTAGATACGCAGGACGGGCGATTCCGCCGCATGTGGGGTCGGTACGACGAAGCCCCGCACCGCCGAGGGGCGCACCTGCTCGGCGTACGTCGGGACGGGTGCGACCGTCGCCGAGTCCAGCGGGGACACGCAGGGGGCGTCCACGTCGGGCCCGTGTGAGGGCTGGCCGAGTGCGCACTCCTCGAAGGCGTGCTGATCACTGTGGCCGCCGTGCCGCTCACCCGACGGCTCCGCGCCGTCGTGGCCATGCGTCGCACTCGCAACCCCTTGCGTCGGGGCGGTGCGCGGGGCGGCGGACGCGTGCGCGGAGGCGGCATCGACCTGCTGGACGTGCCGCACCGTGGCGTCGGGACTGGCCGCGTGCGTATACAGCAGGCCGAAGAGAACCAGGCCCAGCCCCAACAGGCGGAGCAGAATCGCTGATGAGCGATCCCGCCGCGTTCCTGAAGGTGACCTGGTTGTCATCACGCCGTGATCCTAACGACTGCCGGTCGGAACGGCGTAAGGAACCATACGAACACCGCGTGAACAAGCCACACATACCGGCAGACGCAGCGCATCCGAAAGCCAACATCACACTCAGGCCAGGGCGTTCACGGAACGCAACGCCCCGCTCGGTGGCAGGTGGCCGCCCTGCCAGGTGCGCCCGGCGAACCAATTCCCGCCGGGCGCAGCGGTGTCCGGTTCCTTGCGCCAGCCCTTGCTGAGCAGGCCGCGGCCCACCCAACTCTTGCGGCGTACTGTCTCACCGTGGCCATGGCCCCTGAGGTCGAGGCGCGCATACGAAGGCTCGGCAGGCTCCTGGAGCAATGTCGGGAGCAGGGATCCGGTGCACATGCAGGGTGGCACCGGATTCTTCTGGCTGATGTGACCGCGGTGCGTCGGCAAGTGGCAGGCGGGGCGCAGGTGTCCCGGGCCCTCCTGCCGCAGTGGGCGGCGACGCTCGACGACGCGGAAGCCGCTGTGATCGGCAGGGCCTTGCAGCTCGCGCTCGGCGATGCCCGGACCGCCCCATCGGTGGAGGGAGGCGCGAGCCGGCATCCGTTCCAGTACGGCTATCACGCCGGGGACGACGTCTACACCCCGTGCGGGGCACTGATGCGCCCCGGGCCCTGCCACAGCGCCGGTGCCGTGTTCATCGTGGACGATGCCCTGGAGGTCTTCGCGGAAGAGGCAGCCGCCGCGATCGGGATGCGGAGCGCGGGTGACGCGGTGCGGGCGATGTCCAGTGGGCTGGCGGCGGTCCGAGTACCGCTGTTGCTGCTCCTGGCTCGGCTGCGCAGGGCGGGGCAGGTGTTCGTCGTCCCCCGGGACAGCTGGCTGGAGGTTGTCGACCTGCTGCATCACGTCGGTCGGGACACCTGCCGATTCGTCGAGGCGGGATCCGCTGCCGAGCTCGCCGCGCACGCAGCGGCCCCGGATGTCGGCGCGGTGCTGTACGAACCCGTCACGAATACGCCCGCGCCCCGCTTCATCGCGCCGCAGGACCTGTGGCGGGAGGTGGCGGTACGGCGGCCGTCCGGAGGCCTGGCCGTTGTGGTGGATGCGGCGCAGACCCCGCTGCTCGACGTGGCCGGCCAAGTGCCGTCCGGCGTCGAGGTGTTCGCGGCCTATTCGTTCACCAAGTGGGGGGCCGGAGGGCACCACCGTCGTCCCGGCGGCCTGCTGGTGGCCCGGACGGATCCGGCGATGGTGCAGAGGCTGCTGCAGGCGCGGTCCGTGCAGCGGGCCGCTCCGATGTGCCCGCAGGACGCCGCGTGGCTCGCCGTGGATGACGGGGCGACCCTGTGCTCCCGTCTGGGCCGCTATCGGCGCAACCTCGACGCGCTCGCGAACGGACTCGACGCTCTCCCGGGGATCGAGGTCCGCTACCAGTCCCATGGCGCGTTCGTGGTACTGCTCGACCGGCAACGCAAGCCGGGCTGGGCACGGGCCGCAGCATCCGCGGCTGTCCGGGCGGCCGCCGCCGACGGAGTGCCGGCCGGATGGCAGGACTCGTTCGGCCTGCCCGGGCCGGCCCTGTCCACTCTCCCCGGCAGCGGTGAACGCGCGCTACGGCTCATCGCCGGTTCCGGCCCTCGCTCGGTCACCCTGCGCTATCCAGCGGCGATCCGCGGAACTCTCACCCGCGTACGCAGATGAGGTTCGGCAGGCCGCTCCAGATCGCAGAGACACCCATGGGCGACACCGGGCGTCGTATCCGGACGTGGCGTGCCGTCACAGCCGGATGAAGTGATGGAACAGGCCCTCACCGGTGACGCCTGCGAAGCGGAAACCACACTGTTCGAGCAAGTCCTCGGCCTGCTCCGCCGTGTATGTCCGATACCGGCAGCGCTGCTGAGCCACCATCTCGCCCGCCTCACCGTGCTGGCTCCTGGTCAGCCGCTTGACGGAGTAGTCCTTGACGAAAACGCCGTCGGCCACCGCGCGGGCCTCCTGGCCGTACACCAGCCCGCCCGGCAGGGGCCGTTCGTAGTCACGGTGCGGCCCCTGGGCCGCCAGCGCCAGCACGCCGCCCGGCTTCAACGCGGCATGCACCCTGCGGAGCGCCGTGATGTTGTCGTCGTCCTCCAGAAGGTGACTGCCGAAGCTGACAGCATCGTTCTCCTGGTCGTGAATGAAGTACCAGACGCCGCCGACCGAGTACCCCACGTCGAAAGACGAGGGGATGTCCGCATGGCGGATGTCCGCACGCAGCAATCGCACCCGGTCGCCCAGCCGCCGACGGGCCTGGACGAGCATGCTCTCAGTGTGGTCAACGCCTGTGATCTCCAGGCTTCCCTCCGCCAGGTCCAGCAACCTCTCACAGACCAGCCCCGTGCCCACCCCCACTTCCAGGAGCCGGCTCCTGTCGCCGGTCAGATCGAGAAGAGTACGAGCGTAGGCGTCGTAGTCGTAGTAGCCGGAGGTCATGATCAGGTCGTAGTGGGTGGAGAGCCCCTCGTAGGAATCGCTCACGAACGGGACTGTAGCGGCCCCTGGTCGGCAGGCGAGAGGCAACGGCCAAGCGCTGTGGTTCGGGTGATGCATGATCAGGTCGCTGGTTCTGGTCGCCCGGGGTGGGGGTGGTGCGGCTCCTGCCGAGGCCCCTCCTTGAAGGTCGTCGCACAACTCCTGTGCCGGTTCACTGGCCCCGTGAAGGCAGGAGGGTGGGGTTCTCGCCGTTGAGGATCTGCGCCGTCCGGTGCTGGATGTGCGCCGCATATCCGGAATGGGTCAGGACGTAGAAGCGTTCCTCGCAGATTGCCTGGACCACCGTGTCACCGACGGCCCGCGGGTTCAGCCCGTTCTGCTGGAACGCTTCACCGATGTCGGCCACGGATGATCCGCCGTTCGGTTGCGGGCCGACCTCAGGGAAGCGGGTCGGCCGGTTGCGTGCGGAGCGGAAGATGTCCGTGTCGACCAGGCCGGGACAGAGCACCGATACCCGCGGCTTGAATCCACCGTCGACGAGTTCGATCTGGACGGCCTCCGACAGGGAGACGACAGCCGCCTTCGTCGTGCCGTACAGCGATCTGCCCGTCAGTAGTCCGCCGATCGAGGCGGTGTTGACGATGTGCGCCTCCTCGTCCTGCTCGATCATGACGGGCAGGAAGGCACGGATGCCGTGTACGACGCCCATCAGGTTCACCCCGAGGAGCCAGGCCCAGTCGTCGAGCGTGCTCTCCCAGCTCGGCGTGGAACTGGTGTGGACGCCCGCGTTGTTGCACAAGACGTGTACGGCGCCGAAGCGCGTGAGCGTGGCCTCAGCAAGCGAGCTGATGTCATCCGCCCTCGACACGTCGGCCAGGACGGCGTGTACGTCGGCACCGCCGTCTCGCAGACCGGCCGTCGTGGTACGGAGCGCGTCCTCCTCGATATCACTCAGTACCATGCGCAGTCCGGCATCAGCGAACGCCTCGGCCATTCCGCGTCCGATACCGCTTGCCGCTCCGGTGATGACCGCGACCCTGTCGTGCAGATCGTGCATGTGCCCTCCCTGTCGTGTCGCCACCACGTCCGGTCACAGCACGGAACGCGCGTGACGGCGGCCACCGGGAATTCCCCACGTACCGCCGGATGGATCGCTGACGTTGAGTGACGGTTGAGAAGCTGCTGCCGAAGCCGATCCGCCGCAAGTGGGCCCCCACGCGTCCCGCGGGACCCGTCAGAACCTGCCCGCCAGTATCCTTGCGCCCTCCGCCGCTGCTGTCCTCTCTGCCTGGTGAGGCCGAACATTTCGGCCATGTGCGATCTATGGGCGTTTGCCCGCGCGCCCCGCGAGGGGAGCCTGTCGCCGTTGCTCACCCCTACGTTCCTTCAGGAGGACGCGTGATACAGGCGGCGCTGAACACGGGAGACCAGGACGCCTACTTCTTCCGTGGCGGGCAGCTCATCGCCTACGACATGGCCAAGGACACCGCCCCCAAGGGGACGCAGGAACTCCTCGCGGTCTATCCCGATCTGGCGGGGACCGTCTTCGCCGCCAACCTCGACGCCGCAGTCGAGTGGAGGCAGGGAGGGGTGGATGGCAGCGCCATCGCCAAGGTCTACCTGTTCAAGGGTGACCAGTGCGCGGCCTACGACCCGCAGGGCAACCAGCTGATCGCGGGCCCTGTCTCCATCACCGAGATGTGGCCGGAGCTGGGCCGGGTGGGCTTCGGCGGCGGCTTCGACGACGCCTTCTGGTACGAGCGCAAGAAGACCGGAGAGCTGCACAGCCGCAGCTTCGTCTACTTCTTCAAGGGCGACGCATACGTCAGATACGACGCTGACTCGAACACCGCGGAAAGCGTCAAGAGCATCGCCGCGAACTGGACCGGCCTCAAGGATGCAGGCTTCGACCGCGACATCGACGCGGTCGTGGGGCGCCGGGTCCGCGAAGGCTTCCTGGGCTCCGACAAGAAGGCGGACTACGCCTACTTCTTCAAGGGCGACAAGTACCTCAGGTACGACCTGATAAACGACAAGACCATCGGCGGCCCCAGCACCATCTCCGGAGCCTGGGCCGCGCTGAAGGGCACCGACTTCGCCGGTGCCGAAGCCCCCACGCCCACCGCGAAGGTCGCCCGCGCCACGTACACCGTCACCTTCTCCAACCCGGGTGACGACGGCGGCACCCCGGAGCCGTACGGCAAGATCTGGCTCCAGACCAAGGACGGCACCGAATTCCGCCTGTGGACCCAGCGCAACGTCGCAGGCGATGCCGCACCCACGCGCGGCCGTTTCACCAACGCCATCGATCTGCCCTTCGGCGCCGAGGACATCGCCACCGTCCACGCCAACGTCGACGAGGACGACACCTGGAACGGCGATGACTACCTCGCCCGCGGTTCCAAGCCGTTCACCGGTGACGGCACTTACACCCTCACCTCCGACGACGGCAGCGTCGCCATCGAACTGACCGTCGCCTGACCACGCCTGTGTCCGGCGGCCGGCACCCGCCCTTCCCGGCCGCCGGACACACCACCGTGCCGAGGACTCAACCGAGTGTCACGTTCGCGGCCCGTTGGCTCCCCCACCAGGACGGAGTTGGCCTGAGCCAACCAGCCGTCTCGGGGTGCCTCTGTAGCTGGTCAAGTCGCTTGCGGCTGAGGCCGGTTGGGCGTTCACGATCGTGTGGCAGTCCCGCAGTCGGCGTTCCCGGCCTCCCGCATGCGTTCGTCCATCGTCGTGCTGCGGTCGTACGGATCGACGGCCGGGCCCGAGCCCGAGCTCTCGCGCTCGGCGCCGAACGCCGGGGTGAAGTTGCCGCCGGTGTACGTGTCACAACCACCGTTGGTGGCATCGACCTTGTAGGACGCCAGGGAGAACGTCCCGGGCTTGATACGCACCTTCGCCGGGTCATCCCAGCTCATCACGATCTCGCGGCGCACGATGGTGCGCACGACCTCGTCACGTCCCCCATCGGCGCGTACCACCGGGTAGACGTACGTGACATCGGTGCTGACCTCAACCGCCCCGCGCTCGCCCTCGCGGAACGTCATCCGGCCCCGCGTCTTGACCACGTCACCGACCAGATGCACCTTGTCCTTCTCGAAACGGCTGAACAGCAGCAGCGGATCGTTCTTACGGCTGGGCTTGCTGAACGCCGCCGCCAGATAGCTCTGGACGTCCTGCTGCTCCGGGTTGATCAACGCGATCGCCCGGCCGGGATGCTCACCGCGCAGTACCCCAGGATCCAGGCTGGACGCGGCAAGGAAGTCCCGGGACTTCTGGAGGGCTTGCGCGACCTGCGCCCGGCTCATCCAGCCCGTCGCCCGCGCCGCGGGGACATGAATGCCGTCCGTCCCCTCGCCCCACCGAACGGCCGGCGACCCGCGGAACGGCTGCTTCAGCGTGGGCGCCTGCGCCGCCACATCAGCCGGCGGCCGCTGCGGCCGCTCCGACTCCGCGGCCAGTGGTGTCTCCTGGCCGCTGCCGAACCACCCCGCCACCCGCTCCGGAGCCACGGCTACGACCCCGGCCAGCAAGGCGGCCACCACGATCAGCCCAGCCGCGTACCGGCCCTTGCCGCGCCGCCGCCGGTCCGGCTCATACGTCCGCCACCCCTCCGGCCGACCGGGCTCCTCCCGCAGCCGCCGCGCCACCATCCGCGCCCGCGCCGACGGCTCCCGAGGCGCTCCTTCGGACCCGGCCCCCGCCTCCCGCAGAAACTGCGCCCACTCCTCGTCCGATACCGACCCACCCTTGCCCACGCGGTCAATCCCCCTGATGTCACATGCTTCCGGCCCCTCCCCGAGGCCGGTCGTCAGCCATGAAGCCAACCGTCCAGCACCTGGCTCGGACTGGGACGGAATGCGATTCGACGGAGCCGCCCGATGGGTCGCACCCGGCCGAAGGCTGTCTTCACGGCCTTGATCATAGGCCGGTCGATTACGCGGCCCTCAAGCGGTTCGCGCTGGCCCACGGTCCGTCGGGCCCCCTGAAAGCGCGGCTAGCCGGTCGTCCCGTCGAGCATCTCGCGCAGGATGTCCAGGTGGCCGTTGTGGCGGGCCGTCTCCTCGGTGAGGTGGAGGAGGATCCAGCGCAGGTCGACGTGGAGGCCTTTGCGTACGGTTCCTTCGGCCCGCTTGTCCAGGTCGTTCCCGGCGACCAGTGCGCGGTAGCGGGCGCTCTGTTCGGCGTATTCGTCGAGCAACTGCGTGAGCGGGAAGTCGACGGCGATACGCATCTCGCGGTCGGGGTCCTGCTCGGTCCAGGGGCCCTGGTCTTCCTCGCCGAGGAAGACCACCTGGAACCAGTAGTACTCGACCCAGCGGAGGTGGTTGATCACTCCGCTCATGGTCATCAGCGGTGAGCCCGGCAGGAGCGCCTTGCGGGCGTTCTCCACGGAGACGCCGTCGCACTTGGCGCGGGCGGTGTCACGTGCGTAGTCGAGGAACGTGGTGAGCTGGGTGCGCTCGTCCCATGCGGGCGGCGTGTCGTTGATTCTTGTCATCGCGCGAAGCATCCCCGGCCACCGTGCCCACTGTCGAGGCATTATCGACGAACGCCCACCTGCTCCACCCAGCGCCTTCTCCAGCTGGGCGCTACAGCGATTCAGCGCCGACGCGCCGCCCGACATGATCCGCCGGGCAGGGCCTGGGGTCTGTTGTGAAAGTGCTGGTCACAGCCACTCGTTGAGGACGGCGACCAGCACGGTCGCCTCGTAGCGGACCGTGAGCTTGTCATACCTCGTGGCTACAGCCCAGTGGCGCTTCAGGCGGTTGATCCCGCACTCGACCGCGTGCCGCTGCTTGTAGTCGTCCTTGTCGAACTTGGGCGGCCGTCCGCCTCGCGATCCGCGCTTGAGGCGGCTGCGGACGCGGTCCGCCGGGACCGGGATCCGCTTGCTTGGAGTGCGCTCCACGGCCATAGCGTTGAGACAGCTGAACCGAATACCCGACGCGTCGACGCATCATCCCGCACGACCAACTGGAAGATGGCGGTAAGTGGTAGACAACCAATTCACAACGCATGCAGGACTTTTCGATCTGCGTGGAAAGCGCGCGCTCGTCACCGGTGGCACCCGAGGCATCGGAATGATGATCGCGCGTGGCCTTCTCCAGGCGGGTGCCCGCGTGGTCATCAGCTCACGGAACGCGGAAGCGTGCGCTCAGGCTCAGGAACAGCTGTCCACATTCGGTGAGGTGCGGGCTATCCCCGCCGACCTGTCCCGCCACGACGAGTGTCGCCGCCTGTCCGGCCTCGTCACCGGCGACTCGGAGCGTCTCGACATCCTCGTCAACAACGCGGGCGCCATGTGGGACGAGCCGTTGGCGACGTTCCCAGACGCGGCCTGGGACACGGTCGTCGACCTCAACCTGAAGTCGCCGTTCTGGCTAGTCCAGGCGCTGCTGCCCGCACTTCGCAGGGCGGGCACCGCCGACGATCCCGCGCGGATCATCAACATCGGCAGTATCGCCGCCATCCACATCCCCCAGCGGCCCAACTACTCGTACTCCAGCAGCAAGGCCGCACTGCATCAACTCACCAGAGTGCTCGCCAAGGAACTAGGACCGCAGCACGTCACCGTGAACGCCGTGGCGCCGGGACCGTTCCCGTCGACGATGATGGCTGCAACCCTCGATGAGTTAGGCGAGGAGATCGCGGCGTCGGCCCCGCTCCGCCGGATCGGCCGCGATGACGACATGGCGGGTGTCGCCGTGTTCCTCGCCAGCCGGGCAGGGGCATACCTCACAGGCGCCGTGATCCCCGTAGACGGCGGCATCGCCACAACCGCGTAGGCCGCCTACGGTTTGTTTGCGAAAGTTGATCTTGATCGTTGAGGATCACGTCCTGTGGGACGTGGGGATCTGGCGAACGGCCAGTGGGCCCGACTTGAGACGCTGTTGCCGCGGGGCATCAAGTCGGGCCGTCCGCCGGTATGGACGCGACGGCAACTGATAGACGGCATACGGTGGCGGACCCGGACGGGTGCTCCCTGGTCCGTGCAGCGGATTCGGGTTGAGGAAATAGAGGTCACTCACCACGACGCCGATCCGCCCGCCGCCGCCACACGATCCATAACCAGCCAACGACGCAAGCAGCTCAGGAGACCCAGTGGACAGGCCCCAGGGCGTGTCCACTCTGTTCCGATCTGTTCCGAACGCGGCGTCCCTGCCCCCGCTGTGCCGCCGCGGCGTCGTGCCTCGGAGACGGTCTCGCCCATCAGCGCCTGACCGACCCCTGTGGATCGCTGCTCGGGGAGTACGTACATGGCGTACGTACATGGCGTACAACTCGCCCCCGCACGAGGGCCCTTCGGGCCGCCGATGCCGCGCTCCGCCACGGACCCTATGGAGTGGGCCTGTCCGGTAGTTCGCTAGGGGCGCGGGGTGCGCGCCTCGATCCGGTAGTCGAAGGCGGCACCGCCGACGCCGACCGTGGTCACCCCGCCGTCCACGGTGAGAACGGCCCCGTTGACGTAGGACGCGGCGGGCGACAGCAGCCAGTCGATCGCCTCGGCGACCTCCTGAGGATCGCCCGGCCGCCCGGCGGGAGTCAGCCGGTTCGCCTCCTCGTACGCCTCCTCGGCGCCACCCGCCAGCCCCGCCTCCGCCGCGAACCGCGCCATCCGCTGGTCGGCCATCTCCGTACGCACCCAGCCCGGGCACACCGCATTGGCCCGCAGCCCCTGCGGCCCATAGTCGACGGCGAGGGAGCGGCAGAGGTGGAGGAAACCCGCCTTGGACGTCGCATAGGCGGCGTTGCCGACGCTGTTGCGGAGTGCTGCGACCGAGGCGACCGCGACCACCGCACCGCGGGCCGCCAGCAGATGCGGCAGCGCGGCACGCAGCAGCAGGAACGGGCCGGTGAGGTTGGTCCGTATCAGCTCTTCCCAGTCCTCGACCTCGGTGTCGCCGACCGCGCCGCCCCGCCCGATTCCGGCGTTGAGCACCACACCGTCAAGTCTCCCGTAGGCCTGCACCGTCGTCTCGACGAGCTCGCGCACGGCCTCGGGGTCGGCGGCGTCGGAAGGGTGGGCCAGCGCTCCGGTCTCCGCGGCCACCTGGCGCAGCGGTTCGGGCCGCCGCCCCGAGATCACGACCTGGTGCCCGGCAGCGCGCAGCAACCGGGCGGTCGCGGCACCGATGCCTGTCCCCCCGCCAGTGACGACGACAACTCGCTCATCTGCCATGAATGTTGAGCTCCTCAGCAGCACTTGAAAACGCGCAGTGCGATCATATGCAGCACTACCGAATCCGGACGCCTTGGCATTTGTTCACGCATGTCAATGGCTGGTTATGCCCCTGACGATGATCAGTCGTGGCTGAATCGCAGCCTCCCAGGCCCGCAGGCTGCACCGTTCCACGGGCGGGCAGCCGGTGGGCGGCCTCAGACAGATCGATCAAGCCGCGGGGCTCCTCGGAAGGCTCTAGGCAGCGGTGGTTCGGGGTGCCGCCACGGTTTTGGCAGAGGCATCCTCCACCGTCTCGGCGACACGGCTGGCCAGGTCCTCCCACGGACGTGGAGCGACGACCGGCACACCGGCCGCCCGCGCCTGTGCGGCGAGCCACCGGCCGTACAGCACGCTGACGCGTGCGCGATGGCGCTGTGGTCCGGCCTCCGGCTCCCGGCGCAGGTAGTTGGCCGTCACCTGCCCCTCGTCGTCCTCGTGGAGGAAGACGGCACGGACCGGACCTTTGGGCGTCGCCGGTCCGGGCAGGACGTAGTCCCCTTCCAGGATCACCGGGGTGTCGGTGCCCACATGGTTGGCCACCACCGCCTCGATCGCCGGCGCCAGCGCCACGGCGATCTCGATCTGCCGCTCGACCACCGATTCGGGCGTCTGGCGGGCGGCCTCCGGGTGAGTGCGCCAGAAGTGGACCTCCGGCAGGTGCTCGGGCAGTGTCACTGCAAGGAGGGCCTCCACGATGTCGTCGACCTCCACGACGGGGACGTCGTACCGGCGTGCCAATGCCCGCCCGACACTGGTCTTCCCCATCCCCGACGCGCCCCCGACGACGAGCACCCGCCAGTCGGGAAGGGCCTTCACCTCATCCGTACCGTCCACGCGGGCAGAGTACTGCAGCCGCTTCCTTCACCTGGGCCACACCAGCCGCGGCACTCAAGCAGCTGTCTTCTTCGCGGTCCTGCACGAGAGGCAGCGGTGTTGAAGGGGGCGGTATCGGGGCGCCGGGCGGCCAACCGGCTGCGCGCCCGGCCCAGCCCGAACGGGGACTGGATCGCGGGAGATCTGACCGTCGCCGCCCTGGAGGCGACGAGCAGTCTGGACCCGGGCCACTGCGACGATACCGACCGGCGGGGAACCGGCGGTGTGCCAAGCGTAGCCGGAGGCCAGGACGTTCAGGCCCTCATAGAAGGGTCCGGCGGCGTGGGCCGGGGCGATCGCGGTGAGACTGTCGTCCCCATTGATGCTGAACGACGCGGGAGCCCGCCCCTCTCCCACCTGATCGCCTTCACCTGGGGGTCACTTGCCGCAGAACTCGGCGTCGATGACCGCGTCGATGTCGCCCGCCCAGTTGCCATTGAAGTTGAACGCCAGCCCGTGGTTGCCGTCCCGGGTCGTCGCCGCCAGCGCAGTCGTGCCGTGAAAGCCACCGCCGTGCGCCCAGATTTCCTTGCCGCAGCTCGTCTTGGACTGCCGGAGGCCGAGACCGTAACGGAGGTTTGGGTGTTCCTCGTCCATCAGGACGGTCGTCATCATCTCGTCCAGCTGCTCCTTCGGCAGCAGTTCGGCGCGCAGCAGCGCCCTGAAGAAGCGGTTCAGATCCGCCGAGTTGGAAATCATCTCGCCGGCCGCGCCCGCGACGGACGGGTTGTACTCGGTGACGTCGTAGGTCTCCTTCTGTTCCGGGGCCCGGAACTTCGCGTAGGCCCGGCTGCTGGGCTGCGGCAGGTGCGGGTCGGTGCCGGGCACGCTCGTGGCGTGCAGGCCGAGCGGTTCGATGATGCGCTGGCGGATCTCGTCCCCGTACGTATGGCCGGTGGCCTTCTTGATGATCATTCCGGCCAGGATGTAGTTGGTGTCGGAGTAGTTCCACCCCTTGCCAGGCTCGAAGTCCGGCTTGTTGCGCATGGCGACGCGCACCTGCTGTTCGGGGGTCCAGGTGTCGTAGCGGTCTCTGAGGAACTCCTTGTCGAACACCGTCCGTTGGATCTCCGGGTCCAGGGTCCAGTTGTAGATACCGCTGGTGTGGTTGAGGAGCCGACGTACGGTGATCTTGCTGCCGTCATGGCCATGGCCGCGGACGACGCCGGGCAGCCACTGCTCGACAGTGTCGTCGAGATCGATCTCCCCCTCCGCCTCCAGCTGGAGCAGCACGGTCGCCACGAAGGTCTTGGTGATGCTGGCGACGCGGTAACGGTCCTGGGCATCACGCGGCTTCTGCGTCTTGAGGTCACCCACGCCCGACGTGCCGTTCCAGGTCCCGTACTTGTCCACCGCCTGGCCGGTCACGCCGGGCACACCGTCCTTGACGGCGGCGTCCATCGCCTGCTGGGTCGACCGGTGGTGGGCCTCTTCGGAGACGGGGGCGGGGGCGGCAGCGGGGTCCGCCACCGCGGACGCCGTGAACGACGATGCCGTCATGGCTGCTGCCATCACCGTTCCCACCAAACCGAACCTCATCGCACGCACTGTCATGCACCTTCCCTTTCCTTGATGACGATCGGCGGGAGGGACCCGGGCGGGGTGCGCGAAGGTTGCCCGCCCACAGGCTGGTTGAGTGGCTTTCAGCCTTCTTTCAGGACCAGGGCTTCCGTCTGCGGCATCTCCCGCCACTGCCCGCCCGTACGGAGCCGCCGGATCACGCCCTCGAACTGCTGCCGCAGCCGCTCGGAATACGGGCCTTACCCGGCGATCGGCAGATACGGCCCGCCCACGGGAGGTTCTGGCCCGGCGCCTGTGAACCGGCGTACGGGGTGCGGAGCGGCGGTTTCCGCTGCGCGAGATGCGCGTTTGCCGCGAAGGCGGCGCCCCCGTGTACATCCGGGCCTGTTGCGTGCGCTCTATCTCCGGATGGGTCGTCCGGTTCTCATGGATGTGGTGTGCCGGGCTCATTCCGGAATTCTGTTTCTTGGCTCGAGAGGGCATCAGGAGCTGCAGCGCATGACTGGATTCAGGACCACTCCGCGCCATGTGGCGATCATTCTGGATGGCAATCGCCGCTGGGCGCGCAGGAATGGCCTCGACGCCGTACGTGAAGGGCATGCTGCGGGCTTCGGGAAAATCCCGGAAGTGCTGGGCTGGTGCGAGGAAGCGGGTATCGGGACCGTCACGTTGTGGATGCTGTCCGACGACAACATCCGCAGCCGGACGCCTTCGGAGCTGGCTGATCTGTATGACATCAACCGGGACGTCGTTTCTCGGATTGCGGCTGCCCGCCGCTGGCAGCTGCGTCACATCGGGGACCCGTCCCTGCTGCCGGAGACGCTGGCCGAAGTCCTCCTGCAGGCCGAGAAGGACAATAGGCATGTCGACGGCCTGAGGGTCAACCTTGCCCTTGCCTACGGAGGGCGGGCCGATGTGGTGAACGCGGTGCGGACGCTTTTTGAGGAGATGCGCGGAATCCCGCCGCAGATCACCGAAGAATCGTTGTCCCGCCATATGTCGACCGCCGGGCAGCCCGACCCCGACCTGGCCATCCGGCCCTCGGGGGAACTCCGCACGTCCGGGCTGCTGTTGTGGCAGGCCGCCTTGTCCGAGCTCTATTTCTGCGACTGCCTGTGGCCCGATTTCAGCCGTGCCGATTTCGATCGCGCCCTACGCACCTACGGTCTCCGCGACCGCCGTCTCGGCGCCTAGACCGCACAGAAGGGAATGAGTCATGTCCGGTACCGCAGGTCCCCTGCTCGAGGGGAAGACCGCGATTATCACCGGGGCAGCCGCGGGGATCGGGCGGGCCGCCGCGCAGGTGTTCGCCGCCCATGGTGCCCGGCTCGTGCTGGCGGACGTCGACGCACGGGGCGGCGAAGACACCTTGGTCCTGGTGGAGCAGGCCGGTGGCAAGGCGGTCTTCGTCGAGACCGATGTGACCGTCACCGACCAGGTCGATGCCATGGTCGAAACGGCCGTACGGACCTTCGGGCGCCTTGACTGCGCGTTCAACAACGCGGGTACCGACGGCGACTCCGTCCCCCTGGCCCAATCCACGGACAGCAACTGGCAGCACGTGATCGACGTGAACCTGACGGGAACGTATCTGTGCATGCGCGCCGAACTCCGCGTCATGTCCGCCCAGCAGGCGGGATCGGTGGTCAACACCTCTTCGATCGCCGGACTGGTCGGCGTCAACATGGGACTGTCCGCCTACACGGCCGCCAAGCACGGCGTCGTCGGGCTCAGCAAGGCCGCGGCACTCGAATACGCCCACAAGAACATCCGCGTCAATGCCGTCTGTCCCGGGGCCGTACGCACTGACCTGCTCGACCACGTCATCCGTAGCGGCGCCCTGACCGAGGAGGCGGCCAGAGGGCTGCAGCCGCTGGACCGACTGGGCGCCCCGCCGGAGATCGCGCAGGCCGCCGCATGGCTGTGCTCGGATCAAGCCTCGTTCGTCACGGGCGTTGCGATGCCCGTCGACGGCGGCGCCACCTGCGGGTAGCACACCGACGGCAGGAAACACCCCTCGCACGGACTGGAGCAATCGACATGCCGGACCACCTGCCCGTCTTCCGCTATCCCGACAGCTGGGGAGCGCCCCGCAACCCCCTCTCCCACTCACTGACCGACGTATCACTGCGGTGGGGTGAGCGCGTCGGCCTGCCCGATGCTCCCCCTCACGGACTGCACGCCATGGGACGCGACCTGAACATGGGCGCCTATGCCGGATGGATCCACCCCCTGACCGGCAACACCCAACTGCTGCACCTCAGCAGCGATTTCGCCCTGTGGATCACCGTGCTCGACGACGCTCTCGAACGACTCGGACCGACCCTGAAAGTCAAGGAACGCCTCGAACTGGCCGACGCCTGCGCCGAGTTCTTCGCAGGCCCACCCGACTCCGTGCACCCGGTCCTCACCGACTACGTCAGGGGATACCGGGACTTGAAGGCCCGCGCCCGGGACATGATGCCGTCCACCCGCCACGGCCTGTGGCAAGACCGCCTGCACTACGAACTCACAGCGTGCAACCGGGTCTCACTGACAGAAGAGCCCCTCGCCGCGGAAGAGTGGAAGGGACTGGACTTCTACGCGAAGATCCGCCCCTTCACCCCGGGAGTGCTCCCCTTCATGCCGCTCCTGGAAATCGCCGATGACTGCTTCATCCCACGGACCGCGTGGGACGACCCAAGGCTGCGCAAGCTCGAAGAGAACGCCTGCCTGTTGTTCGGCATGTTCAACGACGTGGCTTCGCTGGAGAAGGACGACACAGGAGGCCCCGCCCCCAATGTGGTCCTGATGCACCAGCACGAAACGGACTGCGCGCTGCCGGACAGCATCGATGCCGTCGCCCAGTGGCACAACACCCTGGTAGACGAAACGGAACAGTGCACCGCCGGACTCCTGGCCAGCCACCGGGAACAGCCCTCGGTGGAACGCTACGTCCACAGCGTGCAGCATCTGGTCGCCGGGATCGCGAACTGGCATCTGCACGCCCCCCGTTACGGCGCTCTCATCCGCACGCGCGCCATCCTCGTACCGGCCCCAGGACTCCCGGCCACCCCGCCCCGGTGACCCAACCACGACAACCAGTCCCTCCTGCGCGTATCAGAGGAGGCTGCTTGTTGCCTGCGATGGTCAGTCTGTGATTGCGGCCAGGCGGTTGTTCAATTTGAAATGCTGCCCATCCTGTACCTGCGTCAGATCGACCTTGCTGTCCTTCTGGAAGACCAGGACGATGTCGGATCCTCCATAGCTGAAGTAGCCGAGTTCGTCGCCCTTGTGGACTTCCTGACCCTCGCCGGCGGTGAACGTGACCGAGGAGACGTCGCCGATGCCGACGGCCGCGACGCAGATCATGCCGATGCCCGGCGTGGTGCTTTCGATGTAGATCAGGCCCCGGGTGTTGGCGGCCGCTTCGGTGGCCAGGGGGCGCTGCTGCGCGGTGGGGAGGACGCCGCTGGATTCGGCGACGCTGAAGATCTGCCCGGGGACGGTCTCCACGCGGCGGACCACTCCGTCGACGGGGGCGTGCCAGCGGTGGTAGCCGGTGGCATGAGGGACCGTCTGGATCACGGACCCGCCCCGGAACTGCTCGGTGTAGGGGCCGTGGTTGAGCAGGTCGGCCAGGGCGAAGGACTCGCCCTTGAGCGGGAGTGTCTGGCCGGAGTCCACGTTGTGGTCCACGCGGACCACCGTGCCCTCGGCGGACGTCAGGATGGCGTGGGGGTCGGTGTCGACGGGCCGGGCCTGCGGGGTGAACTCGCGGTGGAAGTAGGCGTTGTACGAGGCGAATCCCCAGTGCTCGGCGGTGCGGTCGGGGATGACGTACTCGTCCAGTTTGTTCTGTTCGACCGCCTGCGCGGACAGCCAGCCGCCCTCGGCCTCGGTCAGTACGGAGCGGCTGGGCGGGCTGTCGAGGAAGGCGCACCATGCTGTGAGCACGTCACGCAGCGCGGTGTTGAACACCGGCAGCCGCAGCAGGCTCGCGCCCATGGGGGTCAGTGACAGGGGGGGCGAACAGTGCGGAGAGCGGGAAGAGGATCCGCTCGTCGGGATTGGGGTGGAACTGCGGGGCGGTGGTGATGACCTGGTCCACGCAATTGAGCAGGTGGTCGATGCTGCGCAGCGGCCGGAGCTGGGGCGGCAACTGGCCGAGCATGCCCTCCACCAGCGGCGTGATGCCGCTGTCGGTCTCGATTAACCGCTTCAGTGCCGCGACGGCGGGACTGAGTTCTTCCTTGCGGTCCTGGGCCTGTGCGGCGAAGTCGGCCAGCCAGGTGTCCACCGCTTGGCGGTTGGGGGGCAGGTAGCCGGCGATCCGGCCGAAGGAGTTGGCGTAGCGGGCATCGAGCGCTGTCGATGTGAGGTCACCCATCACAGGGCTTCTCCCTTGCTGTCGGCGATGGATCAGGAGCCGTAGCCTGTGCGGGCTCCCGCTTCCGTCACCCAGCCTTTCGCCGTACCACAGCCGTCACAAGAGGCCGATCCCGCCAGCGAAATGCCGCGGTCCCACAAGGACAGCACCGTCGGGTCGACCAGGGCGAGCAGCCGCCGTGGAAGGGCACCAGGAGCCGGAGGGGTCGGCCACGGCCTCGCCGGGCATTCGATCGAGGCGTCAGTACCGCCGAACTGCCCGACGAGGTCGTGGTCGGCACGTGCCGACCGTGTTCGCCCACGCCGCCGACGCCGAGCGCGAGAGGTTGCCCAGCCTGCTGCGTGGCCCCGGGCGGTCGATCGTGGGCCGCGGTCGTAGTGGAGCGAGTAACTCCCCCTCCCGATCGGCACGTTCGCGACGGTGATCCACGGAAGCATGATCCGCCCCACGCCGAGCCCCAGGGTGGGGACTCCGCGCCCCCTCCCCAGGAGCTCACCCTGTGGCGGCCAGGTGGCGCTCAGCGGGCGTGTGAGCGCCATCGCGCACTCAGCCGACGATGGCCACGGGCGCGTCCCAGGCGTTGCGGTCGACGGTGATGGTGTAACCGCCGCGCTTCTCCTTGCTGTTGACCATGTACTGGTGGCCGCGGCTGTGGTTCGTGTACAGCGTCTTCGACCACGGCCAGTCACTGGTCGTGGTGTTGACCTTGTCCCACTTCGCGTACCAGAGGTACTCCGGCAGATCGGTGCGGTTGGCAGCGGTGGCCACGGCCTTCGCGCTGGAGCTGCTGAACCCGTAGTACCCGGCCCGGTACGTCTTGCCGCGCAGGGTCTTGGTGAAGGCGCGCACGTAGGTGAGTACCGCCTTGTTGCACGAGGTGTTCGCGATGTCGTACGGCTCCATGTCCAGGTAGATCGCGCTGCCCGCCTTCATGCCGAGCCTGGAGGCCTTGGCCACGGCGTCCTTGCCGTTGGCGACACCGAGGGAGGCGGCGTTGGCCGCCGTGATCTTCTCCGGACTGGAGCCCCGCTGGCAGAACGGCTGGGCACCTACGTAGATGGGGATGAGCTTCCACCCCTGGGCGGTGACCTTCTTCGTCCAGGACGCGGTGAGGTTGGGCTGAGCGCAGCCGCGGTTCTTGCCGCCGATGTAGACGGCGGCCGCGCCGTAGAACCCGGTGCGCCACGCCTTCATCGCGGCGGCCGAGGGAGCGGTGCAGGTGTCGAAGGCCCGACCGGTGTACGTCTTCCTCGCAGGCATGGTCGTGCCCGCCGACGCGCTCTGCACGAGGATGCCGCCCCCCGCGACGATCGTGGCGCCCGCGGCGCCCCAGGCGATGTAGCGATTTCTCTTGGACAGACGGTGCGCAGGCTTGCGCGACGTGCCGAACATACGGTCCCCACCCCTTGATGCGCACTGGTGCGCACTTCTGTTGTTACTGATCGCTGCAGGATATGTCCGGCGCGGGGGGTGCTGAGGTGGTCGTGGTGCAGATCTCACCAACGGCCGATGACGGAAGCCCCAGGACAGCCGCTCGGCACGCCCTGCCCCTGACACGGAGATCACCCACCAGTGCGGACCGCACGAACCCTCGGGCGAAGAGCGACATTTGCGTCAATTCCCTGCCCGCCGCCAAGGTTCCCCGGTACGCGAAGAAGACGCCGCCGCACCGCACCGCGCACCAGGCTCCGGTGGCGAGCGGATGCGAACCCGAGCGGGAGACGTCGGCCGTAGAATCCCAGGCGCTGGCGAGAAAGTGATCATGGAATGGTCAGCATCAGCGGCATCCGCTGTATACATTCCCAGTGAAATTACGCACTCTGCTGACCTCGTCCACCGCACTGGCGGCCCTCCTCACCGGCCTCGTCGCCGGACCGTCCGCCGCAGCCGAGCCCTCGGCAGCATCAGGCCGGGCCACCACACCGCCCGACAACACCTTGTGCATCTACAGCACCGAGACGACCGACAAGACCACCGGCGGCTACGTCTGGGACGTCGGAACCCGTGCCTACGACGTCTGGAACTCCAAGGACTTCCGGGACAAGTACGGACAGCTCTCGTACGCCGAGCAGACGAACAAGCTGCTCTACGAACTGAACGTGAGCCAGCACGTCTTCGGTCACAGCTGGCTGGTGCACTTCAACTCCCACGGCGCGTTCCAGCGCAAGCTCGCCACGGGCGACACCGCGCGCTATGACACGTACTCCTTCCAGCCCCAGGACCCCGACGGCCGCAATGGCGACGGCAGCCCGGTGGACGGCATGTCCATCAACTACACGGGCTACGACATCAATACGCCCGGAAAGCCCCTGGTCGAGTGGGACAGGCCGAGCCGCAAGCAGGACCGCGAGGGTGCTTACGCCCCGCGCGCGGCTCACTGCAAGACCCTCACCGCGACACAGCAGTCCGCGTTCGAGCGGGAGATCGAGCGGCGCAAACAGGCCGACGAGAAGTACACCCTGCTGCCCAGCTGGAACTACCTCCTGACCGGCGGCTGGACCGGGACACCGGCCAGGAACTGCACGACCTTCGCCCTCCAGGTGTGGGACACCACCATGGCGAGCGCCCCCTCCGAACGCATCGACCCGAAGACGCAGCTGCCCGCCGCCGAGCTCGAGCGGCACGGGGCCAAGGTGCCCGCCGACCTCACCCAGAGCGAATTCTCCGCCTGGATCCCCGCACTGGCCGGCAAATGGATCTACGAGAAGAACGGCAACCGGCACGAGAACCCCGAAGTGCCCCGCTTCTCGGACGACCTCACCCACCCGACACCCGCCCGCGACGGCGCCCTCGCCCCCGGCTCCCCCGGCATCGGTGACTCCCCCGCCTCCCGGCCCGCCGGGCTGCGCGTCGATTCACCGTAGCGCGACGACCGTACGACGACGGAGTGCCCGGCACCTCATGCCGGGCACTCAGACCGCGGGGCGCCGCAGCACGTCAGTGACAGCGGGAATCACCTTCCGACCGCGCAAGCACCTCTCATGCGCCGGTCACTCCGTCGATCTGCTCGCGGATGAGATCGGCATGACCGTTGTGACGTGCGTACTCCTCGATCATGTGCACCATGATCCAGCGCAAGGAGACCCCCTGATCGCCCACGAGACCGGCTTCCTCTTCGGACAGGTGGCCGGAAGCGTCCAGCGACGCGTCGGCAATCAGTTCACGGCCTCGGAGAACCTCGGTCTCCCAAGCAGCCAGCGCCTCGTCGATTCCTCGTTCCGGCCGGAGGGCAAAGCCGTCGAGGTTGCCCTGCCCGAAGACCGGCGGCACATCCTGAGCCGCGAATACACGCTGGAACCAGTTGCGCTCCACCTCGGCCAGGTGTTGGACGAGACCGAGCAGCGTCATCGAGGACGGTGACGCCGCGGCACGCCGTAATTGATCATCCGTGAGGCCCGAACACTTCAGGGCGAGCGTCGCAGAAAGTCCAGCCACGCCTCCAGCATGGCGCGCTCGTCGGCATGCGCGGGCGGGACGGGCCGTCCATCCGGTGTCGTCGTCATCGGCACACCATGGCAGCAACAGCAGTGGCCCACAGCTGTCTTCGCCGGCGACGGACACGGAGTGACCGCCGATTCCCTCCCCCACTGCAGCCAGACCCTGAACTTCTGGCATGCGGCGTCCGTATCACTGGTTGAGTGCGTGACCGAATCCCCCGTCATGCCGCGGGGCCGACCACGGAAGGGCAGGGATCGACGATGCTGCGACCAATCACATGGGCAACCCGGGGTGGGCTCCTCGTGGCCGGGACGGCCGCCGCTCTGCTGGCTGTCACCGCACCGGCGACGGCGAGCACGGCGGCGCTGTACTGCGGTGCCGGGCGTGGGCTGACGGCCGAGGCCGCGGTCCAGGGCGCGATCGACGACGCCCGGACCTCGGCGAGCGCGGACGGCAAGTCCCAGTGTGAACTCGTCGGCGAGCCCCAGATCTTCGAGGTCTTCGACGACCCGAACTTCGGCCACATCTTCCGGGCCAGCGTGAACATGTCCTGCGAGTGATCCCGCCGACCAGCACCCCCTGGGGCCCTCTCTCATCTCCGCTCAGCGGCCTTGCGCCCCCGCGAGCGCCTGCCGTGCGGCTGCGGACAGGGCGTCGGCGTCCTGCTCCGTGCTCGCCCAGGCGACGTGTCCGTCGGGGCGGATCAAGGCGGCGGTCACCTGGGCCCAGTGCGCCGGGGGTTGATGCAGGGGTCCGGTGTGTACGGCGAGTCCCGGCCGCTCCAGGTCGGAGAGTCCGCTGCCCGCTGACAGGGCGAGCAGGACGTGGGCATCGGTGCGGAGCGTGGTGAACAGGCTGTTCTGGGAGTCGGTGAAGGCCAGGTCGGGGGCGCGGGTGCCGGTGAGCGGGTGGGACGTCGGTTCTGCGGGAGGGTAGGTGACGCCTAGTGCGGTGAGGCGTTCGGACAGGGCGCGGTTGAACTCGGGCTGCTCTGCGACCATTTCACTGAGCAGCGAGCGCAGGTCCAGGTTCTCGGGCGTGAAGGAGGACATCAGGGCGGTCTGGGCGCGGCTGTGTTCCGCCAACTGGGCGCCGACAGGGTGACGTTCGGCGTGGTAGGTGTCCAACAACCGGTCGGCGGCCCGGCCGTCCAGGGTGGCGTCGAGCTTCCAGCCGAGGTTGTGCGCGTCCTGGATACCCACGTTCATGCCGACACCTCCGGCGGGGAAATGCTGATGGGCGGCATCTCCGGCGAGCAGCACACGCCCGCGTCGGTACGCCGAGGCCAGCCGGGTGGCGTTGCCGAAGCGGGAGAGCCACTCGGGGTCCCGCATGCCGAAGTCCCCGCCGGTGATGGCGATGGTCTTGGCCCGCAGTTCCGCCAGGGTGAGGTCGCCGGGCCATGTGGTGGTGAGGCTGTCGGGGCTGACGCCGACCACACGGAACCGTCCACCGGGCAGCGGCGCGACCATCAGCCCGCCCTGAGGGCCCAGCGTGCTGAAGCCGGGCCGCGGCGGGTCGTCGAGGATGACGTCACCGAGCCAGCCCAGCACGGTGGACGGGGTGCCGGGGAAGTCGATCCCGGCGACGGTGCGCACGGTGCTGCGGGTGCCGTCGCAACCGACGACGTATGCGGCCTGAAGCTCGAACTGCCCCTCCTCCCCTGCCACTTGCACGGTCACCGACTCCGCGTGTGCGGCGAACCCGGTGACGCGGTGTCCGCGCAGGATCCGCGCACCGAGTGCGAGCGCGTGACCTTCGAGGAGTTCCTCGGTCCGGGCCTGGGGCAGGGCGAGGGTGTACGGGAACGGGGTGTCGAGCTCCCGGAAGTCGAGCCGCCGGTCGAGCATGGCGAAGTGCCCGCCGGGTATCCGCAGCCCCTCGTCGAGGAAGGCCTGGTGCACGCCGCGTGAGGCCAGCACCTCGATGGTGCGCGGGTGGATGGTGAGCGCCTTGGAGCGCCGGTCGATCTCCGTGCGCTCCTCGATGACGGTGACCGTCACGCCGCCCCGCCGCAGTTCCGCGGCGAGCCAGAGGCCGACCGGCCCGCCCCCGGCGATGACAACTTGCTGTTCCATGGCGCCTCCCGAGTTCACTCTTGGTCACTGACCAATGTCCTCCGTCGCAGTAAACTAGGTCAATGACCAAGAGGCAAGCGAGCGACAACCGCGGGGCCCGCCTGGACCCCGGCACCGTGATCCGTACGGCACTGGAACTGCTCGACGAGAAGGGCCTGGCCGCCCTGTCCACGCGGGCCGTCGCCGACCGGCTCGGCGTACGGATGAACACCGTGCTGTGGCATGTGAAGACCAAGGCCCGGCTGCTGGAGCTGATGGCGGACGCCGTCATCGGCGAGATCCCGCACGACGACCTGCCGGAGACCTGGGACGAGCGCGTCCGCGAACTGGCCCGCCGCTACCGGCAGGCCCTGCTCGCCCACCGCGACGGAGCCGCGCTCGTCGTCGGCACCTACGCCGCCGAGCCGCACACCCTGCGTTTCACAAACACTCTGGTCGGCGCGCTGTTGGACGGCGGCTTCGAGGACCGCGATGCCGCCTGGACCACATGGACGATCGCGTACTTCACCCTCGGGCTGACCCAGGAGGAACAGGCCGCCGCACAGCAGTCCCTGGAAGGCCGCCTGGCCGCCGCGGTCTCCGAGACCGCCCATCCGGCCCTCCACCGCGTGCTCGCGCACCTCGGCCCCGAATCCTTCGACGAGCGCTTCGAATCCGGCCTGGCCGCGATCCTTACGAGGGCGTGAGCGAGGACCCGACCGCACGGCAACCTCTCCGGGCCGACCGGCCCCGCCGTCCCGGTCAGCAGTGCAGCGCCCGGAACACCCGGTACAGCGCGGCCTTGTCCTCGAAGCCGATGCCCGGGGTGTCGGTGAGGGCGACACGTCCGTCCACGACGGCGGCACAGTCGGCGAAGCCGCCGGTGGGCTGGAACTCGCCGGGGTAGGACTCGTTGCCGCCGAGCTTGAAGGCGGCGGCGATGTGCAGGGAGAACTGGTGGCCTCCGTGGGGTACGCAACGCCGGGACGACCAGCCGTGCCGGTCGAGCAGGTCCAGGATGCGGCGGTATTCGACGAGCCCGTAGCTGAGCACCGGGTCGATCTGGATGGTGTCGCGGTCGGGGCGCATACCGGCGTACCGCAGCAGGTTGCGGGCGTCGGGCAGGGAGAAGATGTTCTCGCCGGTGGCCAGCGGGCCGGGGTAGCGCTCGGCGAGTGCGGCGTGCTGGGCGAAGTCGAGCGGATCGCCCGGTTCCTCGTACCAGAACAAGCCATAGGGTTCGAGGGCCTGGCCGTACCGCAGAGCGGTGTCCAGGTCGAAGCGGCCGTTGGCGTCGACGGCAAGGCGGTGGCCATCGCCGTCGAGCACCTTCAGCACCGCCTCGATCCGCCGCAGGTCCTCGGCCAGTTCGTCTCCGCCTGTCTTGATCTTCACCACCCGGTATCCGAGGTCGAGGAAGTGCCGTATCTCGTCCTGGAGTTCACGCACGCCCTTGCCGGGTGCGTAGTAGCCACCCGCGGCGTAGACGAACACGTCGCGCTCCGGCTCGCCCAGGGCGTACTGCCGGGCGAGCCAGTGGTGCAGCGGCAGACCGGCGAGCTTGGCGGCGAGATCGTACAAAGCCATGTCGACCACGCCGACGGCGACGGGCCGTTCGCCGTGGCCGCCCGGCTTCTCGTCGCGCGTCATGGCGTCCCAGGCCCGCACCGGATCGATGTTCGTCCCGTCCTCCGTCGGCGGGTCCTCGGTCAGCAGGCTCTCGGGCGGGGCCTGGAGCAGCCGGGGGATGACACGGCGGCGCAGGATCTCGCCGACGCTGTACCGGCCGTTGGAGCTGAATCCGTAGCCGACGACCGGGCGTCCGTCGCGGATCACGTCGGACTCGACGGCGACGATCGAGCAGTCCATGTCCTTGAAGTCGATGTACGCGTTCCTCATGGACGAGCTGATCGGCACGGTGCCCTCATGGATCGCGGTGATCCTCACCACTGCTTGCCTCCCGGGGTGCGGGTACGGATACGGGCTCGGTATGGGTACGAGTACGAGTACGGGTTCGGCGTCTTGCGATGGTGGCGGCGAACCGTTCCTCGTCGATTCCTCCCGGCTCCCAGCGGGCGACGGCGACCCCGGCGACGGCGTTGCCGAGCACGTTCGTGAGCGCCCGCATGAGGGAGAGGAAGCGTTCGATGGACAGGATGAGCGCGAGACCGGCGACCGGGATGAAACCGACCGCGGCGATCAGGTTCGCCAGCGTGATGAACGCGGATCCGGTGACGCCCGCGGTGCCCTTGGACACGAACAGGAACACCAGGAACAGCGTGAGCTGATCGGTCAGGCCGAGCGGGACGCCGTACACCTGGGCGATGAACACCGCCGACATGGGGACCACGACGGCGACGCCGTCCAGGTTGAACGAGTAGCCGGTCGGCACGACGAGTCCGACCACGTCGCGCTTGCAGCCGAACTGCTGCAGCCGCGCGATGAGATGCGGCATGACGGCCTCCGAGGAGGACGTGCCGAGCACGATGACCAGCTCGCGGCGCAGCCCCCGGACCAGCCGGATCAGCGACACCCCGACGATCCGGGTGACCGTGCCGAGGACCAGCGTCAGGAAGACGATGAGCGTGGCAAGGACGAGCCCGACGTACTTCATCAGCGCCGTGAGGGCCTCCGGGCCATACGCGCCGACCGTGTACGCCACCGCGCCGAAGACGCCGATCGGGGCAAGGCGGATGACCATCCCGATGATGCGGAAGAAGATGTCGCTGAGGGTGCTCAGAGCGCGCAGGACCGGGTCGGACTGCCGCTTGGGCAGGCGGAGCAGCGCGATGGCGAACAGGACCGCGAACACCAGGATCTGGATGATGTCGCCCGTGGCGAACGAGTGCACGATGTTGTGCGGCACCAGGCCGAGCAGGAACTCGCTGACCGACTTCCCCTTCGCCCCGTCGAGATAGCTGTCGATGTCGTCGGACGCACCCGCGGGCGGCGCCACCCCCTCGCCGGGGCGGAAGACATTGATCGCCAGGAGACCGAGCAGCGTGCCGACGGTGGTGATGATCTCGAAGTAGACGATCGCCTTCAGCGCGATCCTGCCCGCGGACTTCATCCCGCCGACCGACACGATTCCCGTGACCACGACCAGGAACACGATGGGCGGGATGGTGAGCCGGACCAGGTCGATGAACGCGTCGCCGAGTGGTTTGAGGCCATCTGCGGTGTCCGGCATGAGGATGCCGAACAATGCGGCCAGGACGGCGGATGCGAGGACTTGGAGGCCGGTGTTGGCGGCGGCGCTCCGCCAGCGGGAGCGTTGCCGCGGGGGTGCGTTGGTTGGGTCAGCGTCGTGCTTGGCGTCGCGCCCGGTGTCGTACTCGTGATGGTTCTGGGTGTCGTGCTTGGTGTCGCGCTCGGGACGGTTCTTGGTGTCGCGCTCGGGACGGTTCTCGGTGTTGTTCTCGTTGCCTTTCTCGGTCGAACTGCCCATGGGGCTCACCAGCTTCCTTCCGGTCGCCGGATTACGCGTCCGGCAGGAGGGTGTCCCGGAGCGCGTCACGGTCGACGGTGAACCCGAGCCCGGGCCGGTCCGGGATCGTGATGTGGCCGTCCTTGGGCCGGGGGGCGTCGGGGAAGAGCCGTTCGCCGACCTGGCCCATGCCCAGGTGCCACTCCAGGATCCAGCCGTTCATCAGGCCGGCCAGGGTGTGCATGCTGAACAGCGGCCAGCCGCCGCCGTGTGCCACCGGCAGGTTGTAGATCTGCGCCAGGTGGGCGGCCTTGCGGGCTTCAGTGAAACCGCCGCAGTAACAGGCGTTCGGCTGCAGGATGTCGACGGCCTGATGCTCGATCAGCTCGCGCAGCCGCCACCGGTGCCCTTCCATCTGCCCGGCCGCGAGCGGGATGCGGGTGTGCGCCCGCAGATCGGCTATGGCCCTGGCGTCGTTCTGGTGGAGCGGTTCCTCGAACCAGGTGAGGTCGCAGTCCTCGACGGCCCGGCACAGCAGCTTCGCGTCGGTCGGCGTGAACAGATAGTTCGCGTCGATCATGATGTCGATGTCGCCGCCGACGGCCTCCCGCACCGTACGCACGCGTGCGGCGTCCTCCCGCCAGCCACCCTTGTCCACGCCGACGACCAGTTTCAACGCCCGGAAGCCCAGGTCGAGTTGGAGCATCGCGGCCTGGGCGAGCTGATCGCGGTCGTACTGCGGGAACCCGAACGTCGCGTACGTCGGCACCTGCGTCCTGGCCCCGCCCAACAGACTCGCCACCGACCGGCCCGCATGCTTCCCCGCGATGTCCCACAGCGCGATGTCCAGGAGAGACAGGGCACTGGATACGACGCCGGTCATCGTCCTCGGATTGAGCGAGCGCCAGACCCGCTGATGCACGGCCTCGACCTCGCGCGGGTCCATGTCCGTGACCACGGGCAGGAAGTGCCGCTCCAGAGCGGCGACCACCGACCTCGCCAGGAAGTGACCGGTGACGGCCACACCGGTGAGTCCTTCGTCGGTCTCCACCTCGCAGAAGACGAACTCCCGCTGTTCCTCCCGGCCGTACCCGGCGACCTTCTCCCGTAACAGCGGCACCTCGATGGAGGTGGTGTGCACGCTCGCCCGGATGTTCTTGATCTTCATCTCGCGTCCCCACAGACCTCGACGGATCGTGATGTGGGCCACAGTCTCCTGCGACGAATCGCAAACTGTCAACGATTTGCGTTCTGGTTGGCTGCAGGACATCTCCTGCCGCACAGAACGGGGGAAATGAGTTGAGAAACCACAAGAGGGAGCCGGTGCGGCGCCGCCTCCAGCGTCGAAATGGCCGATGCCAGGCCGGTGTTGAGCGGGCCAGTGCTAGATTGCCGACAGTTGTCGACTCTGTACGAGGAGGTCCGGGCGGACGTGGGGGAGAACTCCGACGGGATGACGGCGCTGCAGCGCAAGGTGGCGGAACGCCAGGCGAGTTCGCTGCCCCACATGATCGTCGAGGAACTGGAACAGATGATCATCAACGGGGTGCTCGGCGGGGGCGACCGGATCAACGAGTCCGCCCTTGCCCTGCGACTCGGCGTGAGCCGCGGCCCGGTCCGGGAGGCGTGCCGCCATCTGGAGCGGAGCAAGCTGGTCGAATTCCGCGCCAACCGCGGGATGTTCGTCCGCGAGATCACCGTCGAGGAGGCCGCCCAGCTCTACGACATCCGCGCCACCCTGTTCGGCCTCGCGGGACGGCTGGCCGCCGCGCGGGTCGGCACCACCGAGGCCGCGGCGCTGCGGGCCACGGCGGACCGGCTGGACGAGGCCAGCGGCATGGACGGCTACTACCCGCTCAACGTCGAACTCCACCGGCACCTGGTCGCCCTCTCCGGCAGCCCGAGGCTGGTCGAGCTGTACGACGGGGTCTCCAAGGAGCTGCACCTGTTCCGCCGTCACGGGCTCGAACCGGGCGCCGCCCGACGCACCTCCAACGAACAGCACCGTCGCATCATCGACCAGCTCGAGGCGGGCAACGGCGAGGATGCCGCCCGTCTGATGGAGGCTCACATCCTCGCGGGCAAGAACCGCATGCTGGCCGAGCACGGCCAGTCGCGTCCCTGAACGGTCATGCAGACGGGGCCTGTTCAAGACGCAGGCCATCCGCGCGGCGGCCCGCCTGTCTCGCAGGCCGCTCCCGGATCAGGCAGCGGGTCGCCCGCGTCGCGGCGCGGGCGGGGGTAATTGGGACAGAGGGCGCGTCACCGGCTCCAGTTCCCGCCGGATCACCCTGCGCATGGTCCAGACCCAGCGCCAACGCGGGACGTCCGGATCGAACGCGAGAAAGCGCGCACGCCAGTCCCCATCGAAGACGACAACTCCCTTGAACTGAAAGTTCCACTGCCGCCCCGGGCGCCGGTCCGGGGTCAGAAAGGGAGGGAGGTCCGGCAGCGGCAGCACACGCCCGTCCACCTCCCCGCTCCCGTTCCGGTTCCGGTGCGCCGCACGTTCGGTGTATGCGGCGACGACCGCCCGGCGGAACGCGTCGTACTCCGCGGGCGCACAGCAGACCAGCAGCACGAGCCGTGCCGGATCGACGATGCGCAGCGCTTCGATGAACTCCCAGACCGTGCCGGGCCCCGGCGCGGCCGACAGCATCACCACGTGGGCGCCCCCGAGCAGCTCGCCGACCGTGGTCTGCCAATCATCGGGCGGTAGGTAACCGCGCTGGGCGCCGAGCAGGGGCAGCGCCTCGCCCGGCCGGCCGATCGCCACCATCCGGCCCAGACCGGCGAACTGCTGGACCAGGAACTCCTCCTGGGTCAGCCCGGGCAGCTCCCAGGGCGAGCGCCGGTACCAGCCGCGATCCGGGAGCGGCGGCCTGGCCATGACCGGATCGAGGACGAAGGGGCGCAGGTAGAGCACGTAGCGCACGCCGACGAGCTGGTCGAAGGAGACGATGGTCTCGACGAGGTGCCGCTTGCCCCGGACGAGCTGGCGGGTACCGAGCTGGAAGAGCAGCCAGCCGCCGAGGAGCACCGCCACGTAGATCAACCCCCGCGATGACAAGGGGAGTTGCTCGACAGGCCCGATCGGCTCAAGAAACAGCGGCTTCGTGAGTACGGCGAAGCTGAGGACCGTGAGCAGCCCCACGCCCCGCGACATCCAGCCCAGCACGATCAGCATGCCGCCGCGAGGCAGGCGCTGCCGGTTCGGTTTCGCCTCAGGGCACACCACGAAAGATACGGTGAATCGCATCGCATGCAACGTGTGACCGCCCAACGTGCTTGCCGTCGCTGCTGGTTGAAGCCTCACCGAAGTCGCTGGCGGCGCGTTCACTCAAAACGGCGCCTGGGCCTCGCACAGCAGTCGCATCAATGGTGCAGGGTCCTCGACTCCCTTCCGCAAAGTGTCACCACCCGGCATGCGCGGGCCTCTCTCGTGCTCGCGAGCGTCCGCGCGCGGGTGTCGGTGCGGATGGCTAGCGTGGGCTTATGGCCTACGACGAAGTGCTCGCGGAGCGGATCAAGGAACGGCTTGAGCCGGAGGGCGTGAATGCGAAGAAGATGTTCGGCGGGATCACCTTTCTCGTGAACGGCAATGCGCTGGCCAATCTGTACGAGGAGGGCCTGATGGTGCGCGTCGGGCCGGACGGGATGGAGGAGGCCCTCTCCCGCCCTGGCACCAAGCAGCTCGTCTTCCGCGGCAAAGAGCAGAACGGCTGGGTGGTCCTCGCGGAGGAGACCCTTGACGACAAGGTCCTGGACGACTGGTTGAAGTGGGCCATGGAGGTCACGGAGGAGCTTGTGCCCAAGAAGCCGAAGCAGTCCAAGAAGTAGTCGGCCTGCCCGACCGCCTGCGGCGCCGGGGACCAGTGCTCACTGGTACCCCCCGGCCGCAGAGTAGCCCCCGCACGGACG
>NZ_JBHYJI010000006.1:0-176430 GCF_042740435.1 Streptomyces sp. NPDC059002 | reverse complement strand
TTGCAATTGGGCCCCGCGGCGCCGCTGGTGTCGCCCTCGTCGTGGCTGCGGTTCTCGTCGGTCCGGGTGAGGGCCCGGGCGACGCGCAGCAGACGCTGTGCCGCCTGCTGAAGGTGCGGGGCGAGTTCGGGGGTGCCGTGGATGGTGTCCTCGGGGCCGAGGTCGATGCCGCAGGAGCTGCTCGGCGATGTGCTGGGGGTGGTCGGCGGCCAGGTCGAGGGTGCTGGTGTGGTCGTCGACCGGGTGGACGCGGTCGGGCAGGGACCAGGTGCGGGCGCGCACGGTGGCGGCGTCGGCCGGGACGGTGGCGTGGATGGCGTAGCGGGCGGGGGCGGCGGCCAGGCGCTCGGCAACGTATGCGGCCGCGTCCGGGGCGGGCAGCTCGCGAGGGGGGACGCGGTGGCCGGTGGGGGCGGGGTCGGTGAGGCGGTCCACGCGGAACAGCCGCCACGCGTCGTCCTCGGTGTCGTCGGCGACGAGGTACCAGACCGGGTCGGCGGCGACCAGGGCGTACGGCTCGACCCGGCGCGATCCCGTCTCGCCGCTGCCACGGCGGTAGGTGAAGGTGACGGTTTCGTGGTCGCGGCAGGCGGCGGCCAGCACGGCGAGGGTGGCAGGGTCGGCCGTGGGGCCGGTGCTCCACGGCACCGGCAGCGGCGTGGCGGCCTGGAAGGTGGCGACCTGGTGGCGCGGCCGGACGGGCAGCACCTGTTCCAGCTTGGCCAGGGCGCGTGCCGCGGTCTCCTCGATCCCGGCGACGCCGCTGGTGGCGGTGCGCAGGGCGACGGCGATGGCGACCGCCTCCTCGTCGTCCAGGAGCAGGGGCGGCAGATCGGCACCGGCGGCCAGGCGGTGGCCGCCTGCGGTGCCGGTGCTGCCCTCGACGGGGCAGCCCAGGTCACGCAGCCGGTCGATATCGCGTCGGATGGTGCGCAGGGTGACGCCGAGACGGTCGGCGAGCTCGTCGCCCGTCCAGGTGCGGCGGGTCTGGAGCAGGGAGAGCAGGCGCAGCATGCGGGCGGGCAGGTCCTGGCTCATGGCATGTCCTTGCGCATGCTGTTCTGCTGTTCAGACTGCCAGGCATTAGTGACACGAGGTGTCCTAAAGGGGTCCTACGGTCGATGTCATGGGCAGTCGCCGACCGCCCGGCGCCTCGAAGAACCGGCCCGGCGGCTCGAAGAACCGGCCCGGCCGCGGTCCGCGCCGCACAGCGAGCCCTCCGCCTCGTGGGCCTGGCCTTCCGGCGAGGCCGGGCCCGCCCCGCCCCCGGCCGACCTGCCCCTCCCCAAGGACTGATCGTCATGACCACCACCGCTTCCACCGCCACCGCCACCGTCTCCTCGCACGCCTTCTGGGCCCCCGACGGCCGGGCGCTGGCCGACTTCTACGCCGCCGCTCTCGGCTGGAAGGTCACCCAGGAATACCCCGACGAGCACGGCGTGCCCACCGCGTTCCTCGTCACCGACGGCGCCACGGTCTTCGTCTTCTACACCGCCCAGCAGTTCACGGCCCCCGACTGGCCGAAGGACGAGCTGCCCTTCCACCTCGACCTGGCCGTCGACGACCTCACGGCCGGTGAGAAGCGGCTGCTCGAACTGGGCGCCACCAAGCCCGACCACCAGCCCGGCGGCGAACACTGGACCGTCCTGCTCGACCCCTCCGGCCAGCCTTTCTGCCTCAGCGCCCGCTGGACCGAGACCGACGCCTGATCCCTCCCGCCGCACCTCCGCCCAACGTCCCTGACACCTTCGGCGAGGCCGCCGCCGCGGAAAGCTCCATGCGCTCTCCGCGGCGGCGGGGCGTTGGCTCTCACAGAGGACAGCGGGGCGTTGGCTGCCGCAGAGGGCAGAGGTACACGTGCCGCAGTGCGTCAGAAAGGCGATGGCTAGACTCTCGACCATGATCCGCAGCACCGATCTTCGCACCGCACGCCGCTTGGGCGCGGTGTGGTGTGTCGTTGTGCTGTTCGGCTGCCTGTTCGGGGCAGTGAGTGGTGCCGCGGCGGCGGACTCCGGCAGCGGGTGTGGCTCCACTCCGATGGTGAGCGTGAGCGCGCCCACGCACGGGAGCGGACCGGCCACCACCGTGCCCCCATCCGCGGATACGACCGATACGTACGATGCTCCAGGTACGCATCATGCGACCGAACCCGGCGCCGCACGTCTGTCCTCGGCCGAATCCCACGACCGCATGTCATCGACGTGCGCCTCCGGCGCCTGCGACGACTGCCCCCTGCGTTCCAGCTCCAGTTCCCCCGGGCCCCAACTGCCCACGGCGCTGCCCGTGGACACGCTGGCTGTGCCCGCGTCGGGACCGCAGTCCATGACCCGGAGGGCCCTCGTGGCGCCCGGTGGGGCGGACTCTCCCGATCTTCATGCCCTCGGTGTGATCCGGACCTAGGAACGGCCGCTCCGCCCCTGACCGCTCTCCCCGCTCATCTCTCTCAAGCCCAGGTGCTGATCAGCCCTGCCCACGGCGGACCGCAGCAGCGGGCCGCCGCAGAGAGCCGGTGCGAGGACGGTCCCGTTCCCATCCGCCCGTCGAGCACACGGGAGCCTTTCGCATGTCCACTGATATCGCCCCCACAGGCACACCCTCCGCCTCCCCCGCCCCCGCGGCTTCCACCGCGCCCATGACCGCGCGGCCCCTCACCCGTCGATGTCACGCCGCCTTCGCGGAGCGCACCCACGGCTGTGTCGGCATCAGTCCGTTCAACAGCTACTTCTCCGCCCAGCGCGTCCACGACCTGGCCCGCTGGGCACTGACCACGTTCGAGCGCGTGCACTTCTTCGTCCCCGACACCGCGGCGGCACACACCCTCACCGCGCTGGGCCACCCGCCCGAGAAGGCCGCTTGGAAGGCCCGCCGTCAGGGCCAGTACGTACGCAACAAGATCACCAAGGCGCTCACCGCACTGGGTGTCGAGCGCCCCGGCGAGCACATCCTCGACGGCCGGACCCTCGCGGCGAACACCGTCTACCGCGACCTCCTGGAGCAGGCCGAGCGCCGCTACCGCGACGACCCCGACTTCGCCGAGGCATGCCTGGGGGCCTCGGCCTGGGTCCTCGACCGGCGCCTGCCCGACAGCCGACGTCCCACACCCCGCCAACTGCGCTGCGCAGTGCGCTACTTCCTCGCCGAACTGCCGCTCTTCCTGGACACGCCGCGCATCACCGGAGTCGGCACCTCGGTGTTCTGCTACCACCAAGTCCCCGCGGTCCTCGACGACCTGTTCCACCGCCGCCTCGCCCTGCGCCCGGCCCCCACACAGGGCTACGTATGCCTGACCACACCAGAGCGATGACCTCACGCCCCCAGACGACTCCCCGACTCCGCCCCACCAAGGACACCACCATGCCCACGCCCTTCCGCATCTCGCGGACCCGCGCCCTCGTCGCCCTGCTGCTCGTCGGCACCGTGACCGCCTGCTCTGCCGACTCCGACACCTCCAACACCTCCGACAGCTCTGCGTCCAAGGCCACCGAAACGGCCTTCAGCCACGTACACGGTCTCGGCATCGACCCCGCCGACGGCCGCCTCTACGTCGCCACGCACGAGGGGGTCCTCGCCGTGGACAAGAACAACAACGCCAAGCGCGTCAGCGACACCGCCGACTACATGGGCTTCACCATCACCGGCGCCCGCACCTTCCTCGGCAGCGGCCACCCCGCCCCCGGCAGCAACGCCCCCGCCAACCGCGGACTGATCGAATCCACCGACGCCGGAAAGACCTGGAAGACCCGGTCCCTGGGCGGCAAAGTCGACTTCCATTCCCTGGAGTACGCCCACGACACCATCTACGGCTACGACAGCACCGGCGGACTGCTGCGCGTCAGCAAGGACGGCACCACCTGGGACGAGCGCGCCCGGCTCGCCGCCCTCGACATCACCGTCAGCCCCGATGATCCCGACCGTGTCCTGGCCACCACCCAGAACGGCATCGCCACCAGCACCGACGGCAGCAAGACCTTCGCCTCCGGCCGGGAGCCCGCCCTGGCCTTCCTCTCCTGGCCCAAGCCCGACGCGCTGTACGGCATCGCCCCCACCGGCGAGGTCCGCCGCAGCACCGACAACGGAACCACCTGGAAGACGACCGGCACCGTCCCCGGCAGCCAGCCGCAGGCACTGACCGCCGTCGGCGCCGACCGCATCCTCGCCGCGACCGACAAGGGCATCTACGAATCCCGCGACGGAGGCACCACCTTCACCCTCCGCGTCCCGGCCTCCGGCTGAGCACGCGGCCACCAACGGGCCCCGCTCTGAACTCCGCGCCGGGAAAGGCCAGTTCGCGCAGGCGCTCGCCCGGCGGGCGAAGCGTAGGTTCGACGCTGTCCGATCTCCAAGGAGGAGCTGGCATGGCAGACCACATCCACAGGAGGCGGGTGGGGCCCGCGGCCGAGGTCGACGAGGCGGATCACGCGACGCTGAGCCTGGAGAAACAGGAGGGAGGTTACGTACTCAAAGCCACCGACGGCTGCGCCATACCCGAGTACCTCACGGTAGTTGACGCCGAGGGCAGCCCTGTCTGCCGCTACTCGGCAGGTGCCGTCGTACGCAGCTTCTCGGGTGACGACGAGGTCTACAGCGATCAAGTCATGTTCATCCCTTGGGTCGTCCATGAGCCCGATCCCGGCGGTGCCGCCGCGGGTCCGCCGGACAGGCTCTGAGCACTGCCGGCGAAAGGACGGTCAGGACTGGTCCAAGGCCCGTTCGATCGCGCGGCGGGCCCGGCCCGTGGCCGCCTTGTCGTGCTGGAGCTGCATGGCCGCGTTCAGCGCAAGGCCGGCGGCGACGATCTCGAACAGCGCCTGGTCGATGTCGAATCCGGCGGGCAGTTCGCCGTTCTCCACCGCCGCGGTCAGGTCTGTTCGCAGCTGTTGCCGCCAGCGTGACCACACCTCGGCCACCGCGTCGCGGACCCGGCCGGGGCGGCCGTCGTACTCGGTGAGCGCCGCGGTCATCAGGCAGCCGCCGGGCAGCAGGGGTTCTTCGAGGTAGCCCACGGAGTTGGCGCACACCGCGCGCAGCCGCCGCAGCCCCGGGGGCTCGGCCAGTGCGGGCTCGACCACCCGGTGCCAGAAGTCCACGAACGCCTTGTCCAGCGTGGAGATCTGCAGCGTCTCCTTGGTGCCGAAGTGCTTGTGCACCCCGGACTTGCTCATCTCCAGCTCCTCGGCGAGCCGGCCGATGGTGATGCCGTCAAGGCCTTCCGTGGAGGCGATCCCGGCGGCACGGTCGAGGATCCGGCCCCTGGTGGCCTGCGCTTCGGCCGCTGAGCGTCGTGGTGACATGCGGCGAGGATAGCGTACGACCGTTCTCTATTGTTTTAGAGTACGACCGTACGCTAATGTCCGCCGCAACCACTGGGGCGGACGAAGGAGTGCGAGATGCGAGTGCGACGACTGGGCTGGGCCGGACTGGAGATGGAGGCAGGCGGCGAGCGGCTGTTGATCGATTACGTGCGGGACCTCTCACCGCTGTTCACGGGGTGGAAGCCCGGCGAGGGTCTTGCGGTGCCGAGCGGGAAGGCCACCGCCGCACTGGTCACCCACCTGCACCGGGACCACACCGACGCGTCCGCGCTCGCGGACGCGCTGACGCCGGGGGCACCGGTGCTGCGACCGGCGCCCGGCCACGGCGACGACGTGGACAACGTGACGACGCTGGCCGCCGAGCGCGAGCTGGCCGTGCACCGGCTGGCCGCCGAGGTCGTGGACACCTGGTCCACCCGTGAAGTCGGGCCGTTCAGCGTCACCGCGGTCCCCGCCGTCGACGGGCTCGGCGACCCGCAGGTGAACTGGGTGGTGCAGGCCGACGGGCAGCGGGTCTTCCACGGCGGCGACACCATGTTCCACGGCTTCTGGTGGCGCGTCGCGCGCCGGTTCAGTCCGTTCCACGCGGTGTTCCTGCCCGCCAACGGCGCGGTGGTCGACGCACCGCACCTGCAGCCGCCGAGCCCGCTGCCCGCCGCCCTCGACCCGGGGCAGGCCGCCGCGGCCGCGGAGATCCTCGACGCCCGGTACGCGGTGCCGATGCACTACGAGACGGAGCAGCCGGACAAGATCGCGGGCTACGTCGAGAACTCCGACCCGGAGCACGAGTTCCGCACACACGCCGGACGGCGCGCACGCGTGCTGGCCGTCGGGGAATGGCTGGACCTGGCCACATGAACGGAGGCTCCGGGGCCTCCATGTCCTACCCAGGATGTCGGCGGTCGATGAGCCGAGGTGGGAGCGTCCGTCATCTGCCGTCCGGCGAAGGCGGGTGCGGGGCCGCGGGAGGCTGCACCGGCTCAGGCCTGAGGGGAGCTTCAGCGGGGGCGCGCCATGCCTGGATGAGCTGGCTCAATCGACGGGCCGGTGTCTCGTTGGGGATGAACAGGACGACCGCGACCAGGACGAGGGTGCCTGCCGTGAGCGTTCCGGTCATCCAGGCGGAGAGGCCGCCGCGGGCCGTGGCGACGGCGAAAGCGGCCGCCGCACCCAGCACGCTGCCGATGCGGGCCGCGGTGCTCACCATGGTCGTTCCCGGAAGGCTGTTCGGTGGAGCGTCCACGACAGCCTGGGTGTGCTGAACAGGACTCGGAGCGTGAAGCGGGCGCGGGTGCGACGGGTGGGAAGAGTGGCGTTCTCGGCGTGCCATTCCTCGCGCCATCGTGCGCGTGTCGGGCCGGGAAGCAGCAGGGTGAGCACGGAGAGCGTGCGCGCGGTGAACGCCGCGGTGGATGTGGGCTGGAGGACGCCCGAGGAGAGGTCGTGCAGTTCTCGGCTCACGTCGGTCAGGCCTGCCGCGCGGGCCAACGGTGCGAGGACGTCGAGGGTTTCACGGGCGACGCGGTAGCGCCTGGTCGGGGCGACGAACGCGATCGTACGCATGTTGTGCAGCCGGTCGGCGAGGCGGATGGCGAGCACCGCCTCCTCACGTGTGGGCTGGAGCGACGTCGGCCTCGCCGTGCCGAAGTGAAGGGCGGCGAGCGGGATCGCGCTGAGCTTGGCGGTGCGGACGGCCGCGATCAGATCGGCTGTCTCCTGCCCGAAGTGCTCGGACACGCGGCCCGGCGGGCAGGGGCTGTCCTCGATGTCGTGCAGCAGAGCCGCGCAGATCACGGGTGCCGGCATGCCGAGGTCGGCGACGATGGCGGCGACGGTGAGGCAGTGGGTGAGGAACGGGTCGCCGCTGCGGCGGGTTTGGCCCGCGTGCCAGATGGCGGCCTCATCGTGGGCGTGCCGGATGAGCGAGGTGTCGGCGTCCGGGTGGTGCATGCGGACGACGGTCAGGATTCCGTCCAGGGACGGGGTGGCGGAGCGGCGCTCGCCCGCCGGTCGGGGCGCCAACCGGCCCCGGGCCCTCATGACACTCCCCCGTCGGACAGTTGGACGGCCGGACGGGCGGCCCAGCCCGGCAGGGGCTGTTTGCGGGCGCGATAGGTGCGGGCGAGGGCGTCCCGTGCGCGTTCGGCACCGTCCTCGGTGATCCGGTAGAAGCGGCGGCGCGGGCGACCGGCCTTCTCGTGCACGGCGGGGTCTTCCCAAGTGCTGTCCACCCAGCCGACCTGTTCCAGGCGGGCAAGGATCGGATAGATCGTGCCCGACGGCAGCCTCGCCAGCTCGCACAGCTCGAGGCCGTAGCGCTCCGTGGCGGGGTCTTCCAGCAAGGCCCTCAGCACCAGTTGAGTCTGCAGAGTCATTCTCGGACTACCCATACTCGTACTCTACATAGCCTGTATACGAGGTGTCTAGAGCTAGGCGCGCGGGCCGCCCGCCGGTCTTGACCCTGCCGCCGTCTCGTAGCCCATCGGCACCGCGTACCGGGCGCCGAGGATCTCCGCGGCTGCAGGTGCGGTGCGTCGACCACCGCGCCGCTGGCGGTCGCGGCCGCGTACAGGCTTCCTGCCAGAGAGGCACGTGACGTGAGTACACGAAGCACGAACGACCTGGCCTCGAAGACGAACGCCCCGGCGGGCACCTCCGCCCGTGCCGTCAAGCGCACCCAACACGGCATGTGTGTCGCGGGCGTGGGGCCCACGTGGACGTACCGAGGTGACGATCACTCCGCTGATCTGGGTTCCCTGCGCTGGTTGGCGTGGAAGCGCGCCTTCTTCTGACGATTCCCGCACGTGTTCATGTCACACCATTTGCGGGTGCGGCTTTGACTGGTGTCGAAGAAGGCGGCTCGGCAGGTCGGTGATGCGCACAACGCGAGCTTTCCGTCCCGTTCGCCCGCGATGATGCCGATCGCGTCGGCGGCGATCACGCCGAGGGCATCTTCCACGCAGGAAGCCGGGCTGAGCCGCCATTGCCGCTTGCCCTCGGGCGTCAGGATCGCCGCGGCCCGACCCTGAGCACTGCGGTCATTGATGACTTGGACGGCAGTTGCAGGGAGAGCGTCCCCGACCGCGGCCGCCGTCGCGGCGGCGTGAATCGACTCCCTCAGTTCCCTGGCGAGGTCGAGCTGGGCGGTGGTGCAGGAGTCCACGGCGAGGCCGCTCACTGCCAGCCAGTCGACGAGTCGATGCGGCACGGGAATGCGCTCCACGGCGTCGCCATGACGCTCCGACAGAGTCCCCGTGAAGCTGGTCGCCAACACGTTGCCGAGGCGGAAGTCAGGGAATCCGGCGCGCATGGAACCACCTTAGCTGGTTGCTGTGTGGCTCAGAGAGCTGCTAGAACCGTCTTAGCCGGTTCCGCGATGGCCAGGAGGTCTCATGTCCCGTCCAACCAGCGACGTGCAAGCATTTGAAGCCCACGCAACCGACGCCGACCTCGACGATCTGCGCGCGCGGCTGGCCGCGGCGCGACTGCCGGAGGCCGAGACGGTCCATCGCGCCGCGCCCGGCCCTCCCCGATGGGAACAGGGCGTCCCGCTCGCCGACCTCGTCGATGTCGTGAACTACTGGCGCACCGGGTACAACTGGCGGTCGTTCGAAGAGCGCCTCAACCAGATCGGCCAGTTCCGTACGACCATTGATGATCTGGGAATCCACTTCCTGCACCGCCGATCCGCGCGCGCGGACGCCACTCCGCTGATCTTGACGCACGGCTGGCCGGACAGCATTGCCCGGTTCATCGATGTGGTGGACGAGCTGGCAGATCCGAAGGACGCAGCCGCACCGGCGTTCCACGTCGTGGTCCCTTCACTGCCGGGCTTCGGCTACAGCGACAAGCCGGCCACCACCGGGTGGGGAACCGAAAAGATCGCGGCCGCATGGGTGGAGCTGATGGGAAGGCTCGGCTACGGCAGGTTCGTGGCCCACGGCGGCGACTGGGGCGGCAACATCACCACGGTTCTCGGCGGCAGGTTCCCGGAGCACGTGCTCGGCATCCACACGACGTTCGCGGAGGGGCCGCCCGGTCTGACAACGGACGGGCTGACGGCGGTCGAGCGCACATGGGCCGAGGAAACCCGCGATTTCTGGCGCCATCGCGCGGCGTACGCGAAGCAGCAGGCGACCCGACCGCAGACCATCGGCTACTCGCTCGTCGACTCACCGGTCGGGCTCCTTGCCTGGATCCTCGACAAGTTCGCCGAGTGGTCGGACACCGAGGACAGCCCGTTCGAGACGATTTCCAGGGACCGCATTCTCGACGACGTCACCCTGTATTGGCTGACGCGGACCGGCGCGTCGTCGGCCCGCATTTACTACGAGAGCCACAACTCGCTCGATCCCGAACTTCGGGTCACCGTCCCGTCAGCGATCACTATGTATCCCCGCGACGTCGAGAAGTGTCCGCGCCCCTGGGCACAGGCGCGGTACCGGCAGATCGTCCGCTGGGGGTCGCCCGAACTCGGAGGACATTTCCCGTCGCTGGAGGTTCCCGAGCTTTTCGTCAAGGACCTGCAGGAAGGCCTCGCGGCAGTGCTGGCCGCCGATCGGTGAACGCGGGGTGTGACCGTCGTCGTACCGGCACGGCCCACGACCCGGCCCCACTGACATCGATCGGGTGCGGCCCCGAGGCGAGCAGCGGGTGTAAGTCCCAACTCCCTGGCCTACGCTGAGGTATGGCACGCGCAGGCCGCCTTCGTCCAGTCGTTCTCGCGGCGGCGGGGATGCTGGTGGTCGTCTCATGCACCGACCGGCCGACCACGTCAGCTCCGACGTCGGCCGCTTCGAGTACTGCGGCCTGTCGGCCCGGCCCGCGAAGCACCAACTCCGGAACCGGGCTGGTGGAAGTCGAGGGATCGGGCCGGAAGGCCACCTTGTGGGCACTGGTGTTTGGTACGTCCGACATCAGGCGGGGCGAGGAGGTCAAGGTCGCCTTGCGGATGGCCGGCGCCGGGCAACTCTCGCTCCGCGCGACCGGTCCCGGCGCTGCCACCCTGGGCCCGGACTGGGGCCCCGAACCGCACGGCTCGAGCAACTGGCATCGCCCCGGTGACGAATGGGGCACCGGGTGGACCTTCCCGACCCCCGGCTGCTGGACCATCCACGCAACCCGCGCCCAGAGCGGCGACGGCGAGGTCAGTTTCGACGTCGCCGCCTGACGGGCCCCGCCTGCACCCCCACGTCCGCGCCCTCCGCCACGCCCCTCTCCACCTCACCAGCGCATTCCAATTGGTCGGGTTCCCCCACGTCATCGGAACGCTGTGGCCCATCGACGACCGCCTGGCCGTCGAGATCGCCGCGTCCTTCTACACCCGTCTCTCCACCGGGGAACCGGGAACCCTCACCCCCGAGCACGCCGCCACCGCTCTGCACCACACCATCGAGGCGGTGCACGATCGCTACCCCGCGACCCCCTCGCTGTGGGCCGCCCAGAGGACGGCACCTGAGCCGTACGGGCACCGCTCAAGGACCGGCTACCGCAGGCCACTTGCCAGCCGGTGGCCCGGGAGAGGGCCTCACTCGTCCGGCGTGCCGTCCACCGCTGCTCGCCGGTGGGGTCGCGCTCGTGGGCGGGTTGGGCGTACGACGGCACGTCGCGACATCCGCGCGCAGCCCTGGCACAGCGTGACCCTCGTGACCCGTACACCCCCGGACTTCCTGATGCCGCGCACGCGATGCCCCTCACCGGTCGAGGGCCTGGAGGCGGCGGGAGATCCGCGCGTGCTCGGTGAGCATGTCCCGGACGTGCGGGAGGGTGAGCCGCCCGTCCTCGACGATCGGCCTGCCGTGCACGAGCGTGTGCCGCGGCCGCACGGGACCGCAGCGCAGCCATGCCTCGACCAGGTCGGTGTGCGCTCCGGCGAAGGCGATCTCGTCGAGTTCCCAGACGACGAGGTCAGCGGGCCGCCCGGCGCGGATCCGTCCGAGTTCGTCGGCGCGGCCGAGGCAGGCCGCCGACCCGACGGTGGCGATCTCCAGGATGTCGCGGGCGGTCATGGACGCGGAGCCGCCCCGGCCTTTGGCCACGAGCAGGGCAGTACGCGCCTCGAGCCACAGGGAGGCGTGGTCCGTCGACGCCGAGCCGTCGCAGCCGAGGCCGACCGGAACCCCGGCCGTCCGCAGGTCCTTGACCCGCGCGGTGCCCGCGCCGATCAGCATGTTGGACGAAGGGCAGTGCGCGACGCCGGTACCCCACTGCCCGAGCCGGGCGATCTCGTCGTCGTCGGGATGGACGCAGTGCGCCACCCAGGAGCGGTCGCTGCCCCAGCCGACGTGCTCGAACTGCTCGACGGGCCGGCGTCCGAACTTCTCCAGGCAGAAGGTGTCCTCTTCGCGGGCCTCCGCGAGATGGGTGTGCAGGCGCACATCGAGCCGCTCGGCGAGTTCGGCGGTGGCGGTCATGAGCTCGGGCGTCACGGAGAACGGGGAGCACGGGCCGAGCGCGATCCGCACCATCGCACCCGGTGCCGGGTCGTGGTGGGCCCGCACGGCCCGCTCGCAGTCGGCGAGGATCTCGTCGTCGCTCTGGACGACGGAGTCCGGGGGCAGCCCGCCGTCCTTCTGCGACAGGCTCATGGAGCCGCGGGCGGGATGGAAGCGCAGGCCCACCTCGCGCGCGGCGCGGATCTGGGCGTCGATGAAGCCGGGCCGGGGGTGGACGTAGAGCAGGTCGGTGGTCGTGGTGCAGCCGCCGAGGGCGAGTTCGGCCAGTCCGACCCACGTGGACACCTCGATGGCCTCCTCGTCGAGGTTGGCCCACACCGGGTACAGCACGGTGAGCCAGTCGAAGAGTTCGACGTTCAGGGCGGGCGCGAAGGAACGGGTGAGGTTCTGGTAGATGTGGTGATGGGTGTTGATCAGACCGGGGGTGACAAGGCTGCCGCGGGCGCTCAGTGTCCGCGTGGCGGCGGGCTCCTCCCCCGGGCGCCCGACGGCGGACACCAGGCCGTCGCGGATCGCGACCCAGCCGCCCGGGATGTCCGCACGGTCCAGGGTGACGACAAGTTCGGCGTCGCGTACGAGGGTGTCGGCGGGGGCGTCGGTCATGGTGGGCACTCCTCGGCGGTCGCGTCGTGGGACACGGCGTACGGCGCGCGTCGCGTGAGCGAGTACGCGCCGCGCCGCGATCCGCGGATACCGCGAAGGATGCCCTGACTCGGCCGCGGCATCACGCGTCTCCCCGACACACGTCGCCGGTGGCCGGGACTCGACGGTGTACGCCGCGAGGCGGGCGTCGACCAGATCGCGGGCAACTCCGCGGCACTGCCGCCGCGGTGAGGGTCTGATGGGCCTGGCACCCGGCGGCGTAGGCATCGGCGCCCCCGCCCACGCGCCGTCCGCAGGATTCCGGATCAGGTTCTGAACACGGCTCGGCAGAGGGCGAGTCGGGCGCCGGAAGGCACTCGTGTGCGGACTCCGGTTCATCCTTCCTGCACGACTGGGTGCCGTACGGAAATTTCTCAGCCCTGGAGCCAGCACCGTTCGCACTTGACGATGTACCGTCATGAATGAGCGTTGGTGGCACGGCGCGGAATGGAGCGGCTCATGCCCGGTCTCCTGCACCGAGTTGGCATCTCGACGACGCACTCCGCCCGGCGGACGACGCCATTCCGGGCGCCCTCCTCGCCTGCAGCAGGCCGACGACGTCACGTTCCGGTCCCGGCACGGCACCCCTACCGCCGCCACAACGGTTCAGCTTCCGCCAACCCCCCTGCCCGACCGGCGAGTTGGGCCCTCACCAGCACCCCCCACTCTCGGCTCCGGACGGAGCCGAGCCCTTACGCAACCGAAAGGACAACGATGCTGCACTTCAGACGGCTGGCCATAGCCATCGCGACCGCAGCGGCCGCCTTAACCATGGCACCTGCGGCGAACGCCGTGTCCGCCCCGGATACGACCGCGACCGAGACCACGTCCGCCGTGGTGACGCTTCGCTACGACGACAGCCAGGCCAGGGGCTGGGAGACGGCGATCTCTGCCGGAGTCGCCTCGTGGAACGCCAACGTGGAGAACGTCAAGCTGACCGAGGCCCAGCCCGGCACCCGGGCCGAGATCCAGATCGTGGCCACCACCGGCTGGCCGCAGGCCACCATCGGCCCGGTCCGGCCGGGCGGCCGCGGCCGAGTCGAGCTCGGCAGCCAAGCGGTCACCCAGGGATACGACAAGACACGCATCGCCGCCCACGAGATCGGCCACAACCTGGGCCTGCCCGACACCAAGCCCGGCCCGTGCTCCCAGCTCATGTCGGGCTCCACCGCGGGCACCAGCTGCAAGAACGCGGTACCCGACGCGGCCGAGCAGGCCCGCGTCGAGAGCTTCTACGCCAACGGCGCCGCATTCCACATCCCGACTGACGGCCGCCTGATAGTCGACGCGCCCTAGCCACTAGTACGTCCCCGGCGCACCGGTGCCCGGTCATGAGGCCCATGGCCGGGCACCTCGAGGGGCGGGGAGCAACTGGCCTCGCTCTTAGTGGGTGTTCTGCGGGTGTTCGGCAGAGTCGTAGTGCTTGAGGGCTGGTTGTCCGGTTCGAGGGCTTCCCGGCCGAGGCTGCCTCGCCGAGACCGGCCTTACGATCACCGGCCACCTCCCGACCCCACACCGAAAACCTCAGGAGGAGGCTCGGATATCGCGGGGTACGGCGTCGAGGTATTCGGTGATGGCCCGGTGGTTCTTGGTGAGGAATTCGATTTTTTCGGCCATGCGGTCGCGTTCGTGCTCGAGCGTTGCGACCATGTCTGGCGTGACGTAGGGCATGTGGATCGTGCGGGGGGTGTTCAGGCAGGGCAGGATCTGCTTGATGATCCGTGTGGGCAGCCCTGCGTCGAGCAGGCCTCGTACCTGGAGAACCCGGTCAACGACGTACTCCTCATAGTCCCGGTATCCGTTGGGCAGTCGATCTGAGGCGATCAGTTCCTGCTCCTCGTAGTAGCGCAGCAACCTCACCGGAGTCCGCGTGCGCGTCGACAACTCACCGATCCGCATATCCCTCTCCTCGCCCTCTGTGGCTGGCGTTGCGTGACTCAGCGGACACCGATTTGACCCTCACACTAATGTCACCCTTCGATCATAAGGCCATGACACGAACACGTGCTGTGCCGTCTCCCTCGATAACGAACGCCCGGCTCCCACTGGCGGGTCTTCTGGCCTTGGCCGCCACCGGGTTCATTACGCTCCTGACCGAGACGATGCCCGCCGGGTTGCTTCCCGGGATGAGCCGAGACCTGGGTGTGAGCGAGAGTGCTGCCGGGCAGAGCGTCACCGTCTTCGCGATCGGGGCGATCCTCGCCGCGATCCCGCTCACCAAGGCGACGATCGGCTGGCCGCGCCGACACTTGCTGCTGGTGGCGATCGCAGGATTCGCGATCGCCAATACCGTCACCGCGCTCTCCGAGAGCTTCGCACTTACGCTAGCCGCCCGATGCCTCGGCGGCATCGTCGGCGGGTTGCTCTGGGCGCTGTTGGCCGGGTACGCGGTTCGGATGGTTCCCTCACATCAGCGCGGCAAGGCAATGGCGATCGCGATGGGGGGCGCAATCGTTGCCCTGTCCGTCGGAGTTCCTGCTGCGGCGTTTCTGGCCAAGCTCGTCGAGTGGCGATACGCGTTCGGGATCATGACCGTCCTCACGCTCGCGTTGATCGTGTGGGTCGTCGCGGCGGTGCCGAACTTCCCCGGACAGCCCAAGGGCTCACGGCTCCCGCTCACCCGTGCCTTCCGCATTCCCGGCGTAGCGCCCGTGCTCTTCGTGACCCTCACGTTCGTGCTCGCCCACAGCATCCTCTACACCTACATCGCCCCGTTCCTCAAGCCGCTCGGCATGGCTGGTCAAGTCGACGCCGTGCTGCTCACCTTCGGTCTGGTGTCGCTGGTGAGCATCTGGATCGCCGGAGCGCTCGTCCATCGGCGCCTGCGCCTCCTCATGATCCTCGCGTGTGTGCTCTTCGCGACATGCGCGCTGCTGCTCGGCATCTTCTCCGGCGTGCCTTCGCTCGTCTACGCCAGCGCGGCGCTCTGGGGGCTCGCGTTCGGCGGCACCTCTACCCTGTTGCAGACCGCAGTCGCCGAAGCAGCAGGCGACGCCGGCGATGTCGCCCAAGCACTCCTCACCACCGGATGGAACGTCGGAATCGCCGGTGGTGGCATCATCGGTGGCATCGCCCTCAGTGGATTGGGTGCATCCTGGCTGAGTTGGGTCACGCTCGCACTGCTCGTCCCTGCACTCGCCACTGTGCTCGCGGCACACAAATACGGGTTCACCAAGGGAGAGCTCGGCAGCCGCTAAACCACCGCTGCCCCTGACTGAGTGGGTGTTCTGTGTTGTTTCGCTGGACTTCAGGTTGAGTTGGGGGCCGGGGTGGCCGGTGCGGGCCGGGCGGGGGTGAACAGGCCGGGTTCGGGTTCGGTGAGGATGTCGCGGTCGACCAGGCGTTTGGGCTTGGCGCGGACGCTCTCGGTGTGCCGCGGCTCGGTGCCGATGCCCAGGATCTCGCAGATCTCCTTGACCCGGAGGCCGTGCCCGGCCTGCTCGAAGGCGGCGAGGACCTCGCGGTAGCCGGGCGGCAGCGGCTCGGGCGGTTCGATGCCGTCCTCGGCGGCCACTTCCAGCATCGTCTCACGGGTGATGTCCAGGCGTTGAAGGGTGCGTTCGGCCGCGGCAAGCTGTTCGGTCAGGAGCGCGATCTGCTCACGCAGGTGCCCGGCTGTCTCGCGTACCAGCTGCTGCCGGGCCTCGATCTTGTCCAGGAGATGCTTCATCGAGGCTCCTGCCCGTCGGGAGTGCAGGGTGCTGGGCGGGCGGGTCGCGCCAGGTCGTGGTGGTGGTGCGGGTCAGACGGCGGAGCATGACGCCGGTCATGGACCAGTGGATCCACGCCACTGAACTGGCCGGCCTGCTCTCGTAGTCACGCACGAGACGCCTGTGCAGCATGAGGGTGCCGAGCGTCTGCTCGACCACCCACCGCTTCGGCTCCGGCGTGAACCCCCTTCATCCCCGGATCGCGCTGAACGATCTCCACATCAATGCCGAGACGGGCGCCGTGCTCCACGACGGTCTCCTTGAACCCGGCGTCCACCCCACGCCTTCGTCACCGCCGGCGCGGCGCGAGCGACCTTGTCCAGCAGGGCGGTTCCGATGGCGTTGTCGTGCACGCTCGCGGCGACGACAATCACGGCGATGACCAGGCCGAGGACATCTGTGGCGATGCCTCTTTTCCGCCCCGGGCTCCGTTTGCCCGGATCCAGCCCGGTCGTCTCCTTCGGCGCGTTCACCGAGGCCCGCACCGTCTGGGAATCCAGCACGACAGCGGTGGGGTCCTCGCGCCGCCGACGCATCTCCCGGGCCAGGCACGCAGCAGCTCGTGGATGGTCTCGGCGGTCCCGTCATCACGCCAGAGGCCGAAGTAGTAGTACACCGCACTCATGGGAGGCAGGTCATGGGGCAGGTAGCGCCACTGGCAGCCGGTCCGCGCCTGATACAGCAGCGCGTTCACGATCTCCCTCATCGCGTACTGGCCCTCGTGCCCGCTGACCGAGGGATGCCTCGCCTTCCACGCAGTGATCACCGGCCGGACCAGCTCCCACGCCTCATCCGACAGGTCGCTCGGGTACGGCTCGCGTCCGTCCACACTCACAGCGCACCGCACCCCCGGCTGACCGGGAAGCCCTCGAACCGGACAACAAGCCCTCAAGCACTACGAATCTACCGAACACCCGCAGAACACCCACTTAGGGTGATGCGCCCGTACTGTGTCTCAACGTAGATTCACCCAATGCAGATAGGACAGTTGTTGGGCTCTGGGCGCAGTGCCGATGTGTTCGAGCTCGATGACGATTGGGTGCTACGTCGCTATCGCCATGGCGGCGACGCCGCGGCAGAAGCGGCCGTGATGGCGCACCTCTCGGCGCGCGGTTTCCCGGTCCCGGCCGTACGTTCAACGGGCACGCCCTCAGAGCTCGTGATGCAGCGGCTGTCCGGGGCGACGATGTTGCAGGCGTGGAGGGACGGCGCGATCACCGAAGAGGATGCGGCCGCGGTGCTGGCCGAGCTGCTGCACCACTTGCATTCGGTCCCGGCCCGGGTCTCCGCCCTTCCCGAAGACCGGATCCTTCATCTCGACCTGCACCCGGACAATGTGATGCTGACGCCGCAAGGCCCGGTGGTGATCGACTGGTGCACTACGGAGGAGGGCCCGCCAGGGTTGGACTGGGCGATGTCAGCTCTGATCCTCGCGCAGGTCGCGGTCGGCCCGTCGACCGAGGTGGCGGCAGGAGCCCGTTCGATGCTGACAGCCCTCATGGGGCATGCGGGCACCTTTGTGGATCTCGGTGATGGGCAGGCCGGTCCTCTCGCGCAGGCCCGGGCGAGGAGGGCCGCCGATCCCAACCTGAGCTCCCAGGAGCTGGCACTTCTGGACGATGCGGTGGCCCTGGTGAGCTCACGCAGAATTGTGGCCATGACCGTCTTCTCGTGCAGTGCCTGTCAGCAGCGAATCACTTCCGGCCTCCGGGAAGTTCCCCTGCCGTCTCCCGTGACGGAGGACGTGCCGGGACACAGGTTTCTGCCGTCCCTGATGCCGCGCGGGTCGTATGCGGTCAGCCCGCACACCGGCGTGTTCGTCCTCGATCCCGACGACATTTCGGGGGTGGCCAGGCACCCTGACCGTGGGCGCCTCAACGGCTGTTGTGGGCTCGACGGCTTGGACGGTCCCCATCTCGTGTGCGATGCCTGCGGAGCCGAGGTCGCGACCCAGCAATCGGATTGCTGGTCCCAACAGCTCGTCGCGCTGATCCCCGACGCGGTGACCATGGCCGTTTCGTCCTCCGCCTGAATTCGTGGAACGAGCACCCCGTCGGCAGGATGTCGGCCGGTCGGCGGGCTGTCGGTGATCCGTAGGCGATGTGTCGAGGGCCGTTGGAACTGTGAGCTGTAGGTGCCGGGCTGTCCTGTAGGGCAGCCGCAGCCACAACCGCAGCCACAGCCGCCTTCAACAGCGAGGGAGCCTCGCCTCCATGTCGTCCACGTCCTCCACCCCGCCCTGGGATGTTCACCGGCTGCCCCGTGCCGATGGCAGCGTCTTCCTGGTCACCGGCGGCAACGCCGGAATCGGGTACTTCGTCGCGGAGCAGCTGTCCACGACCGGAGCCACTGTCGTACTGGGCAGCCGGAATCCCGCGAAGGCCGACGTCGCCACGGCCTCGATCCGGTCGCGGGTCCCTGGTGCGCGGGTGCGGGTCGTACGGCTGGATCTGGCCGACCTCTCGTCGCTCAGAACAGCGGTGGAATCACTGGGCGTTGAGCACCTCGACGCGGTGGTGCACAACGCCGGTGCCGCGCTCGACGCCCCGCCGCGCCGGGAGACCGGGGACGGTCACGAGCTCATGTTCGGCACGAACCACCTCGGGCACTTCGCGCTGACCCACTGGCTGATGCCGCTGCTGTCGGCCGCACCGGCGGCCCGCGTCGTGACCATGGGCAGCTTCGCGGCGAAGTCCGAGCGGCTCGACCTCGACGATCTGCAGTCCCGGAACGACTACCGGCCCAAGCGCACCTATGGGCGTTCCAAGTTGGCGCAGATGCACTTCGGCCTCGAACTCGACCGCCGCCTGCGTGCCGTCGAGAGCACGGTGGCCAGCGTGGTGGTCCATCCCGGCGGCGCGCTGGACTCTCTGACCCCGTCACGGCCGCCGGTCCATGTGCGGACCGCTGGTGCGCGGCTCTGCGGGGCGCCGGCCGCTCTCCTCGTCCAGGGCAAGCACGCCGGCGCGTGGCCCGCGGTCCGAGCGGTGCTGGACCCCGCCGTGCGCGGAGGGGAGTTGTGGGGGCCGCATGTCCTCGGTCTGCGGGGCAGGCCCCGGCGTGAACGGGCGTGGAACCACCTTGCCGACGCCTCCGTAGCGGCGCGGTTGTGGGACGCCAGCCGTGATCTGACGGGTGTCGACCTCGGCATCGCCTCCTGACCTGCCGCCTTCTCTGCGCCCGATGGTCGGTGCCGTGCTGCGCGGCGTAGACATGACCGCGTTGAGGGCTTCGGACATGCCGCTCTTTGCCGTGGCGTGGTGGATGAAGTGTTCCATCCACGTCCGGGTGGCCTCGGCGGCCGGGTGCTCGGCGATGGCGGCGGGCGCAGTGTCCAGCCCCTGCTCGGCGAAGACCTGCGCGGCGACCTCCAGCAGGCGCTCCTGCCTAGCGGCGAGTGAGGCGGGTGAGGGTGACTCCGTTGGCGAAGGTGGTGCGCTCGGCAACGTCGAAGACGGTGGGGTCGAAGGGACCGTCGACTACCGGGATCCCGGTTCCGGCAATGACCGGATACGTCTTGATCAGCAGCTCGTCGATCTCGGGCAGCAGGGCGCCGGCGAGCTTGCCGCCCCCGCAGAGCCAGATGTCCAGGCCGGTACCCGCCTCGCTCTTGAGTTCGCGGACGAGGGCGAGCGGGTCGCCCGGCACGATGGTGACGGCTGGGTCGGTGTCCGGCTTGAGGGTGCTGGACACGACGTACTGGCGCAGGTGCGCGTACGGGCTGGTGATCCCGTTGCCGAGGGGCAGGCGGTAAGTGCCGTGGCCCATGACGACGGTGTCGAAACGCCGGTTGGGTGCGTGGCCGACGCCGGCGGCCGAGCGGTAAGCCGTCGGGACGGTCTCCGGGTACAGCGAGTTCATCCAGGCCGAGTAGGCGGCGGCCTGCTGCTCGTCGCCCTGCGGAAAGAAGTCGAACTCATCACTGGGGCCGGCGATGCGGCCGTCGAGTGAGATGCCGATGTAGTAAACGAGTTTTCGCATAGCGTTCCCCCATGCACAGCACTCTACTTGTAGTGGCTTGAATGTAGTACTACGCCTAGAGTGGTGTCAATGGTGAGGCGCGCGAGCTGGGCAACTGGTGACGGCCGCAGTGGAGCGCATCGTGACTGCGGAGTAGCCGCCCGGCACCGGGCTGGCTCCGGGCGCCTGCGGTGGGCTCCGCAATCGCCGCCCTGGGAAGTACGCCCCCGGGCCCGCCAAGGCGGTCTGCAACACCGTCTTTCTGGACAGTCCTGCGATGACCGAGAACTCGCCCTGACACTCCGTGAGTTCCCACCTACGGTGAGGGCGCGCCGTGTATGGCGATCTAGGCCCGGACTGCCGCTGCGTATCTGCACCCACCAGATCCACCCGGCCGGGGGCGGGCATTCCTTCAACAGCAAGGGCGCCATCCGGAACGACACGGGCGACATCGCCGAGGCCCGCAACTCCGAGGGCTCAGTCGTCGCCCGCTTCCCCCTAGACCGAAAGGATCCCCTCGTGGCAGGCACTGTTGTCGACGTGACCGACGCGGACTTCGAGACCAAGGTGGTCAAGGCCGCCGGGCCGGTCCTTGCCGTCTTCCGCGCCGAATGGTCCAGCGTGTGCCGGGCACTCGACCCGATCCTGGCCGACGTCGCCAAGGAGTACTCCGGTCGGCTGACCGTCGCCCGGCTCGACATCGACCAGAGTCCCGAGACACCTCCCAAGTACAACGTCACCGCCATTCCGACCCTCTACGTCTTCAAGGGCGGCAAGATCGTCGCCACGCGCATCGGGCCCGCCACCAAGAGCAACGTGGTCGACCTGGTCAAGCCCCACGTGTGACCAGAGGTGCCAGGTGGTGTCGGCCCGTTGGCACGTCGGCCGCGGGCGTCCCCAGTAGCGGAGGTGGCGGTGACCTGCGTAGAGCCAGGTGAGGGTCAGTGTGATCCCGAACGCGGCGATCACTCGGGCCGCGTTGTGTGACTCTGCGGTCGTCGTGCTGCAGGCGACGGTCAGGAGCGACTGGGCGACGAGGAACAGGTTCCCCCGCTGGAAGAGCATGGTGTCTTCGTGGAGGCCGTGCTGCCAGAGGCGGTCGTTCGCCGCTACCTCCGTGCGGGGATCTCCTGGTGCGGGTTCTGCCATGGGCTGGGATTTCCCCTGCGGAAGCCGGAGGTACCGCGTCCGCGCGTCACTGTTTCCGCGAAGTCCTCCCTGTGCACACTGTCGCGCCGAACCGGTCGGCATATCGACCACTCCGGCCTCATGGCCGCCGAACACGCAGACCGCCGGAGGCCCTGAGCGCCTGTCAGGTACCTCTCCCTACTCCTCGGCGAGCGCCCGCAACCGGCTCAGCGCGCGGTGCCGGGCCACCCGCACCGCCCCGGGCGACATCCCCAACATCTCCCCGGCCTCCTCCGCGGTGAGCCCGACGGCGCTGAGCAGCACGCGCTCCTCGGGGCCGAGAGAGTCGTCGGGCCGCTCCGGCATCTGGTCGGAGGGCACGGCCGTGGATCCCGGGTGCCGCATCGCCGCCCGTTGCAGATCGGCCACCTTGTGGGCGGCGATCGCGAAGACGAACGCCTCGAAGGGACGCCCCGTCTTCTTGTAGCGCGGCAGCGCGAGCAGCACCGCGACACACACTTCCTGCGCCAGGTCCTCCACGAAGTGCCGTGCGTCACCCGGCAGTCGGGACAGTCTCGTACGGCAATAACGCAGCGCCAGAGGGTGCACATGCGCCAGGAGATCGTGCGTGGCCTGCTCGTCACCCTCAACGGCGCGAAGGACGAGGGCGTCGACCGAAGAGCTCGTCTCCGTGGTCGCGCTGGGGGTGGCGTGCCCCGTCGCATCGGCGGGATGCGACGCTTCGTGGGCCGTGGCGGCGGAAGTGCGCGCGCGCAGTGCGCGGGCGGCGTCGCTGCCCAGGGACGAGTCCTGGAGCAGCGCATCAAAGTCGTCGTCACGCGCTGGCATCGCTCTCCCCCTTCCTGTCCTTCTGCCCTTTCGTCCTCCACCGATACAACAAGCCTTCGACGGCGCGGACCGTGGGTATGCCCACTATCTCCCGGATCTCTTCCTGGGAGTAGTCGTCCAGGGTCAGGGCCACGACGGCGCGCAGGCGCGGGTTCTCGATCGCTTCGAGTTCGTCGAGGACAGCCAGGTTGTCCAGGACCTCTTGAGCGACCGTGCAGGTGCTGACGGGCGGCTGGTAGAGCTCCTTCTCGCGGGACACGGCGCGGCGGTGGCGGGCTTCGCTGGTGCGGTGGCGGCGCCACTCGTTGGGGAAGTAGTAGGCGCATTTACCCATGAAGTAGGTGGTGATCCGGGCCCCGCCCTCGATGTTCCAGCCACCGTCGACCAGGGAGTCCTTGCGGAAGCGGGGCAAGGCTCGGGCGATGGTCATGTGGGCCAGCTCCTGCCTCAACTCGCTGTCGGTGGCCAGCTCTTCAAGGTCACGTTCGTGCGGGCTGAGGCTGAAGCCGCGCTGCGTGACGAGGTCGAAGATGTAGCCGGAGCGCATCCAGCCGCACAGGACGGAGATCCCGTAACGGACGAGTTCTTCCTGGAACCGGTCGTAACGCGGCCCCGCGAAACCGTCTTTGGCCAGCAGCGCCACCAGTCGGCCGTCCGCTGCTCGCCGGTCGATGTCTTCCTGGGCCTGCCAAGTCGTCCTGGGCCGACGGTCGTCCACCGTATGCAGGTGGGGAGCGAGGGGCGCATCGAGCCGGGCGCCATCATCCATCGGCTCCGCGGCAGGCCGCAGGTTGTGGGCATGTGCAGCGGCGGACATCTCTCCCGCACCGTCGCCCTGCATGCACGTCCCCCTTCCGGTGGTCGTCGTCCGCGCCCTGCCCTGCGCGAGGGGGGCTCCTTCGAACCTCCTCTCCTTGTACGTGCGGTGCTCCCGGTCGCCCCACGGACTGTTTCAAAGTTCTTTTCCGGCGCGGAAAACTACGGTCCTGGCCGTGGGGCGGGCTGTCCGGCGGCACTTAGGAGCAGGCGTCCGTACGAATCGACACGCGGGGAGACACCGTGAGCTCGCCCATCCCGACACCGCCGGACCAGGCTCCGTTCATGACCGTGCACACCGCCATCGTCCTCCTGATCGCGGTCGTCCTCGGCCTGATCGTCGGAGGTCTCACCTTTCTCAGCGCACACGGCATCGCCCCAGCGGTCCTTGCCGGCCTCACGGCGGCGGGCACCAGTGTGCCGGTGCTGCGATCTCTCATTCAGTAGCCTCCGCCCGGACGAGGAACCGCTGGTCCCCCGCGCCGGTGCAGCGTTCCTCGATGGCCTCGGCGCCCACGGTGGTGTCGTCGTCGACGATGCCGATGCATCTGCCGCTGGTGACGGGGTGCAGGAGGAAGGCTCCCGCGGCGGGCTCCACGCGGAAGAGGGTGCCTTGGGCGCAGTTCCGGCGGGGTTCGAGCATGCCTTTGATCTGGTCCTCGCCCATGACGGTCAGGCATCCCTTGCCCATCTGGGGGTGGTGCCACTGGATGCGGTAGAGGCCCTCCCCCATCGGTTCGAGGTAGGTGCGCGGCACAGGTGCCTGGGCGCAGGGAAGTTGGACGGCCACCGCGCTGTCGTAGGCGCCTTTGCGGTCGCGGCCGTCGGTCAGGCAGAGGTCAGGGGTACGGGCGGGGCGGATGGTCACCCAGCCGTCGTCGGGAGAAGTCGCAGTGCCCGACTTGGCGGAGTCCCCGGAGAGCACCCACCAGGCGGCCAGGGCAAGCAGCGGGACCGCGAAGGTGGCGCTGGCGACGGTAGGGCCCCTGTGCCGGCGGGATCGTGTGAGCGCAGCCGACTCGGTGTGTATCGGGAGGTCGGTTTCGGCGTCGCGTGCCGGGGCGGGTGCCGTAACGGTGCGGGCCGGGGCGGGTGCCGCTGCGGTGCGTGCCGCGGCGAGGCGGTCCCTGACGGCCAGCCAGACATCGACCCGCGCGCCCTCTCCGCAAGCGCGGACGAACGCGGCCAGGACCTCGGGGCGTGGCAGGCTCTTCCGGTTCAGTACGTCGGCGAGCGTGCTGCGTGCCAGGACGTCGCCGCGGCGGGCGGCTCGTTCCTCCAGCTCGCGGTACGTCAGCCCCGACCGTTCCTTGAGCCGTTGCATCGACGCGATGAAGCCGGCGTTGTCCCGGACTTCGTGCGGAGCCCCGTCTTCGTACGGTGGTAACTCCCCCAGGTTCCCCATGCATGCCATCCTGCGGCGCCTTCGTAGAAGAGACAACGACGCATTCCGTCATGTCCGGCTGTCCGGGCCGAGGTTCGGACAAGGCTCCGACCAGCCCGGACAGCCCGCGCCTGTCCGGGACACGGGCTTTGACTGTGCTGCCGCTTCGGCGTCGGCAAGCCTGTTCCCCGTCCAAGCGCTGACACCACAGCGCACCGCTCGCACACGTCACACGAGGGAGCAGCAGTGGAGAAGAAGACGGGTTTGGCGTCGCGGATGGGGAAGGCGGGTATCGGGGTCGGCCTGGCCGCCGCGGTCACCGTCGCCTTTTCAGGCACGGCGCAGGCGGCCAGCGTCTACGGGGAGACCACCAACGGCTGCGCGGACGCCGGGGGCACCTACAGCTACACCTGGACCGGCAGTGCCCAGGGGCGTGACACCTACAACGCCTATTTCAACATCACGGTCCGGGACAAGTGCCCGGGCGACGGCTGGGCGGGTGGCCTCTACCTGAGCTACTGGAAGTACCAGAACGGCCAGTGGAGCTGGACCTCCGGGAAGCGGGTCAAGGTCAACGGGACGTACACCACTCCGCTGTCCAATGTGGAGGGCGTGCAGATCAACGTGTGCAACTACTACCCGGAGAAGGCCCCTTCCGGCTGCAGTCGCGTCAAGTGACCTCTCCCACCGGGGTGTGCGTGCCGTACGCCCCGGTGGTGACAGGTCCTCGCATGCACAGGAGATTGGATGAACCATGCGCATTCGTCATGTACTTGTCGGCGCACTCGCCGGGACCGCTCTCGCATTCAGTTCCATGGCTGTCCCGGCCCAAGCGGCCCCCGCGGCCGGTGGGACCGCGCCCGCCTGCGTCAAGCGCGATGTGTCCTACACCAGTCAGGGCTTCTTCGTGTTCCTTGAGAACACGTGTTCCCGCGCTATGACCGTTCAGATCATCCGGTACAACGCTCCCCCCAGCTCGTGCATCAGCCTGGGGAAGGGCGCCACCGCGGCGCCCTTCTTCACCCAAGGCACCTACGCGCAGACGGCCGTCTGCTGACCGGCACGCGCACGATGCGGGAGATCGGCCGCGGACCGTGCACCGTCGCAGGTCGGTCTTCCGCACGCCATCAGCGCAGGATTTCGGCGCGCAGCCTCTCCTTCGGCGTGCCGATGTCCCAGTAGCGGGCGGTGCCGCGGGCGCCGTTGAAGGCGCCTGTGCCACCGGTGATGGCCATGTCGAGCGACGTCTCTTCGTTTTTCCGCAGCGATTGCATCGTCAGGGTGCCGCGGTCCAGATCTATCGTGATCACGGACTGCTCCGTGGTGTTTCCTCCGTCGAGGGAAACGACTTGCGACGTCCCGGAGCCACTTCCGACTTCGCGTCCGTTCTCCAGGGCGGTGCCGCAGTAGACGCCCATGTCACCGAGGCTCGGCCCCTTCGCGCCGACGTCCACGGCCTCGTACTTGAGGTCCTTTATCTGGAGTTCGACGACCTCGACCCGGTCTCTTTTCGAGGTATTCGAGGTATTAGAGGTATTCGAGGTATCGGCATCCGCGCTGCCCACGGCGAAGACGCCGACCGCGGCGGTGACCAGCGACAGGGCGCCGAACTTCCTGAGCATGGGCCGGATGTTGTTGTTCCCCACGTGAAACCCCCTCGTTGAGATCTTGATGTGCGATCAACTTGACGCTATGGGGCACGAGTTAGGGCGTCCAAGACCAATGCCGCTATGACGTCATTGCGCCGGGGGCATGAGGCGTGAGGATGCCCCACTGGTGCTCTCGGCCTGATCGACGAAGTTCTGGGTTCAAGGAATCCGGACAGGTTGCTGTCGGCACAGGGGTCACGGCAGGCGTGCTGCGGCTCTGCCGTCTCCGGTCAGCTGGGCAAAAGCGCCGGGGGTGGGTATCGGTCGGCGCCCGGTTTGTGCGGGGGGTGGTGGACCAGTGGGGAGGGAGTGCCTAGGCTCGGGCGCCACTGTGTTCCTGTCCGGCGTGCGGCGTGAACGTGGACGGCGTGAAGCGTGGGCGCAGACATGGACGTGCAGGTGTGCAGGCCGCAGCCGCGCTGCCGATGAGGGCCGCGACGTGAGCGGATGGGGGCCGCTTCGATGACTGAGCCGCGTCCGGGCGGAGATCCTGTCGAGCGTTTCCACGCCTATGGGCCCGGCGCGCTCGACCGGTTGGCCGCGCGCTATCCGATCCCGCGGGAGACGCTGGAATCGGTGCGGGTGGTATCACTCGTGCTGCCGTTCCGCGTCAACCGTTATGTGCTGGACGAGTTGATCGACTGGCGCGCGGTTCCGGACGACCCGATGTTCCGGCTGGTGTTCCCGCAGCCGGGCATGCTCGATGCCGCAGAGCGCGGGCGGCTGCGGAAGCTGGCCGGGCTGCCGGGGCGGAGGGCGGAACTCCGCGCCGCCGTCCGGGAGATCCGTGAGCGGCTCAATCCGCATCCGGACGGGCAGCGCGAACTCAACGTGCCCGCCGGGGCCGACGGGGCCGTTCCGGGTGTTCAGCACAAGTACCGGGAGACGGTGCTGTACTTCCCCGGGCAGGGGCAGACGTGTCACGCCTACTGCAGCTACTGCTTCCGGTGGGCCCAGTTCGTCGGCGAGCCGGAGTTGCGCTTCGCCGCGCCGAACCCGGCCGGTCTCATCGCGTACGTACGCGGCAAGCCGGAGGTCACCGACGTGCTGATCACCGGCGGCGATCCACTGGTCATGTCCTCCGCGCGGCTGCGCGACCACCTCGAACCGCTGCTGTCCCTGGACACCGTGCGCACCATCCGGCTGGGCACCAAGGCGGTGGCGTACTGGCCGCAGCGCTTCACCACCGACCGGGACGCGGACGACTTGCTTGCCCTGTTCGAGCAAGTGACCGTCGGTGACCGGAACTTGGCGGTGATGGCGCACTACAGCCATCCCCGCGAGCTGGACACGCCGGTCGCCCGGCACGCGCTGCGCAGGATCCGCGCCACCGGCGCGCTGGTGTACTGCCAGGCGCCGCTGATCGCCGGGGTCAACGACAGCGCGGGCACGTGGGCGCGGCTGTGGCGGGCCGAGGCGGCGGCGGGCGCCATCCCCTACTACCAGTTCGTGGCCCGCGACACCGGACCGCGGGACTACTTCAAGGTGCCGCTGGCCGCGGCCGTCGACATCTTCCGCCGTGCCTACCGCCAACTGCCCGGGCTCGCCCGCACGGTGCGCGGCCCCGTGATGTCCACGACCGCGGGCAAGGTCCTGGTCGAGGGCTGCGAGGCGCACGGCGGCGGGCATCGCCTGCGGCTGCGGTTCCTCCAGGCCCGGGATCCGTGCCTGGTGGGCCGCTCCTTCCAGGCGTACGACCCTGGCGACGCCGGATGGCTCGACGAGCTGGCCATCGCCCCCGACACCCCGCCCGACCTGCGCGCCGCCACCGAGAACGCCGAACAGAGCGCATACGACGCCGTGTCAGCAGTCGCGGGAGGAACCCGATGAGCACCGGCACGCACCGGCCACCGGTCGAACTGCGCAGTGACACCTTCACCCTTCCGACCCCCGAGATGCGCGACGCCATGGCCCGGGCACCCGTCGGCGACGACGTGTACGGCGAGGACCCCACCGTACGGCGGCTCGAGCGGCGCGCGGCGGACCTGCTCGGCAAGGAGGCCGCGTGCTTGATGCCCAGCGGGACGATGGCCAATCTGGCCGCGGTACTCGCGCAGACCCCGCGCGGCGGCCGGGTGCTGGTGGGAGACGCATCCGACCTCTACTGCTGCCAGGGCGGCGGTGCCTCGGTGGTCGGCGGGGCCGTCTACCATCCGCTGCCCACCGCCGGGGACGGGCGCATCGAACCGGCCGAGCTGGCCGTGCCTTTGGCAGAAGACCGGAGTGATCCGCAGTATGCGATCCCCGCACTGATCTGCCTGGAGAACACCCACAACCGGCGCGGCGGCGCGGTCCTGCCCCCTGGATATCTCGCGGAGGTCGCGGAGTTGGCGCGGGAGCGTGGGGTCGGCCTTCACCTCGACGGCGCCCGGATCTTCAACGCCGCGGTGGCGCAGGGCGCCACCGCCGCGGAACTCGCCGCCCCCGCGGACACCGTGCAGTTCTGCCTGTCCAAGGGCCTTTCGGCACCGGTGGGTTCCGTGGTGGCGGGCGGTGCCGAGGTGCTCGCCGGGGTGCGGCGCATCCGCAAGATGCTCGGCGGCGGCATGCGTCAGGCGGGGGTGATCGCGGCCGCCGGGCTCGTGGCACTCGACGGGATGGTCGAGCGGCTTGCCGAAGACCACGCCAACGCGCGCCGCCTCGCCGACGGGCTCGCCGGGCTTCCCGGGGTGCGCGTGCACCGTCCCGTACCGACCAACATCGTGCTCTTCGAACTCACTGACGTGCACAGCGCCCGCGACGCCTTCCCGGACCGGGCCGCCTTCCTGGACCGGGCGCGGCGGGCCGGGGTCGCCCTGTCGGCGCCGGGCCACCGGTACTTCCGCGCCGTCACCCATGCCGGGGTCGACGCGGCGGACATCGACCGTGCGGTCGCGGCCATCGCCGACGTGCTCAACGCGGGCGGCATCCCCGACGCCGCGCGGACCGCAGGGACGTGGGTCGCGCCTGTCGCCCCCGGCCACCGGAGCGGTTCGCGTGCCCAGGTGCGAACCGATCCCGCGGCCCATCCCGCAACCGGACCCCCGGACGTCGAGGCGGCCAGGGTCGCCCTCGACAAGGACGGCTACGTCCTGGTCGCGTCGCTGGGCGGGCAGCGCCACGCGATCGGTCTGCTGCAGCAGTTGGGGCGGCTCATCCCGCAGTACAGCGGTGCGCTGGAACACGAGGTGGTGTACCGGCCGGGCAACGACCACCGCGCCTACTCGCAGAGCCGCAATGCCATCCGCGCCCACACCGAGGCGCCGGGCTGGCACCCCAGCCCCCGCTACCTGGCGCTCTACTGCCACCGGCAGGCCCGCTGCGGGGGCGGCCACACCGATCTGCTGGACATCAGGCGACTCCTTGAGCTGCTTGAGCCCGCCGATGCGGAGCTGTTCACCGGCCCCGTCATGGTCTTCCCCGGTCCGGAGTCCCAGGCGGCCGGGCCCGGCCCGGTCACCGTCCCGATGCTCACCCGGGAGGGCGACAGGAGCGTCCTGCGGTTCAGCTACAACCTGTTGACGGCCCATCACTACGATCCGCCGCTGGATGCCGCTCCGCCTCCGGAGCAGTTGCCGCTCGGCGCGCGCGGCGTCGAGCTGGCCCACCGGGTCGCCGCGCTGTTCGACGAGCACCGCGAGCAGCACCTCATCCCGGACGACGGGCTGCTGGTGTGGGACAACCAGAGAATGCTGCACGCGCGGTCGGAGTACGCGGACACCGCGCGCCACCTGACCCGGTACTGGGTGGGGGCATGAGTGGTCCCGACCTGCCGTCGACGCGCCGGTGCTGAGCGCCCGCCGAGACCGTCCGCCATGGCCGGGAAGCCGGTCGGGAAGCCGGTCGGGGAAACGGTCGGGGCGCTGGGCCGGAACCGGTCTCGCCGTGCTCTCCGCCTGCTGCTTCGGCACGGTGGGACCGGTGACCAGGCTGCTCACCACCGCGGGTCTGACGGCTCTTCAGGTCGCGCAGCTCCGCCTGACCGTCGCCGCCGCGCTCCTGTTGGCGTACGGGGCCGCGACCGGGCGCAGGCTGGTTCCGAAGCGCCGCGAGTGGCCGGCCGTGGCCGTGCTCGGGCTGATCTCCTTCGCCGCGCTGCAGGTCCTGTGCGGGGTGTCGGTGGCCCGGATCCCGATCGGGATGTTCGTGGTCGTCCAGTATCTGGCGCCCGCTCTGGTGGTGCTGTGGGTCCGCACCGTGCGGGGCACGGCGCAGCCGCGACGGGTGTGGGCGGGCGCGGCGCTGGTGCCGGTCGGGCTGCTGCTCGCGGGCCAGGTGTGGGGGAACTGGCGGCTCGACCCGCTCGGGGTGCTGGCCGCGGCCGGGGTGGCGGCCGCCCTGGCGGTGCGCTTCCTGGTGGTCGGCAGTGCGCTGGCCCGCAGCGACCCGCTGACCCTGGCCACCGCGGGGCTGACCGTCGGCGCCGTGGCGGTGAACGTGTGGTCGCTGCCGACGTCGTTCCCCTACCCGGTGCTCGGGCAGGCGGTTCAGTACGGCGGCCTTGTCTTCCCGGTGTGGGCGCTGGCCTGCTGGGTCGCCCTGGTCGCGACGCTGCTCGCCTATCTGACCGGCATCGCTGCCCAGGTGCACCTGCCGCCCACGGCCGCGAGCCCGCTCGCCTCCCTGGAAACCGTGGCAGGGGTGGCGACCGCCGCGCTGCTGCTCGGCGAGGAGGTGAGCGCCGCCCGCACCGCCGGACTTGCGATCGTGCTGACCGGAGCGCTGATCGCCCAGAACTCGATGCGTACCCAGCCTCCCCGCCGATCCGGCGACCGGAAGGAGCCCACCCCATGGACGAGCCCGGCACACTCGACGAGCGGTTCGCCACCAACAGGGAAGAGGACAGCCTCGGCGAGATCCTCTTCGCGGACGTCGAGAACCCGGTGATCCAGCGCCTGGCGCTGAACTGGCAGCGACGGGCCACCGTCAAACGCGACGACCCGGCACTCCTTGACATCTTCGACGTCGAGGCGTTCGACTACCCCGAGGACATCATTCCGTTCGCCGACCACCCCACCTATCTGGGGCTTTCACCGGAGCAGCGCGGCGAGATCCTCACCTGGGCGATGATCGCCCTGAACCGCAACACCGAGTTCTCCGAACAGAACGTCGTCAACCCGGCCTTCGCGCTGATCCTGCAGGGCGAGTTTCCCGGACTGCGGGGCGAGGCACTGGAACTGTCGCTGCTCCAGGCGATGGTGGACGAGCAGTACCACATCCTCATGCACCGGGTGGCCAGCTACGTCACCCGCACCAAGCGCCGCCGCCCCTACCGGGACTCCGACCTGCCGCTGCCGCACTACTCGCGGGTCCATCTGGATCTGACGGGCCGTGCCGTGGAGCGCTGGCAGCGCAGCCTCCTGACGATCGCCTTCGCCACCACCACCGAACTGTCCATCGGCGCCTACCTGCAGCTCCTGGCCGGGGCCGACGGATTCCAGCCGATGAACATGGCCCTGGCCAAGCTGCACCGGCACGACGAGACCTGCCACGGATCGATCAACGGCGAACTCCTGAAGGTGCTGTACCCACAGCTCAGCAAGGAGCAGGGCAGCTTCCTGCTGCGGGCCCTGGTGCACGCCCTGGAGGCGTATTCGGCCAACGACTACCGCACCTGGGAGACCATCATGCGGCTGACCGGGGTCGAGGGCGGCGACGAGATGCTGCGCAACTGCCGGGAGAGCGGCCGCTCGGCACTGCTGCGCGACTACAGCGGACTGCACCGGGTCTTCGAGGAACTGGACGTGCTCGACGAGATCGATTTCGACTGGTCCAGCGTGAAACTCTCCGGCGACCTTCCCTATCTGCTCTAGGAGCGGGCGTGACGACGCGGATGCATACGGGAACGGTCCGAGAACTCGTCGTACGCGAACTGGCCGCCCGGGACGTGCCGGAGGAGGACGCGGCCGCCGTCGCGGACGCACTGGTGGAGAGCACCGCCCGCGGCATCGACACCCATGGCGTACGGCTGCTGCCGCGCTATCTCGACGAACTCGACCAGGGCATCGCGCGGCCCCGGCCCCAGATGCGGGCCGTCCGGGACGCCGGGGCCGCCGCGCTCCTCGACGCGGACTCCGCGCTCGGACCGGTGGCCGGTCTCGCCGCGGTCCGCGAAGCGCTGCCGCGCGCCAGGCGGTACGGGGTCGGTGTGGTCGTGGTGCGCAACTCCAACCACTTCGGTGCGGCGTCGGTGTACAGCAGGGCCATGGCCCGGCAGGGCACGGTCGGTTGGGCCCTGACGTCGGCCGCGTCCCGGGTCGCCCCGTACGGCGGCCGTACACCGCTGTTCGGCACCAATCCGATCAGCGTGGCCGCCGAGGGCGCCGACGACGAGTTCGTCCTCGACATGGCGTCCAGCGAAGTGTCCATGGGGCGGATCCAGGAGTACGGGCGCAACGGCACTCCGCTCGAGCCGGGCTGGGCCAAGGACGCGCGGGGCCTCGCGGCGCGGACGGCCGCCGATGCCGCCGCGCTGACCCCGGTGGGCGACGGGTACAAGGGCCAGGGACTCGGCATGCTGGTGTCGCTCCTGACGGCGGCGCTCGCCGGGGCGCCGCTGGACTGGGAGCTCGACCACTTCGGCGGCTCACCGTCCGGGCGAGGAAGGGAAGTCGCGCACTTCCTGCTCTGCCTGGACCCGGTGGCCTTCGCCGGGCCGGACCGCTTCCGCGCCCGCCTGGGCGACCTCCTCCACGCCACCCGCGACGCGCCCGCCGTGTCCGGTACGACGGTTCGCTGCCCCGGGGACCCGGAGCGCGACCACGCCAGGGACGTCGAGCGCCACGGCCTGCCCGTGGACCCCCGCACGGCCGACCGGCTGCGGGAACTCGCCCGCCGGTACGGCATCGAACGCGCACTCATGGCGCCGGGAAGGGGATGACCGTGTCGGAGCTGAAGCCCGCCAAGTGCATCTGGATGGATGGCGCGTTGGTGCCGTGGGAGGAGGCGCAGGTCCACGTGCTGACCCAGTCGTTGCACTACGGCTGGGCCGTCTACGAGGGCATCCGCGCCCACTCGACCGGGGCCGGGCCCGCGGTGTTCCGTCTGCCGGACCATCTGGCCCGGCTCCGGGACTCGGCGCGGGTCTACCTCATGGACCTGCCCTACGACGCGGACGAACTCGCCCACGCCGTCGTGGAGTTGATCCGCGCCAACGGCACAGGGCCGCGCTATGTCCGGCCGCTCGTCTACCTCGACCACGGCAGCATGGGCATCGCCCTCGACCTGAGCCGGGTCCGGGTGGCGATCGCGGCATGGGAGTGGGAGGCCGCCCCGCCCCCGTCCGGCTGGCGGCTCATGACCAGTGGCTGGCGCCGCAACCGCCACGACGCGATCCCGCCCTTCGCCAAGGCCACCGGCGCGTATCTCAACTCCTCGCTGTGCAAGCTGGCCGCGGTCCGCGCCGGATACGACGACGGGCTGCAGCTCACCGGCGCCGGATGCATCGCGGAATGCTCGGCCGCCAACTTCTTCCTCGTCAAGAACGGTGTGCTGCACACCCCCGCGGTCTCCGAGGGCATCCTGCCCGGCATCACCCGCGACACCGTCCTCCGGCTCGCCAGGCACGCCGGCATCGAGACGGCCGAACGACCCATCGCCCACACGGAGGCCTACACGGCGGACGAGGCGTTCGTGACCGGCACGTCGATCGGCGTGGTGCCCATCGCCTCGGTCGACGACCGGCCGACCACGGCGGGCATCCACGGCCCCGTCACCGAGCTGCTCAGGTCGGGCTATCAGGACGCGGTCACCGGACAGCAGGGTGGCGGGGAAGGGTGGCTGACACCGGTGTAGTGCGCGGGGCCGGGAGGGCGGGTGAGGTCAGCTCTGGGCGGCGGGCCGGACGACGATGTCGTTCACGTCGACCGAGGCGGGCTGTTCGATCGCGAAGGCGATGGCGCGGGCGATCGCGCCGGGCGGGATCGCGATGTCGTCCCGCACCTTCGTGATGTCCGCCCCGACCCGGCTGTTGGTCGACGCCTCGGCGAAGTCGGTCGCGATCGCACCAGGTGAGACGGTGGTCACCCGCAGGGAGTCGCCCGCTTCCTGGCGCAGCCCTTCGCAGATGGCCCGGACCGCGACCTTGGTCCCGGCGTAGACGGCCATGGCCGGCACGATGCGCGGCGCCGATCCCGTGCAGCACGCCCTTCACGTTGACGTCGACCATGTGGTCCCACTCCTCGACGCGCAGATCGTCGAGCGGCGAGATGGTGCCGACTCCTGCGTTGCTGACGAGTACGTGGAGTCGGCCGAAGCGCTCACCGGCCAGCGCGACCAGGGCCCGCAGGTCGTCCCGCCTGTGCTCGCACACCAGTCTCGGAGAGGCTCAGCCTGGTATCCAGACCGTACTTATTCTGGAACTGAAGGTGTCATCCGTCATGCCCCCCGCAGCCGGAACAACGCCGTCAGCTGAGTGCGTTCCTGCGCAGCCGGAGAGCGCGCCTGACCCCTGAGGAGTCGGGCCTGCCCCGGTCACGCGCCTCAACCTCGGCCGAGGAACCCGAACCGCTGACGGCCGAGGCAGGTGCCGTCCCCTTCCTGCTGCAGCCGAACCCGGCGTACATCATCGACGGCACCTACGACATCCTCAGCCACGACCAGGCGGCCCACGAGCTGTTTCCGGGGCTCATCACCGACGCGGACCGGCCCGCTGACTTCGTCCGCTGGGGCTGGTCGAGGATCTCCACGAGGGGAGCCCCGAAGTGCGGGACTGGTGGCCCAAGTACCCCCAGTACGAGGTGCAGGTCCGGCACAGCGGCCGGGAACAGCTGCGACACCCGCGACGGGGAACCGTCGATTACACATACACCGCTTTTCATCTGGCCGAGCAGCCGGAGCAGACGCCGGTCATCTATTTCGACAGCTGAAGGGCCCCGGTTTAGGAGGAGTACGCGCTTGTGCTCACGGAACCGCGGACGCCACCATCGCTGATAGCGGATCAGCGCGCTTCCGGCAGCTGTGGGCGCGGAAGCCCGTGCTGAATCAGCGCCGAACCACGGGGGCGGCCTTCTCTGCGCGCCGGGCGCGAGTCCTTCGCTTTCGACTTTCCCCTTCAGTCCGCCCCGTTGGGCCCGTGGGCCCTGTTCCGCAGCCGGTGTTTCAGAGAACCTCTTTCACATCGCCCGCACCGAGCGGAAGTTCGGCTCGGCGGAATGCAAGCGCCTGGGAGCGGCACACGCCGCGGCAGGCCGGACCCCAAGGAGTTTCCGGTGGCAGTCACGGAATTCATCGAGCGGACCGAAACGTCCTCACCCGTGCGGCCCGCGGCGCTCCGGCCCCAGACCAGGCAGCCGATTTCCCTTCCTCGCCACCTTTCCCCGCAGCACCGGCGGCCGACGACCAACTGGACGCGGGTCGGCGTGCTGATGGCCGCGGGAGCGCTGCCGGTGGCCGCCATCCCGCTCTACATACTCGGTGCTCTGCCGATGAGTTGGGCCGCGCTGCTGGTGATTCCGCTGCTGGCCGCGAAGACCGTGCTGATCAAACGGGGTTCTGCGGAGGGCCGCCTGGCTGGTCACGGAATGGTCGCCGGACTCGCCGCGGTGACCGCCTACGACGGGCTGCGGATTCCGGTGGCCTATCTCACGGACGCCTGGCCCGACTTCATCCCGCGCCTCGGCGGCTGGATCACGGAATCCGACTCCGGGAACGTGCCGGTCGGATACCTGTGGCGCTACATAGGTGACGGCGGCGGAATCGCGGTGGCCTTCTTCGTCTTCTGCGGCGTACTGATGAACTTCCGCCCTTCGCTGGTCCGCCGCCACCCGGTCCTCCTGTCCCTCGGCTACGGAGTGTTCATCTGGCTCGGTCTTCTCGCCACCGTCGTCCTGCTGCCCCGCGGCACGGAATTCCTGTTCGTCCCGACGGCCGAGATCATCGTGCTCAGTCTCCTGGGACACCTCATCTACGGCGCGGTCCTGGGGCTTTTCCTCAGCCGGATCGTGCGTCGCATGGACAAGGCGGAGCGCCCCGACATCACCACGGCCCGCCGGACGCTGCCGACCCAGCCCACCGCCTCCTCCGCAGCCGGACGGAATTGAGAGAAGTGCGGAAAGAACAGAAGAAGCAAGAGAAGAAGCAAGAAGGGAGCCTTGTGAAGCTCTTCCGAAGCCGAAGGGGTCACACGCCTCGCACCACCCGGACCGGCCGCCGTCGGCAGAACGGAGTCACCGCCATGGGATCTCGTCACACACGCGTATCCACCGAGACAGTCTTCGAACTCGTCGAGCCGGACGGAACGGCCCCGGTGGACGTGGGCCTGACGTACGACACCAGGGACCCCTACTCGGTCGCCATGGAACTGGAGATCCGCACCAGCCACCGGCCGTCGGTCTGGGTCGTGAGCCGCGGCATGCTGGCCGAAGGACTCCTGGTGCCGACGGGGCTGGGGAACGTACAGATCACCCCTGCCACACCAGAGTTCGTCCTGCTGCAACTGGGCGCGGACGACGAGCAGGCGTCCCTGTGGATGTCGCTGCCGGAGATCGAGGAATTCCTCGAGAGCACCTACGACGTGGTGCCGATCGGCGAAGAGGACCAGTGGTGGGAGGTCGACGACATGGTGCGACGGCTCCTGGAAGCGGCCTGAGCCTGTCGTTGTCCCTGGAATGTTCCTGGAACGTTCCTGGATCAGGCGCCGGGCAGTGAGGAATGGATGCGGGCGATGGCCCGCAGCACCTCGTCGCGGTTCTTGGCCTGCTGCATCCATGCGGGCAGACGGGCCACCGCGGTCATCTTGCGGCCGTGGTCGTGCCAGGGAATCCCCTCACGCAGCGACGCCTGCACGAATCCTTTGATCAGGTCCAGGTGTTCCAGGTCGTAGGCCCATACCCACCCGTGCCGGGTTTCGGTCTGCAGCCACAGGCGGGCGCCGAAGTACGGGTCTGTGGCCGGGGCATGCGGATCCCGGTGCAGGACCACACCGCCACGGCTCCACTCCCTGGCCGTCCCGCAATTCCGGCAGACGAGACGCCTGGCCGCGAGGTGGTCCGGGTCGTGCGCTCCGGCCGGCTCCGGTCCTGCCACGACGTGCGCGGCCTTGTCGCAGCCGGGGCAGCGCACCAGGACGGACGTCAGGAAGTCGTACGTGGTGCTCCGTGGGTCCCGGAAGCGGTGCGGCGCGGAGATCGGACTCATGGGGGCCAGTATGCGAGCCCGGCGGCGTGCCGCCAAAGGCTCCGGGTCAGTCGTCGCCGGTCGGGGACCACGCCAGGACTGCCTGGACGCGCGTCCGTACATTCAGCTTCGAGAAGATGCGGTTGATGTGGTTCTTGACCGTCTTCTCCGTGAGTCCGAGGGCGGAGGCCACCTCGCCGTTGGTCCGCCCGTCGGCCACCAGACTCATCACGTCGTTCTCCCGCCGTGACAGAGCCGCACGCACCACGCCGTCCCCGCCCGGCGTCCCACCCACCGGGCTCGGTAAGCCGGCGTCCCACCCACCGGGCTCGGTAAGGGTGAGGGAGGGTGCGGCGGCCTGGCGGCGCGCTTCGGGGGGCGGGGCAGTGCGCCGGGAGCGTTCCGGGCGGGCAGGGCGGGCGGACCCGCCGTGGAGGTCCGCCCGCCCCTCGGAGGTGCGCTCACCGCGGCACTCCGCACGGCGCGTACGACATGAACATCCGCCGACTCGTCGTACACGAGCACCTCCGCGACTCCCCGACGCCGCGCGAGCTGCGCGAAGTTCGCGTCATGGCGCCGGGAGATCAGCACGACCCCGCTGTGTTCGGTGAGCACGGGCAGATACGCGAAGCACTGCGCCGGGGTGCGGCCCATGTCGAGGACGATGACCTTGGGACGGATCGTCGTCGTCGCGGTGACCGCCTCGCTGAGCGTGGTGGCCTCGGTGACGCTGACGTCGGAGAAATCGCTCCACCTCTGCTGTTCGACCGTCCACCGCAGCCCGTGCGCCACGAAGACGTCCGCGCTGCTCACGACGACGTCGAGACTCTGATTGCGCCACCCCTCCGCTCCCCCGCCGGGGAATGCCGCGTCATCCGTGCCGCCGACGGCCCGCCGCATTCCATTTCGCTCGTGCTCCACGGTGTGCTGCCTCCCCTTGCTCCACGCCTCGCCGGACGGGGCTCATCCCAGGCGTACGCGTACCGTCCCGCCCGGGAATCCCCCTCCTGTTGGACGCTCGAACCAACGACCCCGTTCTCGCATTCCGGAGCCGCCGCAGCACACGAATTTCTCACTGAACGGACCGTCGCCCCAGGATTCCCGGGCTCCGCTCAGGGGCGGTCGGTCCGCGCCGGGACCTTGCCGCAGAACTCGGCCTCGACGACGTCGGTGTACATCGAGCCGTCCCGCAGCCAGTCGCCGTTGATGTTGAACGTCAGCTGGTGCTTGCCGTCGGGCGTGCCGACCATCGCCGACAGCGAGCCGTTGGTGCGGCCGCTCTTGCCCACCACCTGCACCCCGCAGGACAGCTGGGCGAACTCGACGCCGAGCCCGTAGCCGATGCCCTCGCCGTCCGGCACTTCGTCGAGCATCTCCTTCATCTGGGCTTGCGGCAGCAACTGGCCGCGGATCAGGGCGCGTTGGAAACGGTTGAGGTCGCCGGTGGTGGAGATGACGTCGCCCGCCGCGCCCAGCCACGTCATGTTCTGCTCGGTGGCGTCGACCACTTCGGCGTCGGGGGCCTTCTGATGGAGCCGGGAGTATCCGACGGGGTGCGGGTCCGGCAGCCGCGGCGACGTGCCGGGGAACGACGTGCCGCGCAGCTTCAGCGGGCCGATGATCCGCCGGGTGGCCTCCTGCGCGTACCCGTGGCCCGTCGCCTTCTCGATGACCATCCCGGCGATGACGTAGTTGGTGTTCGAGTACAGCGGCGACTTCTCCGGCTCGGGGTGCGGCGGATGCTTCAGCGCGACCGCCACGAGCTGTTCGGGCGTGTAGGTGTCGTACCGGTGCTCCGCGAAGCCGGGGCCTGCGGAGTTGTGGGCGATGACGGGGTCGTCGGTGTAATTGGCGATGCCGCTCGTGTGGTTGAGCAGACTGCGCAGTGTGATCGTGCCGCCGTCGTATCCGTTGCCCCGGATCAGGCCCGGCAGCCATGCCTCGACGGTGTCGTCCAGGCTCAGCCGCCCCTCCGCCTCCAGCTGGAGCAGGACCGTCGCGATGAAGGTCTTGGTGATGCTGCCCGCACGGAAGTGGTCGGCGTCCGTCCGCTCGCGCCCCGTGCCGGTGTCGGCGTACCCGGCCGTGGCGAACCACCTCCCCTTGCTGTCACGGGCCTTGGCGGCGACACCGGGCAGCTCCCCCTGCTCGACCAGCGCACGCAGCGCGGTCCGGGTCGCTTCGTGCCCCCGGTCCCCGCGGTCCGCCCGCTCCGCCGCATGCGCCGAGGGGGCGACGGTGGCCGCCCCCATCAGTGCGGTCACCGTCACCACTGTCGCGAGTGACGTCGTACGCGCAGCCCACCGCTTCATGGGTGTTGCCTCCAGGTCATCGTCTCCGAGGGGCGGGATGTGCCCCTGTGCTGCGTGTGACGTCGGCCTTGGGCTGCGTGGTTGACCTCTGGATCAAGGACGGGACCGTGGTACTACGCGAACAGGGCCAGGGGGCCACGGAGTTGCGGCAGGTTGGTACCGGGGCACGATGAGCGTGTCCCGCCCCGCCAGGGCGTTCGTTACGGAAGGCCGTGCACCTTGGGGCCGACGGAGTTCGACCAGGCGCTGCCCGCCGTCGCGTCCCAGTTCGTGGACCAGGTCATGGCGCCGCGCAGCGCCGGGTAGGTCTTCGAGGGCTTGAAGGTGCCGCAGCCGGTGCCGCGGGTGAGGCAGTCGAGGGCGTTGTTCACGACCGAGGGGGCCACGTAACCGCTGCCCGCCGCACGTGTCGACGCCGGGACGCCGAGACCGACCTGCGAGGGATCGAGGCCGCCCTCCAGCTGGATGCAGGCGAGCGCGGTGAGGAAGTCCACGCTGCCCTGGCTGTAGACCTTGCCGTCGCAGCCCAGCATCGAACCGCTGTTGTAGTACTGCATGTTGACGACCGTGAGGATGTCCTTCACGTTCAGCGCCGTCTGGAAGTAGCCGCCGGACGTGGACTGCATGTCGATGGTCTGCGGCGCCATCGTGAGCACCAGCTTGGCGCCGGCCTTCGCGGAGAGCTGGCGCAGTGCCTTCGTCATGTAGGTGGGGTTGAGGCCGTTCTCCAGGTCGATGTCGACGCCGTCGAAGCCGTACTCCTGCATCAGTGCGTAGGCGCTGTTCGCGAACGCCGTGGCGGAGGCGTCGCTGTTGACCGAGATGGTGCCCTTCTCGCCGCCGACGGAGAGGATCACGGACTTGCCCGCGGCGTGCTTCGCGGCGATGTCCGCCTTGAAGTCGGCGGTGGAGGGGTAGCCGACGGCCGGGTCGAGGTTGAAGGTGATCTGGCCCGGTGTGGTGGTGGCGTCGGCGAAGGAGACGGCGATGATGTCGTACTGCGACGAGACGTCCCGCAGTTTCTGCACGGTCGCGCCGTTGTTGAAGTTCTGCCAGTAGCCGGTCAGGGCGTGTCTGGGCACGGTGCCGTTGCCGCCGTCGCCCTTGGCGGTCCGTGCGGACACCGCCGTCGACTTCGCGGACTCGCCCGCCGCGTTCGAGGCGCTCACCTGGAAGCTGTAGGCCGTGTCGGGCGTGAGTCCGGTGACGGTCGTGGAGGCGCCGCTGACCGCCGCGACCTTCGTGCCGTCGCGGTAGACGGTGTAGCCGGTGGCGGTGGACACGGGGCTCCAGGACAGGTCCACCGTCGTGGACGTCGTCGTGCCCGCGGCGAGTCCTGTCGGTACGGCCGGTATCTCCACCGGGTCGGTGCCGCCGCCCCCGTCGGGCCCGAAGACGCTCACGTCGTCCACGTAGTACGCGCTCTGCCCGTACCAGCCGTGCGTGTACACGGTGACCGACGTGGTGTTCGCGCCGGTGGTGAAGCTGGTGGAGAGCTGCTGCCAGGCCGAGGTGCCCGGCGTCCAGGTCGACACGTCGGTGGTGCCGGTGCCGCGGGCGCCGAGGTAGGCGTAGCTGCCCTGCACCCAACTGCTCAGTTTGTACGTCGAGTTGGGCTTCACAGCGACGATCTGGGAGCACTCGGCGGTGTCCTGGTTCGAGGGGGTGGCCTTGAGCGCCTTCGTGCCGCCGTGCACGGGGGACGTGACGGCGGCGCCGCTGTTCGCGGTGCAGGTCCAGTTGCTCAGGTCCGCCTCGAACCCGGCGTTCTTGGCGACGTTGACGTCGGCGGCGATGTCCGCCGACTGCGCGGGTGCGGCGAGCGCGGTGACGGTGAGCACGGCGGCCGCACCGATGGCGAGCGCCGCGCCGATTCTCCGGCGACGGCCGGGTCTGCCCTGACGTACACGGTCCACGGGGTGCCTCCAGGAAGAGGTGAAGGGCGGATGTGAACGACGGTGGCCACCGCTGCTGTGCGCATAGTTGGTCCAGACCAATGCAGTTGTCAAGGCCTCCGGCAACCGCGGCGCGGGTGGCGTCGCGGTCGGGAGCGGGGCGGGTGGCGTCGCGGTCGGGAGCGGGGCGGCCGCGTACGGGTGGGTCAGTAGAAGCGGCGTACGAAGATGTCCGTCTTGCCGTTGGTGTCGCCGGGCACGATGTCGTCGGTCGCGGACTGGAAGACCACGTCGCGCCCACCGGCGCTGACCGCGTCGGTCCCGGCCGAGGCGGGCTGGTTCGAGACGATCTCGTCGGTGCCCGCGCGCAGGTCGCGCAGCGTGAGCGACGGTCCGCTCGTGTCGTGCGGGGCGTACAGCAGATAGCGGCCGGTGGGGTCGATCGCCAAGCCCCGTACGTTCGGCACCAGTTGGGCGGTGCCCGTGCTCACGTCGTGGACGTAGGTGTCGGAGCCCGAGAGGTAGACGGCCTTCCTGCCGTCGTTGCTGAGCTGGACGAGCGTCGCCTCCGCGGACGGCCCTTCGATGGGTCCTGAGGTGGTGCCGCCGGTCCGGTCCCACACGAAGACGTCCTTCGCCTTGCCGTCCTGGTAGGCGACGTAGCGGCCGTCGCCGCTGATGGACGGGCGGGACGGCTGGGTGTGGTCGAAGGTGGCGACGGTCTCGTTGGCGCCGCCGTTGTTCCAGTCCTGGACCAGGACGCGCTGGCCGAACGACGGTTGCCTGATGGAGCGGATCACATGGGCGGTGTAGCGGCCGTCCGCGCTCAGCGACGGCTGGTCGCAGGTGTACGCCGAGCAGTTGAGGGAAGCCGTCGCTCCCGTGCGCACCTGATACTGGCGGATCCGCACGTCGTTGATCCACTGATGCGCATAGCCGAGGTACTCCCCGTCACCGCTGATCACCGGGGGCTGGGTCGGGGCGAGGTTCCCCATCCGCTGGTTCTGCTGCGTCCGCCGGTCGCGGAGGAACACCCGCTCGCCCCCGGTCGAGGCGTCGGGCGTGAGGTTCTTCGCCGACGAGGAGAAGACGATGCGGCGGCCGTCGTGCGTGATCGAGGCGCCGGTGGAGTTGTCGTCGGCCTGGATGCCGTCGGCAGCGACGCTGATCCGCTCGACACCGGCTCCGCTGTCGTCGGTGACGCCCGCCGCGGGTTCGGCCGAGGCGGTCGCGGGCAGCGCCGCCGTGACCGCGCAGGCCGCGACCGCCGCGCTCAGGGCGGCCCGCACACGTCTGGCACGTCTGGTGGTGCTGGGTCGGTTCACGTTGGCACTCATGTTCCCCCCAGGTAAGAAGTGTCCCCTCCTCCGGCTCCCCACCGGAGGACCACCAGCATGCAACCGCGATCGCCTTGTGGGGTCAATGCGTCACATGACGTATTGAGATGCGCAGTTACGGACATGTGAGAGCGGTCCGCTTCTCGGCCGCATGAGGCTCCCGGCGACCGGCCGACCGAGACGTTCCGGCAGACCGCGATCAGGCGGCGATCCCTTGACCTCGGTGGCCCCGGCCACTACTTTTCGGTAATCGCCGACCCATGACCAGCGAAAGGAGGCGGCCAGCAGATGTACACCAGCTCTGATCTCGGTCGCCTCGCCCAGTGCACGGTCTGGGTTCCGGGTCGCATCGCGCACGGCTGCTGAGCACGCCGTACCGCTGTGCCGTCATGGCACATTCCGGGTTTTCCCGCCCCCTTCTTCCGGTACGTCGCTGATACGTGCCGTTTCGCGCCCGCTCCTTCGACCGCGCCCGCCCCTGCACCTACGGCCCGGCGCGTCCGCACACAGAAAGCTGCCTGACATTGGCGAACATCATGCACCGACCGATCACGCACCGAAGCGGAATCCCGTCATGACGGCCGCGCGCATCATCGTCAACGGGAAGGAAACGCCGATCGCACCGGCCGCGCCGCACACCACGGTGCTGGACTTCCTGCGCGGACGCGGCCTCACCGGCACCAAGGAGGGCTGCGCCGAGGGCGAGTGCGGCGCGTGTTCGGTCCTGGTGGCCCGTCCCGGGGTGGACAAGCCCACCGACTGGGTGGCGGTCAACTCCTGCCTGGTGCCGGCCGCGGCGCTCGACGGGCAGGAGGTCATCACCTCCGAAGGCCTCGCCACCGCCGACGAATCCGGCGCGCCGCCTTCCCTGCACCCGGTGCAGGAGGAGATGGCCGTCCGTGGCGGCTCCCAATGCGGTTACTGCACACCGGGGTTCATCTGCAGCATGGCCGCCGAGTACTACCGGCCGGGCCGCCGCGCGCACGGGGACTCGACCGGCACCACGGACTCGGCGGACCCCGCCGGCCACTCCGACGCCGAGCACGGCCCGAACGGATTCGATCTGCACGCGCTGAGCGGAAACCTGTGCCGCTGCACCGGCTACCGCCCCATCCGCGATGCCGCGTTCGCCGTCGGCACACCCACCGACGAGGACCCGCTGGCCCGGCGCCGCGAGCAGTCGCCACCCGCACCGGTCGCCACCGAGTACGCCCAGGACGACAGCGCGTTCCTGCGGAGGAACACCCTCGCCGAAACCCTTGAGTTGCTGCGCGAGCGGCCCGACGCCGTGCTGGTCGCGGGGTCCACCGACTGGGGCGTGGAGGTCAACATCCGCTCCCGGCGCGCGCGTTGCGTGGTCGCCGTCGACCGGCTTCCCGAACTGCGGGAGCTGCGCGTGGAGTCCGGCTCCATCGAGATCGGGGCGGCGCTGACGCTCACCGCGATCGAGCGCCGCCTCGACGGCGCCGTCCCGCTCCTCGCGGAGCTGTTCCCGCAGTTCGCCTCCCGGCTCATCCGCAACGGCGCGACCCTCGGCGGCAATCTGGGCACGGGATCGCCCATCGGCGACAGCCCGCCGGTGCTGCTGGCCCTGGAGGCGTCGCTGGTGCTCGCCGACGCCGACGGCGAGCGCGAGGTGCCGCTGGCCGAGTACTTCACCGGATACCGGCAGAGCGTGCGCCGTCCCGGCGAGTTGATCCGCGCGGTGCGCATCCCGCGGCCGCTGTCGCGGGTCACGGCCTTCCACAAGATCGCCAAGCGGCGCTTCGACGACATCTCCAGTGTGGCGGTCGCCCTCGCGCTCGACATCGAGGACGGGATCGTACGCAAGGCACGCATCGGCCTGGGCGGTGTGGCCGCCACCCCGATCCGTGCGCTCGCCACCGAGGCGGCCCTGGAGGGACGGTCGTGGTCGACGGAGACTGTGGAGAGCGCGGCCCGGGTGCTGCGCGGTGAGGGGACGCCGATGGACGACCATCGCGCCAGCGCCCTCTACCGTTCCGCGATGCTCGGCCAGAGCCTGCTGAAACTGCACGCACAGACCACCGAGGCGGTGTCGTCATGAGTCATCTGTCCCAGCGCCCCGAGAAGCCGGTGGTCGGCGTCCCGATGCCGCACGAGAGCGCCACCCTGCACGTCACCGGCACCGCGCTCTACACCGACGACCTGGTCGCCCGCACCAAGGACGTGCTGCACGCCTACCCGGTGCAGGTCATGAAGGCCCACGGCCGGATCACCGCGCTGCGCACCGCGCCCGCGCTCGCCGTGCCCGGTGTGGTCCGCGTGCTGACCGGCGCCGACGTGCCCGGCGTCAACGACGCCGGGATGAAGCACGACGAACCGCTGTTCCCCGACACGGTCATGTTCTACGGCCACGCGGTCGCCTGGGTGCTTGGCGAAACCCTGGAGGCCGCCCGGCTCGGTGCGGCGGCCGTCGAGGTGGACCTCGACGAACTGCCCTCGCTGGTCACGCTGCAGGACGCGATGGCGGCCGACAGCTTCCACGGCGCCCGGCCGCAGATGGTGACCGGTGACGTGGACGCGGGCTTCGCCGACTCCGCGCACGTGTTCACCGGGGAGATCCAGTTCTCCGACCAGGAGCACTTCTACCTGGAGACACATGCCGCCCTCGCCCATATCGACGAGGGCGGCCAGGTGTTCGTGCAGAGCAGCACCCAACACCCGTCCGAGACCCAGGAGATCGTCGCCCACGTCCTTGGTCTGCACAGTCACGAGGTGACCGTGCAGTGTCTGCGGATGGGGGGCGGTTTCGGCGGCAAGGAGATGCAGCCGCACGGCTTCGCGGCCGTCGCCGCGCTCGGCGCCAGGCTGACGGGACGCCCGGTCCGGCTGCGCCTCAACCGGACCCAGGACCTGACCATGTCCGGCAAGCGGCACGGCTTCCACGCCCGGTGGAAGATCGGATTCGACGCCGACGGGCGCATCCGGGCCCTGGACGCCACCCTGACCGCGGACGGCGGCTGGAGCCTGGATCTGTCCGAGCCGGTGGTGGCCCGCGCCCTGTGCCACATCGACAACACCTACTGGATCCCCAACGCCCGCATCGCGGGCCGCATCGCCAGGACCAACAAGGTGTCCAACACCGCGTTCCGTGGCTTCGGCGGACCGCAGGGCATGCTGGTGATCGAGGACATCATGGGCCGGTGCGCGCCCCTGCTCGGCCTGGACCCGATGGAGCTGCGCGAGCGCAACTTCTACCGGCGGGGCCAGTCGACGCCGTACGGCCAGGAGGTCGTCCAGCCGGAACGGATCGCCGCCGTCTGGCAGCAGGTCCAGGAGAACGCCGCGGTCGCCGAGCGCAAGCGCGAGATCGCCGCCTTCAACACCGCGCATCCGCACACCAAGCGGGGGCTCGCGGTCACCGGCCTCAAGTTCGGCATCTCGTTCAACCTCACCGCCTTCAACCAGGGCGGCGCGCTGGTCCTGATCTACAAGGACGGCTCGGTCCTGATCAACCACGGCGGTACCGAGATGGGGCAGGGGCTGCACACCAAGATGCTGCAGGTGGCCGCGACCACCCTGGGCATCCCGCTGCACAAGGTGCGGCTCGCCCCGACGCGGACCGACAAGGTGCCCAACACCTCCGCCACCGCCGCGAGCGCCGGTGCGGACCTCAACGGGGCGGCGGTGAAGAACGCCTGCGAGCAGTTGCGCGAGCGGCTGTTGCAGGTGGCCGCCACCCAGCTGGGGTCGAGCGCATCGGACGTACGCATCGCCGAGGGCGTCGCACGCGCCCTGGGCAACGACACGGAGCTGGCCTGGGACGACCTGGTGCGCACCGCGTACTTCCAGCGGGTCCAGCTGTCGGCGGCCGGTTTTTACCGGACGGAGGGGCTGCACTGGGACGCGAAGACGTTCCGGGGCACGCCGTTCAAGTACTTCGCCCATGGCGCCGCGGCGGCCGAGGTGGAGGTGGACGGCTTCACCGGTGCGTACCGCATCCGCCGTGTGGACATCGTGCACGACGTGGGCGACAGCCTGTCCCCGCTGATCGACATCGGTCAGGTGGAGGGCGGTTTCGTGCAGGGCGCGGGCTGGCTGACGCTGGAGGACCTGCGCTGGGACTCCGGTGACGGGACGGGCCGGGGCCGTCTGCTCACCCAGGCCGCGAGCACCTACAAGCTGCCGAGCTTCTCGGAGATGCCCGAGGAGTTCAACGTCACGCTCTTGGCGAACGCCTCCGAAGAGGGCGCGGTGTACGGGTCCAAGGCGGTCGGTGAGCCGCCGCTGATGCTGGCGTTCTCGGTGCGTGAAGCGCTGCGGCAGGCCGCTGCCGCGTTCGGGCCGAGCGGTGTCGCCGTCGAACTGGCCTCGCCCGCGACGCCGGAGGCGGTGTTCTGGGCGGTGCAGGCCGCGCGCGAGGGCACCGCCTCGTCGAACGGTCATGCACGCGGCGGGGTTGCCGCGGGCGGCGACACCGGATCGGGGCTGCCCGGGCATCCCGGGGGCGGCACGGTGCGCGTCGGCGCGGAAGCGTTGAGCGGTGCCTGACATGACGTGGGTCGCCGCGGTCGCGCGGTTGCGGGCACGCCGGGAGCCCGGCGTCCTGGTCACCGTCGCGACCGTGCGCGGCCATGCGCCGCGCGAGGCCGGTGCGAAACTCGTCGTGGGGCGGGGCGAGACGTGGGGGTCGATCGGTGGCGGCAACGTCGAGGCCGTCGCGATCGACCGGGCCCGGGACATGATGGGCGCGGCCAAGCCGGAGCCCGAGCTGCTCGACTTCGCCCTCAACGACAAGGTGACCAACCGGCATGGTGTGCAGTGCTGCGGCGGCACGGTGTCGGTCCTGCTCGAACCGCTGCCGGTGGTACGGGCGGTCGCGGTCTTCGGCGTCGGGCACGTCGGCCTGGAACTGGCACGCATCCTGGCCCGCCAGGACCTCGACCTCCATCTGGTCGACAGCCGGTCCGACATGCTCGCCAAGAAGCGGCTCGACGTCCTTGTGGACGCGGTGGCGCAGATCCATGCGCATCACACGCCGCTGCTGCCCGAGGAGGTCCTCGAAGAGCTGCCGCACGGCACCCATGTCCTGATCATGACCCATGACCACGCCGAGGACGCCGCGCTGTGCGACGCCGCCCTGCGCGCCCCGCATCTCGGCTCCGTCGGGCTGATCGGGTCGGCGGCCAAGTGGAGCCGGTTCCGCACACGCCTCGCCACCGAGGGCGGCCATGACGAGGCGACCATCGACCGGATCAAGACCCCGATCGGCCTCGCCGACATCACCGGCAAGGAACCCGCCACCATCGCCGTGAGCGTCGCCGCCGATCTGCTCCGCACGTTCGAGAGCGAGGGGAACTGTCCCGCTCCCCCGGACGGCGGGTGAACGTTCGCCGGGCACGAGGGACAGCCGAGCACGAGGAACAGATGCAGATGCTCGGCCGAAGGGCCCGCCTCCGAGGGCTGGACCAGGGCCTTTGTACGGCGCCGCATAGAATCCCACCGTGGACACCAACAACTGGTTCGAGGTCGAGGACCCGGAGGAGTACGGCGAGGAGCCCTGGGACTTCACCGAGGCCGAGCTCGCCTTCGTCGACGCCCTGCGCACCCGGGCCGCCGCCTGGCGGGTGCCGCCCGCGCACAGCAGTGTCAGCCGACCCGAGGACGACTCGTCCCTCCTGGTCCACGTCGCGCTCCTCGACGACGCGCGTCCCTTGGTGCTCGGCGAGTGGGCCGTGCACTTCCACGGCACCCATGTGCGGGCGGGGAAGGTCAGCGACCAGCTCTTCCACCTCCACATGGCGCCCGAGCGCGGCTACTTCGAGGCGTCCGGCACGGTCGAGGAGCTCGCGGAGCGGTGCGCCGACTGGTTCGAGCGCCTGCTGAGCCGACCTGTCGTCCGCCTCGAATGGCCCTCCGAGAACGGGATGCACGGAACCCGTTGGGAGTTCGCCGATACGGGCGAGGGCCTCGTGTCGAGTTTCCCCCGCGGCGCCGAAGGCTCGCCCCCGGTCCGCCGGGTCCCGGTCCGCCCCTGATCCACGAAGGCCCCCACGCCTCGCGCCCGGCCGGCCGCGTCCCGCCTCACGTGCCGGTCAGCCACTCCACCACCTCGACCGCCCCGTAGGGGCCGCCGTCCGGGCTCAACTCCGCCAGGAATCCCAGGTCTTGCCCCAGCGTGACGACCGGGGGCTCATCGCTGCCGCGGGGGTGGCGCTGGCCGAGGCCGACGGTGGCCAGCAGCCCGTTGCACAGGCAGAGCCGTCCCTCGGTGTCGGTGACCGAGCCGCCCTTGCGGTGGAAGGCGGCCTCCGGTTCGGCGGGGCAGCGGTAGCCGATCCCGCCCTTGGCGGTGCGGTAGGGGACGCGCAGATAGCCGAGGTCGCACACGCGGCGACGGGTCGTACGCACCGCAGGGTCGGACAGTGTGCCCGGCAACTCGGCGACCTTGAAGGGAAAGTCGGTGGGGGACGCCATCGGGTCGTTGCGCACCCGCAGCGTCCCGGCGCGGGCCCTCGTCCGCAGCTCCTCGCGCAGACCGGCCGCCAGGCCCGACTCCTCGCAGAGCGCGAACGCGCTGCCGACCTGCACACCGGCCGCACCCGCGGCACGCGCCGCGGCGAGCCGCTCGGGGTGGGCGACGCCACCCGCGAGCCAGAAGGGGATGCCGAGCGCCGCCATCTTGGCGAGGTCGGGGTGGTCGCGCGGCCCGTAGACGGGCTCCCCCTGCGCGTCGAGCTTCAGGGCGCCCCGGGGCGGAGCGCTGTGGCCGCCCGCGCCATGGGTCTCGATCACGAACCCGTCGGGCGTCGTGGCGTCGTCGCGGGCCAGGTACGCGGCGAGGAGCGGCAGCGACACGATGGCGAGAACGTCCGGCCTGCGCAGTGATCCGGCGAGTCCGTTCGGTCGAGGCAGTCCGTTCGGTCGAGGCGTAGAGGACTGTCGGGCGGCGGGCGGCTTCGCGGCCGGGGCGAGCGGTTCGATCCGCACATCCTGTCCGCGCCGCTCCCCCGCGATGCCCTTCGCCGAAGCCGCCCCACGGCACCCGGCCGCCGCTCCCCCGCCCCCGCCCCCGCACTCACAGCCTTTGTCCACCAAGGGACTTGCGCGGCCCAGCAGCGCAGCGGGATCGAAACGGTGGTCGCAGTCCTCCTCGGCCCCGTCGAGCCTGATGCGCACGCTCACCGGTTCCATCCGCGCGAGCCGCCGCGCCAGCTCGGGTACGTGGCCGGGGACGCCCGCGCCGACCAGGACGCAGTCCACCCCGGCGAGGATCGCGCCGAACAGGCCGGGGGCGAGGCCCAGTTGGACCTTCTCCAGGTAGTTGATCCCGACCGGGCCGTCGTGGCCCTCCTTGGCGAGCCACACCTCGACGAAGTTCCCGATCACGGTGAGCAGTTCGGCGGGCTCCCCGCGCTCGACCCGCAGCATCGGCTGTGCGCGCAGGCGCTCCTGCTCGCCGATGCCGCCTTCGACGTAGCAGCGGTCGAGGACGGCGGACGCCAACTCCGGTACGGGGAAGGCCGCCAGCGCGCGGCGCACGTCACCGCCCGGGTCGCCGAGCTGGAGTCGGCGCGTCAGGAGCGCGTCGAGCGCCGTGCCCGACACGACGCCGAGCTGCCCGGCGCGGCTGACGGTGCGGGCCAGTCGCCAGCCGGAGACTCCGACGCCCATCCCGCCCTGGATGACCTGGGGCAGTTCCCCGTCCACCGTGACCATCGGCATACCGCGCACCTCACCGCTCGAACTCCACAACCTACGGTTCCGTAGGTTCGGCCAGGAGGCCAGTCTTGGCCACGGGGCCCCCGGGACCACACGCCGAAGGGCCCGACTGGTGGTGACCAAAGGCCACCCGCGCCGGGCTCTTGGCCCCTGCCGTGCCCGGCAGGGGCGGCGGGATGAGATCCATGTCTCCCCGTCCGAATGCGCAGTTCAGATACCCCCTCCCGTATTGTTCGATACCGGAGGGGGTATCGCTCGACTTCGGATTCGGACTGTGGAGAAGCGCATGAAGGTCGTCATCATCGGCGGAGTCGCAGGCGGCATGTCCGCCGCGACCCGGCTGCGTCGCCTCGACGAGCACGCGGAGATCGTCGTGCTGGAGCGCGGCCCCCACATCAGCTACGCCAACTGCGGACTGCCCTACTACATGGGCGGCGTCATCGAGGAGCGGGACGCACTGCTCGTCCAGACGCCCGAGGCACTGCGCACCCGCTTCCGGCTGGACGTGCGGGTGCGCAGCGAGGCCGTCGCGATCGACCGGGCCGCCCGCACCGTGCGGGTCCGCGACCTGGAGTCCGGTCGCGCGTACGAGGAGACGTACGACGAGCTGGTGCTGAGCCCCGGCGCCCGCCCCTTCGTCCCCGACCTGCCCGGCATCGAGCGCGCCCGCACCCTGCGCGACGTGACCGACGTGGACCGCGTCGTCGCCGACCTGGCCGCCGGGGCCCGTACCGCCGTGGTCGTCGGCGGCGGCTTCATCGGCGTCGAAGCGGCCGAGAACCTGCGCGCACGGGGCCTCGATGTGACGCTCGTCGAACTCGCCGACCAGGTGCTTCCCCCGCTGGACCCGGAGATGGCGGGCCCTCTCACCGCCGAACTGCGCGCGCACGGCGTCCGCGTGGAGCTGGGCACGCAGCTGGCCAAGGTGGCATCGGACACGGTCGATCTCGCCGACGGGCGTACGCTGCCCGCCGATCTGGTCCTGCTCGCCATCGGCGTACGCCCGGACACCGAGCTCGCCCGTGCGGCCGGTCTGGAGACGGGCCCGCGCGGCGGCATCGCCGTCGACGAGCGGCTGCGCACCAGCGACCCCCACATCCACGCGCTCGGTGACGCGGCCGAGAAGCGCGACGCCCTGACCGGCGAACCGGTCCTGATCCCGCTGGCCAACCTCGCCAACCGCCACGGCCGACTGGTCGCCGACATACTCGCCGGGCGGTCCGTCGTCCCCCGCCCCGCGGCCGGTACCGCGGTCGTGCAGGTCTTCGGCCGTACCGCCGCCGCCACCGGCTGGAACGAGAAGCGGCTGCGTGCCGCAGGGCGCCGTCACCAGGCCGTCCATCTGCACCCCGGTTCGCACGCCGGGTACTACCCCGGGGCGGCCCCGATCGCCCTGAAGGTCCTCTTCGACCCCGACGACCTGCGCATCCTGGGAGCTCAGGCGGTCGGGACGGACGGCGTGGACAAGCGCATCGACGTCATCGCCACCGCCATGGCCGGTGGCCTGACCGCCCCCGAACTCGCCGACCTGGAGCTGGCCTACGCTCCCCCGTACGGCTCCGCCAAGGACCCGGTCAACCTGGCCGGCATGATCGCCGAGAACGCCGCCACCGGCACCGAGCGGCTCGTCCAGTGGCACGAGGCGGCCGACGCCCAGCGGCACGGCGCGGTCCTGCTCGACGTCCGCACCGCGGCCGAGCACGCCCGCGGCGCCCTGCCCGGGGCCGTCCACGTCCCGCTCGACGAACTGCGCGGCCGTGTCGCCGACATCCCCGCCGGTGACCTGGTCGTTTACTGCCAGCAGGGGCTGCGCGGTCACGTCGCCGCGCGCCTGCTCACCCAACTCGGCCGTACCGCGGCCAATCTCGACGGCGGCTACGCCACCTGGTCCGCGGCTCAGCCCTCCCCCGCCCCCTGAACCGACCCCGACGCCACCCAGCCTCAGCAGACGTCAGCGCACGTCAGCACACGGAAGAGAAGCCCATGACCTTCGGCAGTTCCCTCACCCCGGCCCAGCTGGAATCCCGTATCGACGAGGGCGTCCTCGTCATCGACGTGCGTTCCGCGGGCGAGTACGCCCAGGGCCATGTGCCCGGCGCGGTCAACATCCCCCTCGACTCCGTACAGGAGTTGCTGCCGGAACTGCGGCAGGCCGCCGACCGGCGCGGCCTCGCCGTCGTCTGCGCCGCGGGGCCCCGCTCGCAGACCGCCTGCGCGCAGCTGGCCCGGGCCGGTGTCGAGGCCCTGAGCCTGGACGGCGGCACCAGCGCCTGGAGCGCGGCGGGCAGGCCCGTCAGCACCTCCGCCGAGCCCGGCGGCCGTCAGGTGTGGGCGATGGACCGGCAGGTCCGTTTCACCGCCGGGGCCCTGGTCCTCAGCGGTCTCGCCCTCGGTCTGCGGGCCCCGCGCGCCCGGCTCCTGTCCGCCGCCATCGCGAGCGGCCTGATCTACTCCGCCGTCAGCGGCACCTGCGGCATGGCCGCACTCCTGGGACGCCTCCCCTTCAACCAGGCCCCGCCGACGACACTGGACGCCGCACGCGAGGCCCTGCGCGGCTGATCCGCCGGGCTCCGGACCGACCGACACCTCACACGCGTACGACAGACAAGGGATCCCATGGCCACGGGGAACGAAGAATCGATGACCGCCGTCCTGAACCGGCTGCGGCGGGCGCAGGGTCAACTCGCCGGAGTGATCGCGATGATCGAGGCGGGCCGGGACTGCAAGGACGTGGTGACCCAGCTCGCCGCGGTCTCCCGTGCCCTGGACCGCGCCGGATTCAAGATCATCGCCTCCGGGATGCGGGACTGCCTCAACGCGGCGGACGGCGAGCAGCCGCCCTTGACCGAGGCGGAACTGGAGAAGCTCTTTCTGGCCCTCGCCTGAACCGCCGGCTCCCGCCGGGTGGCGGTCCGCTTCCGCTGGGGAGGGGCGAGCCTCTTCCGCTGGGGAGGGGCGGGCCTCTTCAGGACGCGACCGCCCCCGGCTGGCGATCATGTACCCGGGCTCGGTACCACTGCTCCCGGGTGGTCGCATACTCGACGGTGCGCAGGTCGGCGCCCGGCGGGAAGTCATCGGCGTCCGCCTCGAATTCACGGACGTACCGCAGTCCGAGACCGGTCAGCGTGGCCCGCGATGCGGTGTTGGCCGCCGCCGACATGGCGCAGATCCGGGTCAGCCCGAGGTCCTCGAACCCATGCCGGAGCAGCTCGTGGGATCCCTCGCTGCCGAGTCCCTGCCGCCAGAAGCGCCGCATGATCTTGCATCCGAGTTCGCCCTGCCCCGCCACGGGTTCCTGGTCGGCGGGTCCCGGCGGCCGCAGCAGCCAGTAGCCCGCGAAGCCGCCCTCGACGAACCCGGCCCAGTACCCGAGGCCCGCGGCCCGGTCCGCGTCCGCGAGGTTCCCGCGCAGGGCCGCCTCCACCTGTTCACGGCGGCGCGCACCGCCCAGGTGACGCATCACCTCGGGGTCGGCGTCGAGTTCGACCTGATGCTCCAGGAACTCGTCGGAGAGCGGGACCAGATGGACCCGTTCGGTGCGCAGGATCGCTTGGGACATGGCGCCAACCCTCTCAAACAGCGTGATCGGCGATCAAGAAGAATTTTTTTGTGCGCGCGGTACGGCTGCGTCAGCGTCACACCGCGCCGGGGCCGGTAAATCGGTGGAGGCGCCGGATCGCGTACCCGTACCGTCCCCGCATGGGTTCTCTCCCCCTTGCCCCTTCGCTCCCCGTCCTGTGGTTGTGCGGGCCGCCGGGTGTCGGCAAGACCGCGGTCGGCTGGGAGATGTTCTCCCAACTCGCGGGTGGCGGGCGAGACATCGCGTACGTCGACATCGATCAGTTGGGAATCTGCTACCCCGAGCCCGCGTCGGATCCGGGGCGTCACCGGATGAAGGCGCGGAACCTGGCTGCGGCGGTGGCCAGGTTCCGGGAAGCGGGCGCCCGCTGTGTCGTCGTGTCCGGTGTCGTCGACTCCGAACGCGGGGTGCCGGGCGGCCAACTGCCCGGGGCCGTGCTGACGGTGTGCCGGCTGCGTGCCGACCGGGGTGAGCTGCGGGAGAGGTTCCTCGGACGCGGTGGGCCCGGTGAGGTGGTGGATGCCGTGCTGCGGGAAGCCGATGTCCTGGACGCACGTGCCTTTGCCGACGTGTGTGTTGACACCAGTGGGCTGAAGGTGGACGGGGTGGTGTGCCTCGTGCGGGAGCGCACGGGTGGATGGCCGGATGCCGCGGCAGTCGTAGATCCGCATCGGCCGTCCGGACCGGCACAGCGTGGCGGGCGCGCTGTCGACGCCGATGGCGGGCAGGTCCTTTGGCTGTGCGGCGCCACGGGGGTGGGGAAGTCGGCGGTCGGCTTCGAGGTGTTCCAGCAGGTCCTGCGTGCCGGGCGCACGGCGGCGTACGTCGACCTCGACCAGCTCGGGTTCTGCAGCCCCGCCGCAGATGATGGTCCCCGCCTCCACCGGATGAAGGCCGAGAACCTCGCGGCCCTGTGGCACGCCTACCGCGCAGCGGGAGCCGAGCGTCTGATCGTGACCGGTCCGGTCGAGAACGACGCCGCGGTCGGGGCGTACACCGCCGCGCTGCCCACCGCGACGGTGACGCTGTGCCGACTCCATGCCGGACGTGAGCAGCTCACGCGGCGCATCATGGCGCGGGGGCGGGGCGGCAGTTGGCCGCAACCGGGCGACCCACTGCGCGGGCAGCCCACCGCCCGCCTGCTCCAGGCAGCCGACGCGGCGGTGGCGCAGGCGGACGCCCTGCAACGCGCCGCGATCGGCGACCTGTGCGTCACGACCGACGACCGCACCGCCGAGGAAGTCGCCGCCGCGGTCATCGATCAGGTCCCGTCAGCCGCCTTGGCGGGAGTGCGGCAACGGACGAGGGCGAACAGCGTGCCGGTCGCCAGCAGGACGGCCAGGGCGGCGTACCCGTAGGTGAGGGTGGCGGTGGCCGCGACGGCGCCGACCATCAACGGACCGCCCGCGTCGCCCAGTTCACGGCCGAGTTCGGCCGATCCCATGGTCTGGCCGAGCCGTTCCGGGGGTGTCGTGGCGGCGAGCGCGGTGAATCCGAGCGGGGTGATCAGGCCGGTGCCGATGCCGATCAGCGTGGCGCCGAGCAGTACTCCCGTCAGTGCGGGCAGCGTCGCGGCCGCGAGTCCGGCAGCGGTGAGCGCGAGCCCGGCCACCAGGCCGGTACGTGTCGTGAAGCGCCCGGCGTCCAGCGCCTTGCCCGTCCAGGGCTGCACGATGGCCGCGCACAGCGCCAGTACGGAGACCGCGGCCCCGGTGCCGACGGTGCCGAGTCCGGCGGCGGCACCGGACACGGGCAGGAAGCCGACGCCGACCGAGAGTGCGGCGGTGGCGGCGGCCAGCGCGGCGGTCGGGCCGAGGAACGCCGGTTCGGCCAGACGGCGGGCCAGGTCCAGGACGGTCTGCCGGGCGCGCGGCAGCGGAGGTACGTGCGGCACAGCGGCGAGCACCCAGACCGCGACGGCCGCGCCGAGCAGGGCCATCACCGTGAACAGCAGCCGCAGCCCGCCGGCCCAGACGAGCACGCCGCCGAGCAGCGGGCCCAGGGTGTAGCCGATCGACTTGTAGAAGCCGTACGAACCGAACGCCCGTCCGTGCTTGGCCGCCGGGTTGAGCCGTGCCACCAGGGACGAGGCTGCGGGCGAGAACGCGGAGGCCGCCGCGCCCTGCCCGAGCCGGGCCGCCCACAGCCAGCCGGGGCTGTCCGCGACCGCGTACGCGGACGAGGCGAGCGCGAATCCGACCAGACCGCCGATCATCACCGGGCGGGCTCCGATCCGGTCGGCCAGCGTGCCGAACAGCGGCTTGAGGAGCACCTCGGCCCCGTCGTACAGGGCGAGCAGGCCGCCGAGCACCAGCAGCGAGGTGACCGCGTCGGCGGAGAAACCACCGAGGTTGGCGGCGATGCCGTGAGCGCCGAACGCGGTGGTGAACCCGGCCGCGTACAGCGGCCACATGACGCGGCGTGGCGCGGCCTCCGCCTGCACGGTCATGTGACATCCCCTGAGGTCTGGTGCAGGGCGGCGAAGACGCGTTCCGCGTAGTCCTCGCAGGCCGCCGCGCATTGCTTGAGCCGGTGGGTCGCCTGGGCCGCCTCCGGTGAGCCGAAGACGTCCCGGGCGGTCAGGTCCCGGTGCCAGCGGCGCAACCGCTCCAGGCTCTGCTCTTCCTCCTCGAGTTCGGCCAGGGTGAACTTGGCCGTGCGGATCTCCTTGGCCAATTCTTCTTCGAACTTCCCGCAGTCGGCCAGGAATTCGGCCCAGTCCTCGGCCCGGGCGACGGCGAACAGCTCTTTGAGCCGTGCGGCGTCGGCGTCCGTGCGTCCGGTGGCCGCCAGCGTCACCACGTCGCCGCCTGCCTCGTCGGCGAGTCGCGCCGCGCGCGCGAGGCCGTCGGCGAACACCGGAACGTCGGGGACGGCCCAGGTGCCCTGCCCCAAAGACAGCGCACCGATCCGGCGCAGTTCCCGCCAGACGGCCACACGGTGGCGGGAGGGGGCGGCGGGGAGCCGCACCAGCAGCACCACCCATGCGGAAGAATCATCAGTCACGCCGGTGAATGTAGCAGTTGTTACATCCCTGGGTTCGGAAGAACCGAACCCCCTTTTCGGGGGAGTCCGCCATGGCGGCTCCGGCCTGTGCATTCGTAGCGTCGATGGCATGAACGACACCGTGCTTGAGCTGGCGAGAGTCAGCCGTTCCTACGGCCGCGGCAAGCGTGCGGTGCACGCCTTGTGCGAGGTGGACGTCCAGGTGCCGCCACACTCGCTCACGGCGGTGATCGGCCCGTCCGGCTCGGGCAAATCGACGTTTCTGCAGTGCGCCGCCGGTCTCGACCGGCCCACCTCGGGGGTGGTGCGCCTCGGCGGCCGGGTGATCAGCGAGATGAGGGAGCGCAGCCTGTCCCGGCTGCGGCGTACGCACATCGGGTTCGTCTTCCAGTCCTTCAATCTGCTGCCCGCGCTCACCGTGCAGCAGAACGTGCTGCTGCCGCTGCGTCTCGACGGACGCGAGGACGCCCGTCCCGGCGAGCTCTCGGGCGGGCAGCAGCAGCGGGTGGCCATCGCCCGGGCCCTGATCACCGGGCCCGAGGTGGTCTTCGCCGACGAACCGACCGGGTCCCTCGACCAGGAGACCGGCACCGACATCCTGAACCTGCTGCGTGAGGCGGTGGACCGGCAGGGCGCGACCGTCGTGCTGGTCACCCACGACCCGTCGGTGACGGCCCGGGCGGACCGGGTGCTGCGGCTCGCCGAGGGGCGGCTGGTCGAGGACAGCTGGGCCGCAGTCGACGCGGTGAGCGGTGTCCGGGCCAGCCACGTCACGCGCGCCGCCGTGGCAGCGGAAAAGGGGCGGATCCGATGAGTGTCCTGCGTCCCACCGGTCTGGCCACCGCGGCCGTCCGCTCCCGCCCGTCCGCGCTGGCGGGCACCTTCGCGGCGCTCGTGCTCACCGCGACCGTGGTCACCGCGTGCGTCGCCCTCACGGTCTCGGCGTCGACCGCGCCGCCGGGGGCCGGTCCGGCCGCTCGGGCACAGCTCGCCGAACTCTCCGACATGGGCATCGCCTTCAGCCAGATGATGGCCTACCTGGGCATCTTCGTGATCGGTCAGGCGATGGCGCTCGCGGTGGCCCAGCGCCATCGGGAGAGTGCGCTGCTGCGCGCGATCGGCGCCGAGCCCCGGCAGGTCCGCCGGATGGTCGCCGTCGAAGCGCTCGGCGCCGCGCTCGCCGCGCTGCCCGTCGGATACGGCCTCGGGGCGCTGCTCGGCCGCTTCTGGCTGGACGGCCTGAGCGCGCACGGCATGGCCCCCGACGGGGTCTCCTTCCGCCTCGGGTGGCAGTCGCCGGTCACCACGGCCTCGGTGCTGCTGGTCTGCGCGCAGCTCGGCGGTCTGATCGGCGGCTGGCGGGCGTCCCGTGCCCGGCCGTCGGCGGCGCTCGCCGAGACGCTGGTCCAGGGCGGTGAACGAGCGGGCACGGTCAGGGGGACGGCGTCCCTGGTCGCTCTGACCGGTGCGGTCGCGATGACCGTCGTCGCCGCCGCGGGCCCGGCCGAGGACGCGGGCGAGGTGATCCCGGCGGTGGTGTTCGCCCATCTCCTCGCGATCGGCCTCGCGGGGCCGTGGATCGGGCGGTGCACGGTCGCGCTGTGTGCTCCCGTGCTGCGGGCGTTCGGCGGGGCGCCCGGCGAACTGGCGGAGGCCGGCACACGGGTACGGGTGCGCCGACTGTCCGCGGCGATCACTCCGGTCGCGCTGGTCACGGCGTTCGGGGTGACGCAGGTGGCCTCCTTCGCCGGATCCGGGGAAGGGGCCGGGGACTGGGGCGCGGTCTTCGGCACGCTGCTGTACGTCGGCTTCGCAGGGCTGGTTGCCGCCAACACCCTGGTGATGCTGACCTTGGAGCGGTTGCGCGAGTTCTCGCTGCTGCGCGCGGTCGGTGCGGAGCGCCACCAGATCGTGCGGACGGTCGCGGCCGAAGGCGCGATCGTCACGGTGGCCGGGGTCGGTGCGGGGGTGGCCGCGGGCTGCGCGGTGATGCTGCCGCTCGGCACCCGTGTCGGAGCGCCGCTGAGCGGGGTGCCGGTATGGGCCTGGCCCGCTGTCGCGCTGTGCGGGGCGGTCCTTGTCGGGGTCTCCTCGGGCGCGCCCCTGCTGCGGATGCTGCGGGTACGTCCGATGGACGGCCTGACCCGCCACAGCAGTTGACGACCCGCCAGCAGCGCGGTCGGTGAACACGAGAGCCGCTGCGAGGCGGCGCACCACGCCGAGAGAGAGGACCGATGAACCTCACACCCCACCGGCAGGGACCCGACCGCCCCCGGTCCGCCGAGCCCGCCTCGGCGAGGGCGGCCGACTCCGGTGCCGGGGCGGCCCCCGCCCCTTCAGGACAGCGGCACCCCCGGATGCGACGGCTGACGCGGCGCCTGCTCCGCGCGACGCTCGGCACGCCACGCGAGGCCGCGTACACGCTGCTCGCCCCGCTGCCCGGGGTCTTCTGCGGGACCGTGCTGCTGGTGTTGCTCGCCTCGGGTGTGCTCGGGGCGGTCGTCCTGGTCGGCCCGGTGCTGCTGATCGGTGTGCCGTTCGCGGCGCGCGGCGCCGGGGCCGTGCACCGCGCGCTGCTCGGCGGACTCCTCGGCGAGCGGATCAAGGCGCCGCCGGGTCGCCCTCGGTCGTACGGCGGGCTGCTCGCACGCGCCCGCGTCGCGCTGACCGACACCGACGGCTGGCGCGCGGCCGCCTTCGCCCTCGCCTTCCTTCCGGTGGCGGCGCTCCTGCTGCTGGTATCGGTGACGATCCGCGTGTTCGGACTCATCACGCTGACCTATCCGATCTGGTGGTGGCTGCTCCGGTCCGACGACGGCGGGCGCGGTCTCGGCTTCGGCGGCGCCCCACTCGCCACCTGGCCGACCGCGCTGCTGACCGGCCTGGCCGGGCTCCTGCCGATGGCGCTCGCCACCTGGTGCACCCGGGGGCTGCTCGATCTGGCCGTCCGGCCGATGGCCAGGGCCCTGCTCGGGCCCGGTCGGCTGGAGGCCCGCGTCCACGTCCTGGAGGACACCCGGGCGCTCGCCGTGCAGGACTCCGCCGCGACCCTCCGCCGGATCGAGCGTGACCTGCACGACGGCGCGCAGGCGCGGATGATCGCGGTGGCGATGACGCTCGCCCGGGCACGCGAGCGGCTTGCCCTGGTGTCCGGCGCGGAGCCCGAACTCGCCGCCGGGCGCGAGCTGGTGGACACCGCGCTCGCCGAGTCCAGGACCGCGATCGGCGAACTGCGCGAGCTCATCCGCGGCATCCACCCGCCCGCCCTCAACGACGGTCTCGACGTGGCCCTGGAGACCTTGGCCGCACGGGCCGGGATCCCGGCGACCGCGGAGACCGAGCTGCCCCTGCGGCTGCCGGAGGCGATCGAGTCGATCGCCTACTTCTGCGCGGCCGAGCTGCTCGCCAACGCCACCCGGCACTCCGGAGCCACTGCCGTCCGCATCGGCGCGCGCCTCGATACCGCGCCCGCCCACGCCGTACTCCGCCTCACCGTCCGGGACGACGGCCGCGGTGGCGCGCACCTGCCCCGGCACGGTACGACGCGGGTCGCCGGCGGAACGGGGCTCGCCGGTCTCGCCGAGCGGATCAGTACCGTGGACGGGCAGTTGCTGATCGTCAGCCCGGACGGCGGCCCCACCACCATCACCGTTCAGCTGCCGTTGCCCGCCAAGGGGCCGACGCCGAGTCGGACGTCCTGACGCGGGCGCGGTGCGTACCGGAGCCAGGGAGAGCGCATGCCACCCACCGCACCGCTGCGGATCGTCGTCGCCGAGGACGCGGCAGTCGTCCGCGAGGGCCTGGTGCAGATCCTGCGCGACCGCGGTCTGGACGTGGTCGCCGCCGTCGGTGACGCCGACGCTCTGGTCGCCGCCGTCGAGGAGCGGCGCCCGGACGCCGTGGTCGCCGACATCCGGATGCCGCCGACCCATCGCGACGACGGCCTGCGCGCCGCGCTGACACTCCGTGAACGCCATCCCGGGCTCGGCGTACTGCTCTTCTCGCAGTACATCGAGACCCGCTACGCCGACCGGCTCGCGGCCGACGGCCTCGCCGGACTCGGCTATCTGCTCAAGGAACGCGTCCTGGACATCGACGAGTTCGTCGACGCGCTGCACCGGGTCGCCGACGGCGGCACGGCGCTCGACCCAGAAGTGGTCACCCAACTCCTGGCCGCGCGCCACACGGCCGAGGCACTCGCCCCGCTCACCGCACGAGAACGCGAGGTGCTGTCCGCCATGGCCGAGGGCCGCACCAACGCGGCCATCGCGGACACGCTCGGCGTCTCCCGGCGGGCGGTGGAGAAACACACTGCCGCGATCTTCGACAAACTGGGCCTGCCCCGGACCGACGCCCAGCACCGGCGCGTCCTCGCCGTCCTGCACTACCTCGACCGGCTCTGATCGCCTGCGGAGCAACCGCGTCGTGCCGCGCAGCACACGGCGGGCGCCTCGGTGCGCGTCCGGTCATCTGCCGTTGCTGCGGCCGGAGTTGGCGCCTCGGTGGGCCGTGCGGCCGATACGCCTGTGACAGAACGAAGACGTCGCGGGGGGGCTACCTGTGACTCGGTGCGGACTACAAATACTTCCGACCGCACGCACCGCGCCACTTCTGGGGGAATCCTCGTCGTCTGCGGATTCTTCGTCGTCGGACGGCGGCGCCACGTCGAAGGGCGGCGCGAAGCCGGAGAGCGGCTCGGAGGCCGGGGACGGGAAGTCGGGCTCCGGTGAGGACACCAAGTCCGGTACCGGCGCCGCGGACGGCACGACGAAGACCGAGGGCAAGGTCACGTTCTGCAAGACGACGGACCTGGCCATCGACGCCCAGGACGCCGCGCCCGACGAGAACACCGGCAGGATAGACATCACCATGATCAACCGGGGTGCGGCCACCTGCTCGGCGACGGGCTTCGCGGGCGTCGACATCAAGGACGCCGACAACACCTCGAACCCCATCGAGCGCGGCAAGGCCCAGCCGCGCATCACCACCCTGAAGCCCGGTGACGCCGCGGTCTTCAACCTCTCCTACGACATCGACAGCAGCGGCGACAGCCTCGCGTCGCCGACCACCCTCCAGGTGACGCCCCCGAACGAGACCCACACCGTGGACCTCAAGTGGCCCGCGGGCGCGGGGGACATCAAGGGCGCCTACACCGACGTCGAGGTCTACCCCACGCACACGACCAACTAGGGGTGGCTCGTGCCGCCTGCCTCTGGTGCGCGCAGGAGCGTGTCGATTCGCTGCCACGCCGGGGACGAGGCGTTGACCGTGCCCTGGATGAGGGCGGGGATCTCGGAGGCGGCATCCAACTCGGGCGGCTCGTCGGGTCCGTAGCGTTTCCGGGTCGCCGCGGCGATCCGGCGGGCGAGGTCGTCGATGCGGGGGTCGTCGGCGTCGAGGTCGTACGCCTGGTCGTAGTCGAGGAAGAGCCGCCGCAGCGCCGGGTCGGACTGGGAGTCGGCCTGGTCGTGGAAGAGGGCGGGCGCACGGTCCGGGTGGGTGGCGAACACGAGGATCCACAGGTCGCGTTGGAGATCCACCCAACGGGCGCTGAATCCCCAGCGGGCCAGGCGCTCCAGATGGGCACCGACCTCGGCGGGCAGCGGAGCCAGCTGACCGGCGGCGAGCTGCCGCAGCCGGTCCTGCGTCGCCCGCAGGCCATGGATGCGGGCGGTGATGTCGTCGTCGATCTCGCGCAGCGCCTGCTGGAACTCCTCGTCGGTCGCCGATCGCAGGGCCCGGATGCGGGCCAGCGGGACGCCGCCCTCGGCGAGGGTGCGGATCTTGATCAGGTCGATGGCGTCGTGCGCGCCGTATCGCCGGTAGCCGGACGCGTCGCGGTCGGGCTCGGGGAGCAGCCCCTTGTCGTGATACACGCGGATGGTCTTGGTCGACACTCCGATGTACCTGGCCAGCTGCCCGATGGTGATCACCCGGCCATCGTCCCACTTGACCTTTCCCCTGGGGCAAGGTTGCAGCATGGCGTCATGGAGAACATGAACGCCGAACGGCAGACCCTGCGCGAGCTGGCCGACGCGGGCAACGAGGCCGCCCTGGACAAGCTGGCCGACCTCGCCGACGCGGCCGGTGACCTCGCGGAGCTGAGCGAGCTGTTGGACGAGGGCTGCATGCACGCCGGATCGCTGCTCACTCGACGGGCGGCCGCGACCGGTGACCTGCGCGCGCTGCAGCGCATCTCCGACGCCGGGTACGACGAGGCCGCCCGCGCCCTCGACCGGCTGCTGAGGTCACCGGCCGACCGTCAGTAGGCCCTACCGCGGTGCCTGGAAGCCGCCGATCTCCTGCTCTAGCAGTTCCGCGAGGCGCAGCGGCGTACGGTCCTCGTACATCGGGCCGATGAGCTGCACGCCCACCGGCAGCCCTTCAGCTGACAGGCCCGTCGGCACGGCGGTCGACGGCAGTCCCGGCATGGTGGCGACACCGGCCCAGACGAGCTGGTCGAGGTACGGGTACTCGACACCGTCGATGCCGAGGCGGCGGACCAGCAGGTCGGGTTCGTGGTCGTGCGGGAACGCGGCGGTGGGCGTGACGGGGCACACCACGGCGTCGAACTCGGCGAACAGCCGCCGCCAGCCGTGGCGGTGGAGTTCGCGACGGTCGTTCGCCTGGATCCAGTCGCGGTGGCTGAACACCATGCCGCGCAGCCGCGCCGCATCCAGGCTCTGGTCCTCGGGGCTCAGTCCCGCGGCGCGGGCCCGCAGCTGCTCGTACGCCTCGGCGGGGTAACGCGCCACGGCTCCCGAGAACAGCAACTGCATGTACAGCTGCGCGGCTTCGGTCAGATCGGGCAGCAGCGCGCTGTGCCGTTCGACCCGGGCGCCGCCCGCGACGAGCGCGTCGGCGACCCGGTCGACGCCCGCCCGCACCTCGGACCTGGTCCCGATGAGCGGATGCCGGTCCAGGACCAGGACCCGGAAGTCGCCGAGCCGTTCGTGACGCGCGGGCGGCAGCTTCACCTCGTGCGCCATGCCCAGGGTCAGCGGGTCGGGACCGGCCATCACGTCCAGCAGGAGCGTGAGGTCCCGGGCCGAGCGTGCCATCGGGCCGACGACGGCGAGGTCGAGGTCGACCGGCAGGGCGGGCCCGGGCGGCGGGGTCATCCCGCGGACCGCCGCGAGGTTGAGTGTCGGCTTGTGCGCGTAGACGCCGCAGAAGTGCGCGGGCGTACGCAGGGAACCGCCGATGTCGGAGCCGATGGACAACGCGCCGAATCCGCACGCGAGGGCCACCGCGGAGCCGCCGGAGGATCCGCCCGCCGTACGGGCGGGATCCCAGGGGTTGTTGGTGGTTCCGTAGATCTCGTTGAACGTCTGTATGTCCTGCAGCCCCAACGGCACATTGGTCTTGCCCAGCACCACCGCGCCCGCCGCCCTGAGCCGCGACACCTGCACCGCGTCCTCGTCCGGCACGAAGTCCCGGTGCGACGGCACCCCCCAAGTCGTGGGCAGCTCCGCGACGTTGAAGGATTCCTTGACCGTCACGGGGATGCCGAGCAGTGGCCGGTCCTCGCCACGGGCGCGGGCCTGGTCGGCGTCGCGCGCGGCGGCCCTGGCCCGGTCGAAGTCGCGTACGCAGATCGCGTTGACCGTCTTGTCGTCCCGCTCGATACGGGCGATCGCGTCATCCGTCAGCTCCGCCGAAGACACCTCACCGGCGCGCAACGCGGTCAGGAGTTCCTCGGCTGTCATCAAGTTCCAGTCCATGGAACGGGACCGTAACGACCCCCTTCGGTAGTCATAAAATGCCGCTTCGCACAACAGGGTTGGACCTCCCCGTTCCCGGGAATTCCGGCCCGCCTACAGTGAGGGCGGACCGGCGAATCTGAGCGGAGGGCCATGTCACACTTCGAGGTCACCACCGTGGTCCCCGCACCCCCGAGGCAGGTCTTCGACGCCTGTCTGGACGTCGAGGCGCACACGCGCTCCATGGCGGCCTCCAAGGAGCACGCGGTCGGCGGCACCACCCGGGGCACGCTCGCCCTGGGGCAGACGGTCACCTTCCAGGCCCGCCACTTCGGTCTGACCTGGCGGCTGACCGCCCGCATCACCGCGTACGACCCGCCGCACTCCTTCGTCGACGAGCAAGAGGCCGGGCCGTTCCGGCACTGGCGGCATGCCCACCGCTTCGAACCGTACGGCGACGGCCACACCCTGATGACCGACACCATCGACTTCGCCTCACCGCTCGGCCCCCTGGGCCGCTTCGCCGACGCGACCGTCCTGAACCGGTACATGCCCCGGCTCATCCGGTCGCGCAACGCCTACCTGGCCTCGTCCTTCTGAGCTTCGCCCGCGCTGACCAGGCCGGTCTCGTAGGCGACGATGACGGCCTGGACCCGGTCGCGCAGCCCCAGTTTGGCGAGGATGCGGGCGACGTGGGTCTTGACGGTGGCCTCGGCGAGGTGGAGGCGGGTGGCGAGTTCGGCGTTGCTCAGGCCCCGGGCCAGCAGGCCGAGGACCTCCAGTTCGCGCGGGGTGAGCGAGGCGAGGTCGCGGTGCAGGGCGGCGGTGTCGCTGCCGTGCCGGGCGAACCGCTGGACGAGACGGCGGGTGATGGCGGGCGCGAGGAGGGCGTCACCGGTACGGACCGTGCGCACGGCCGAGGCCAGGTGTTCGGGGGTGACGTCCTTCAGGAGGAAGCCGCTGGCGCCCGCGGACAGGGCCGCGTAGACGTACCGGTCGAGGTCGAAGGTGGTCAGCATGATGACCCGGGGTTCGCCGGGGGCGCCGGTGAGGATGCGGCGGGTGGCCTCCAGGCCGTCCATCTCGGGCATCCGGATGTCCATCAGGACCACGTCGGGACGTGTGCGGCGGACGGCATCGACCGCTTCGGCCCCGTTGGTCGCCTCGGCGACGACGTCGATGCCGTCGGCACCGAGGATCAACCGGAATCCGGTGCGGACCAGCGTCTGGTCGTCGGCGAGCAGCACACGGGGCGGCTCGGTCACGGTGCCTCCAAGGGGATCAGCGCCTCCACACGGTAGCCGCCGGTCAGACGCCGGCCGGTGTCCAGGGTTCCGTCGTAGACGGCGAGCCGCTCGCGCAGGCCGATCAGGCCCCGGCCGTTGCCGGTCGCCGCGGCCGTGCCCGGGCGTCCACCGGTGTCGGTGACCTCCACCCGGAGCCGCTCCCTGCCGTACTCGACGGTCACGGCGGCGGTGGCGCCGGACGCGTGCTTCACGGTGTTGGTCAGGGCTTCCTGGACGACGCGGTAGACGGCGAGTCCGACGCCGGGCGGGATCTCGCCGGGTGGTCCCGTGACGGTCAGGTCGACGGGCAGTCCGGCGTCCCGTACGCGTCCCACGAGCGTGTCCAGCTGGTCGAGGCCCGGCTGCGGGGCCAGTTCCGCCGCGGTGTCGGCCGGGTCGTCGGCCCCGCCGGTCCCCTCCCCCTCGCCGTCCATGGTGAGCAGGCCCATGACGTGCCGCAGTTCGGTCATGGCGGCCCGCCCTCCGGCCTCGACGGCGAGCAGTGCCTCGCCCGCCTGCTCGGGAGACGTCTTCATGATCTTGCGGGCGGCACCCGCCTGAATGACCATCACGCTGACGTTGTGCGTGACCACGTCGTGCAGTTCGCGGGCGATCCTCGCGCGCTCGTGCTCGACGGCACGGCGCAGCGCGTCGGCCTGTTCGCGTTCCAGGGCGGTCAGCCGGGTCCTGCCTTCGTCGGTGCGGAGTTTCCAGGTGCGCAGTCCGAGGGCGGCCACCGCCATCGGGACCAGGATCAGCAGAGCGATGTATTCGTTGGGGACGATCGGCGTCACCGAGTTCCCCGAGGTGCCGATCAGGAGGACCGACACGGGCAGCGCCGCCAGGGTCGCCGTCCGGTACGGGCTGTGCACGGCGGCGCTGTAGACGGCGATGACGAACGCGTAGAAGGTCAGCCGCAGGACGCTCTGCGGTGTCGCGAGCGTCGCGGCCGTCACGACGCACAGCACCGCGAGCGGATAGCGGCGGCGCAGCGCCAGGGCACCCGACGCGACGGCCGCGAGGGTCACCATGAGGGCCAGACCGCCGGGCCCGGACGGGCGCGGCACGACGACCTCCACGCCGGGGGCGATCTCCCGCACCACGACGTTGCCCGCGTTGTCGATGCCGTAGTAGACGGTGGCGATGCCGAGGGCCAGTGCCACCAGCGCGTCGAACTGCCAGGCACGCCGCGTGGGCCGCAGCGGCGGACCGCTCGGCAGCGCGGCGTCGCGGACCGTCCGGCGGGCGGCTTCCGGCAGTCGCTCCAGCGTCGTACGTACGTTCTTCACCGGGTCATTGTCGCCGCCGCGCCGGCCGGTGGAGTCCGCCGTGGTGGTCATTCCCGCGGCACCGGATACACCGTCCGCCTACATCGCAGGGATGACGTGCGGGGGCCTCGTCCCAGCGCGGTACCGCAAGGGGTTCGGGCGGGCGACGCGGGCGGGCCGGGCCCGCTTCTAGCGTTCACGCAGCCAACTGCCCGTACCCGCAGCCCTGTTCCGTACGCGCAGCCCACTCCCCCGTACCCAAGGAGCCCTTCATGACCATGCCGGTGATCGAACTGTGCGGGGTGAGCCGACGCTACGACGACGGCCCGCCCGCTCTGCACGAGGCGACGCTGACCGTGCACAGAGGCGAGGCCGTCGCGATCCTCGGTCCTTCCGGCAGCGGCAAGTCGACGCTGCTCAACATGGTCGCGGGCCTGGACCGGCCGGACACGGGAACCGTCACCGTGGACGGGGTGCGCGTCGACCGCCTTGCCGAGGCCGGGTCGGCGCTGTACCGGCGCTCGAAGATCGGCATGGTCTTCCAGTTCTTCAACCTGCTCGACGATCTCACCGTCGCCGACAACGTCGTGCTGCCCGCGCGGCTCGCGGGCATGGCACGTCGCGAGGCGGACCGCCGGGCGGCGGAGCTCCTGGAACTGCTCGCCATCGACCGGCACGCCCGCGCCTACCCGGGACGGTTGTCCGGCGGCGAGCGGCAACGGGTCGCGGTGGCCCGGGCGTTGATGAACCGGCCCGCGCTGCTCCTGGCCGACGAGCCGACCGGGGCCCTGGACACGGCCGCGGGGCAGGACGTCAGCAAGCTGCTCACCGGCCTCAACGCCGAGGGCCAGACCGTCGTCGTGGTCACCCACGACCTGGCGCTCGCCCGCTCCTGCACGCACCGCACGGTCCGGATCGGCGACGGCCGGATCACCGAGGACATCCGGTCGCAGCAGCTCGCCCCTCAGGCCGCCCGATGAGCGCGCTCGCCAAGGTGGTGCGCTCGGGCGTGGCACGACGCCGGGTGCAGACGCTGGTCATCGGGCTCGCCACGATGATGGCGGTCGCCGCGTCCGTCCTCGGCGGATCGCTGCTCGTGGTGTCCGGCGCACCCTTCGACGACGCCTTCGCCGAACAGCACGGCGCGCACCTGTCCGTGCAGTTCGACGCGGGCAAGGTGACCGCAGGTCAGCTGGCGGACTCCAAGGACGCCGAAGGGGTCAGCGCCGCGGCCGGACCGTTCCGTTCGACCACGGTCACCCCTCAGGCGGACGAGGCGGGCCCCGCCTGGCCGATGACCGTGATCGGCCGGGGCGATCCCGGCCACGACGTGGACGAGGTGACGCTGCTCGACGGACGCTGGCCCGCCCGTACCGGCGAGATCGCGCTGTCCGCGGAGTCCTCGCTCATCCCGGCCCTGGGCAGGAAGGTCACCTTCTCCCAGCTGCCCGGCGACCCGACGCTGACGGTCGTCGGCGTCGCCCGCTCGGTCACACGGACCGCCGACGCCTGGGTGATGCCGTCCCAGATGCGGGCGCTCACCGCACCCGGCAGCGGCGGCTACCAGATGCTCTACCGCTTCACCGACGCCGACACTGCCGCACGGATCACCGCGGGCGGCAAGGCTGTGACGCGATCCCTGCCGACCGGAGCGGCCATCGGCGAACAGTCGTGGCTCACCGTCAAGAAGAGCGCCGAGCGCGACACCGCGCTCTACGTCCCGTTCCTCATCGCGTTCGGCGCGCTCGGCCTGGTCATGTCGGTGCTCATCGTCGGCAACGTCGTCGCGTCGGCCGTCGGCACGGCGACGCGTCGCATCGGCGTCCTCAAAGCCGTCGGCTTCACCCCGGCCCAGGTCATGCGGGCCTACGTGGGCCAGGCGCTGATCCCGGCCGCCGCGGGCGCGGTCCTCGGTGTCCTCGCGGGCCACCTGCTCGCCGTCCCCGTGCTCGCCGAGGCCGAGGAGGTCTACGGCACGGCGTCGTCCCTGGCCATCGCCCCCTGGGTCGACCTGGCGGTGGTCGCCGGGTTGCTCGGCCTGGTGGCGGCGACCGCGTGGGCGAGTGCGTGGCGGGCCGGGCGGCTGCGTACGGTCGACGCGCTCGCCGTCGGGCGCACGGCTTCGGCGGGGCGTGGCCGGTGGGCGGCCCGGCTGGCGGGACGGCTGCCGTTGCCGCGGCCGGTGGCCCTGGGGCTTGCCCGTCCCTTCGCACGGCCCGCCCGCACGCTGGCCATGGGCACGGCAATCCTGTTCGGCGCCGTCGCCGTCACGTTCACCGTGGGGATGGCCGCCACGCTCGGCGAGGTGATGAAGGCCAAGGCCCACGCCGCCGCCGATGTGGTGGTGCCCGCGCCCATGCCGGACTTCGGTCCCCCTGTGTCCGGCCCCGGGAATCCCCCTGTACCCGAACCCGGGAATCCCCGGGGAGCGGACCCCGGGAATCCCCGGGGAGCCGACCCCGGGAAGCAGCCCAAGGCCGACCCCGCCGCGGTCACCGCGGCCATCAAGTCCGCCGCGGGAACCGGGAAGTACTACAGCGCCTCGACCGTACGCACCACCGTGTCCGGTCTGACCGGCACCGTCGACGTGGTGGCCTTCACCGGCGACGCCTCCTGGGGCGGCTACACGATGGTCTCCGGCCGCTGGATCGACAAGCCCGGCGAGGCGGTGGTCCCCACCCCCTTCCTGGCCGCCACCGGCACCCGTGTCGGCGACACCGTCACCCTCAGCGGGCTGGCCGAGCCGGTCACGGTCCGGATCGTCGGCGAGGTCCTCGACCCGCGCAACGACGGCATGCAGGTCTTCACCGACGCCAAGACCCTCACGGCCGCGCACCCCGACCTGACGGAGACGAGCCATCACGTCGCGGTCGCCGCGGGCACCGCCGTCCCCGCCTACGTCACCGCACTCAACGAGGACCTGGCACCGCTGGGGGTCACCGCTCGCGCGGGCGGGCTCAACGCCGGAGGGGACATGGTCGCCACGCTCAACGCGCTGTCCGCGGTCCTCACCCTGATGCTCGTCTCCGTCGCCGCGCTCGGCGTACTCAACGGCGTACTGCTCGACACCCGCGAACGCGTCCGGGAGATCGGGGTCCACAAGGCGCTCGGCATGACGCCCCGGCAGACCGTGGCGATGGTCATCACCTCGGTCGTCGTGACCGGCCTTGTCGCGGGCGCCGTGGGTGTGCCGCTCGGTGTGGCCCTGCACGGCCGGGTCCTGCCCGCCATGGGCGACAGCGTGGGACTTCGCCTGCCCGATTCGGTCATCTCCGTCTATCACGGGGCCGAACTGCTCTCGCTCGTACTCGGCGGTCTGCTCATCGCCACCGTCGGGGCGCTCCTGCCCGCGGGCTGGGCCGCCAGGGCCCGCACCGCGACGGCCCTGCGCACCGAATAGCCCGACGAGACCGAACAGACCGCAGAGACAGGCGAGAAGGAGGCCGGGTTCAGAGGCCCCCCGCACCCTTGCGCCGGACGCTGCCCGTGTAGTCCGCTGATCCGCATGAGGAAGAGGAGCATTGCCACCATCACTGCCGCCCTCGTCTCGGGGGCCCTTCTGACCGGCTTACCGAACGCGGGTGCGCAAGCCGTCGACGACGGCACCGACAGCTCGACGTCGCCGACCGGGTCACCCCTCACCCCCGGGGTCGACCTGGACACCGTGACGATCCCGCAGTTGCAGGCGCGCATGGCGGACGGTTCGCTGACCTCGTCGGCGCTCACTCGCGCCTACCTGCGGCGGATCGAGAAGGTCGATCCCAAGATCCACGCGGTGCTGCGCACCAGCCCGACGGCCCTGCACCAGGCGGCCGCCAGCGACGCCAGGCACCGGAGCGGCAAGACCCTCGGGCCGCTGGACGGCATCCCCGTCCTGCTCAAGGACAACGTGGACACCCGTGACATGCCGACCACGGCCGGGTCGCTCGCGCTCGCCGGGAGCCCGCCCCGCACCGATGCCGCGCTGGTGACCCGGCTGCGGAAGGCGGGCGCGGTGATCCTCGGCAAGACCAATCTGTCCGAGTGGGCCAACTTCCGTGCCGCCAAGCCGACTTCGGGGTGGTCGGCGGTGGGCGGGCAGACCAACAATCCGTACGTCCTCGACCGCAACCCGTGCGGTTCCTCCGCCGGTTCGGCCGCCGCGCTCGCCGCCTCCCTGTCCCAGGTGGCGATCGGCACCGAGACGGACGGCTCCATCGTGTGCCCGGCCGGGATGAACGGCGTCGTCGGCCACAAGCCCAGCCTCGGCCTGGTCAGCCAGTCGGGCGTGGTGCCGATCTCCGCCGAGCAGGACACGGCCGGGCCCATGGCACGCAATGTGACCGACACCGCGCTCACGCTGTCGGTGCTGAGCGAGGACGAGGGGCTGCGCGGCGACGTCGCCCGCGGCAGCCTGCACGGCAAGCGGATCGGCCTGTGGCGTCTGCCCTCGCTCGGATCCGACGTGGACGCGCTGATGACCCGTACGGCGACGAAACTGCGCAAGGCCGGAGCCGTCGTCGTCGAGGTCACGCCCCCGTACCAGGCGCGCATCGCCGAACTCGAATTCCCGGCGCTGCTCAGCGAGTTCCACCGGGACATCGACGCCTACCTCGGCACCCGCGAAGGGCCCAAGGACCTCGCCGGGCTGATCGAGTTCAACCGCACCCACGCCGAGGAACAGACCTGCTTCGCCGGCCAGGAACTGTTCGAGCAGGCACTCGCAGCGCCGCCCACCACCGACCCCAAGTACCGCGCGATGCGGGCCGAGTTGAAGGACCTCTCCCGGCGCTCCATCGACGAGACCATGGCCGCCCATCACCTGGACGCCATCGCCTCGCCCACGAACCCGCCCGCCTGGACGACCGACTGCGCGCGCGGCGACAACGACATCATCCCCTCCTCCACACCGGCCGCCGTCTCCGGATATCCGTCCCTCTCCGTGCCCGCCGGATCCGTGGACGAACTGCCGGTCGGCCTGCTCCTGATGGCCGGTGACCGTCAGGACGCCGACCTCCTGTCGCTGGGGGCCTCGGTGGAACACCGCCTCCATGCCTGGCGGGCACCGCGCTACCTGCCGACGTCGGGGTCCGCCGCGTCCCGGTGAACCTCCCCGTGTGACGCCCGGGGCCGCGGCGCCCTGACGCCCGCACCGGGGGCACGCCGGACCTCTGCGAGGGGGGTGCGGCCGTGACCCCGGTTGCCCGGGTCTCCCGGGCGTCCACGAAGATGGGCGCATGGATGAGCTGGGGGAAAGCGTGGACGGGCTGTGCGGGGACGACGAATTGGCGCGGGAGTGGCTCGGTGGGCTGACCATCAATCCCGCGCTGCCGTCATCGGTGCTCGCGCGACTGCTGACCGTCGAGAAACTGCCTGCCTACATCCCCTCCTGGAGTGGCCTGTGGCTTTCCCACCTCACCCTGGACGCGGAGAGCACCGCCGCGCTGGTGGCCTCCGAGCAGATCGACCACCGGCTCCAGGCCGCGGAGAACCCGGCCGCCGACGTCGACGTACTGGCGCGCCTCGCCCGTGACCCCGTGTCGCGGGTCCGGGAGGTGTACGCGTCGCTCGTGGGCGACTTCGACCGGCGCATACCGGACGGAGTGCTGGACGTCCTGGCGGCCGACAGCGAGCCGAAGGTCCGGCAGAGGGCGACCTGGTGGAACCTGCCCCTGCCGGTGCGGGCGCGGCTCGCCGAGGACGAGGAGGCGGCGGTGCGGGCCGGTGCCCTCACGGCGGAACTGTGGCCGCAACTCGCCGCCACCGTGCGCGAGCGCCTGCTCGCCGACCCCGATTCCCGGGTCCGGAACGCCATCGCCCGGCTGTCCCCGAGCGAGCCGGAACCCCTGCCCGCACCCGGCGTACGCGTCCAGGACCCCGACCCCTCCGTACGCGGCCGAGCGGCAAAGGACCCCGAGGTTCCGACGGCCCTGGCCCTGGAACTCGCCGAGGATCCCGACGACGGCGTACGACTGGCCCTCTCGATGCGCGAGGACCTCACCGAACAGCAGCGCTCCGCCATCGACTACGTAGTGCCGGGCGGCTACCACGAGCCGCCGAGCTGGGTCGTGGAACGCGGTCATGAACCGGACGTCGCCCGCCGTGCCGCCGCCTCCGGCCATGTCCTGCTGCGGCGCAGCATCGCCATGCAGCGCCACCTGCCCGCCGACGTGGTGGACCGCCTGGCCCAGGACGAGGACTTCTTCGTCCGACTCACCCTGTGCCAGTCGTGCCAGGAGGCCCCGCACGACCTCGTCCTCGAGATGTACACCTACTGGCACGGCCTCAAGTGGCCCTGGCTGCGCTCCCATCCGAACTTCGCCCGCCCCGGGCTCGCGCGCTTCGTCGACCACCCCAATCCGCGGCTGCGGCACGCCGCCCTCGACGACCCCGAGGCCGGACCCGAACTCGTCCTGCGCCTTGTGGACGACCCGGAAGTCGGCCGCTGGGCCCTGCGGGACCCGCGGCTGCCCAGCGGGGAGCTGCACCACCGCCTCGGCGTCCCCGGCTCCGCGCGGGAGGCCGCGGCCAACCCCACCCTGCCGCCCGCGACCATGCACCGGCTGCTCGATCTCGCGGGGGTGGCCGCGCTTCCGGAGAGCTGAAAGGGGCCGACACCGTTCAGCGGGACGTCGGGTCCGTTCGGACGGGAAGGGAGTCGTCCGCCGGAGGGCGTGCTCGCGGTATCGGCGAGGAACTCGCGCAGGCGCCACGGCAGTTGTCCTGCCGAACTCGCTCCCTCGAAGAGCGTCGAAGGAGCCGGAGGCAGCAACGTCCGCGAGCGCCACGAGGACGACGCTCGTGCTTGCTCCCGCCAGGGTGATCGCACGGTCCGCCCGCAGCGACGCGTGGCCCCGCGTGGCCCCTGGGCTGCGCACCCAGCACAGCACGGCCAGACAGACGCCCAGGAGTGCGCCCAGCGTCAGCCCGTAGAGGAAGAGGAAGGGGAGGTACGGACGTACCGGGTAGCCGAACGCGCCGCTCCCGCCCCGGTCGTACAGGTCCGTCGGCACACCGGCGTCGTAGCAGACGTCGACCAGCGCTCCGCAGGCCACCGCGGTGCCGACGACGGTGACGAGGGCGGCCAGCGGGAACGTGGTCTCGGACAGGTTCAGGAGGACGGCCGCCAGGGTCAGGTGGTCGCTTCCGTCACCTGCCGGGAGGCCGAAGTCGAGCAGGACCACCATGGACCGGCCAGCAGTGGGCTCCACCGGTAGACGTTCCACCACGTCCAGTCGTACGTGTTCTCACGCCGCATCCCCCGGGCGAGCTGCGACAGATGGCGCTCGGCCCGCACGGGGTCCCACGCGCGTCGCCCGGCGGGCCTGCGCTCCACGGCACGGGTGTAGAGGGCGGGAACGAAGAGCGTGAGCAGGTGCCGCTCGATGGCCGCGCCGGTGGCGAAGCGGGCCGTGTCGGTGAGTTCGGCCGGGTCGTGGCCGCCGTCGGCGTACGTCATGCGGGCCAGCGCGACGACCAGGGGGCTGGCGAGGGCCTGGGCGGCCGGGCCCTCAGGGTGCCCTTCCAGGTGATCGGCCCATGCGGTCCGGCGTTCCCCGCCGCGGCCGGGCGGCGCGGCCAGGCGGAGCAGGGCGACCGCGTCGGCCGGACTGACCTGAGCGGGCTCGATGACGGCGGCGCCCGGCAGTACGCCCGCGCGCTCCACGGCGGCGGTGTACTGGGCGGTGCGGCAGATCAGTACGAGCGGGGCGTCCACGGGGAAGGTGCGGTTCACGGCGGAGAGCACCGCACCCTGGAGGGCGGGCGGTAGTTCGTCGAGACCGTCGAGCAGGGGCAGCAGACGGCGGTCGGCCATCAGGTCCTCGACGACGGTCGGTCCGTACGTCTCCGTGTCCGCGAGGACGGGGTGGTCCGTCGTCAGCCGGTGCCTGAGCCAGTCGCCGAAGCGATCGCGCCGAGGGTCGTACGAGGCCAGGGAGAGCAGGACCGGCGTGGGAGCCTCCGCCGTACGGTCGCGCAGCAGGGCGAGTGTCAGCAGGAGCGCGAAGGTGGACTTGCCCGAGCCGGGTGGGCCGGTGACGACGAGCCTGCCGTTCGGCAGGTCGCGGAAGGCCCCGGCCAGTTCATCGAGGCGTTCCGTCGAGAAGGAGACCGGGTCTCCGATGAGCTGACGATGGTCGCTGAGGTCGGGGAGCGGGCAGCCCGACCACACGACGCGCAGCGGGGCGGGGGCGAACAGCTGCCGCAGCGCCGCCTCGTCCTCCCACTGCCGGCGCACCAGCCGTGCCAGGGTCTCCCGTGCCTCGTCCGTCTGTGCGGCGCTGCTGACGATGCCTGCCAGTAGCCGTCGCCATCACCAATGGCTACCGCGCCAATCCCCCCTGGTTTCACCGCCGTGTTCTCCGAGTGCGCAACGAGACATGGCTCAAAAGAGTCACCGAGAAAGGCGGCGGACAGCTCGGACTAGGGGGCGTCTCAGGGGCGGATCAGGGTCCGGTCAGGGTGATCACGGATGAGGAACGGCAGCTGCTCCCAGGAGAGTTGATCTTGTCGTCGAGATCCGTCAACCGTGTCCTGGAGGAACGTTGATGCGTAAACGCCTTGCCCTCACCGCCCTTGCCCTGGCCACCGCCGTCACCGCGGGCATGGCGGCACCCGCGACCGCCGCCGGACGGCCGGACCCCGTGCAGCAGGGGCTGGAGACGCTCGTGCGCTCCGACAAGGCGCCCGGTGCGCTGGCGAGCGTGAAGGACATCGACGGCAACAAGGAGAAGTTCCGTTCCTACACCGCGGGTGTGGGGGACCTGGACACGCACGCGAAGGTGCCGCGGGACGGTCAGGTGCGGATCGGCAGCGTCACCAAGACGTTCACCGCGGTGGTCGTGCTGCAACTGGTCGGCGAAGGCAAGATCAGCCTGGATGCCACCGTGGACGACTACCTGCCGGGTCTCGTGCGCGGGAAGGGGATCGACGGCAGCAAGATCACGGTGCGGCAGCTCCTCCAGCACACCAGTGGGCTTCCCGACTTCGAGGACGACGTCACCGACGACATCCTCGGACGCCGCTACCTCTCCCCCCGCGACAGCCTGGACATCGCCCTCGGCCACGAAGCCCTCTTCGAACCCGGCGAGAAGTGGTCGTACAGCAACACCAACTACCTGGTCGCCGGGCTGATCGTGCAGAAGGTCACCGGCCGCCCCCTCGCCGAACAGATCGACCGGCGCATCATCCGCCCCACCGGCCTGCGCCACACCTACTTTCCCTCCCCCGGCGAGACGACCCTCCGCGAACGCCACCCCCACGGCTACCGCCAGGACGAGCCGGGTGAGTCACCGCTGCGCGACGTCACCGAGATCGACCCCTCCGCGTCCTGGGCGGCAGGCGCGATGGTGTCCACCAACGCCGACCTCAACCGCTTCTTCTCCGCGCTGATGAAGGGCGACCTCCTCCCGGACGCCCAGCTCAAGCAGATGCTCACCACCATCCGCGTGCGGGAAGGAGAGGACCGCTACCGCATGGGGCTGGGGATCATGAAGGTGCAGCTGTCGAAGGACTGCGTCGCCTGGGGCCACAGCGGCGGCATCCCCGGCTACGGGACGTGGGCCATGGCCACCGAGGACGGCCGCGCCGCCAGCGCCACGATGACCCGCGAACCGAAGACCAACGAAGCCCTGGCGCACCTTGAGGGGGCCGTGGACGCGGCCCTGTGCCACCGCTGACCGTCCGACGCTGAAGTGGCCCCGGCTCCGGAGGGTGGAGCCGGGGTTCATCGCCACGCGACCGATCAGGGGAGTCGCAGCTCCGGCCGAGACGCGAGTGCGGTGCGGAGGGGCTCGTGCCCGGTGAAGTGGTGGCCGTGCATGCCGATGGCCTCGGCGCCCTTGACGTTGGCCTCGCGGTCGTCGACGAACAGGATGTGTTCGGGCGGGAGCCCGAAGGCGCGGGCGCACCACTGGTAGGCGGCGGGCTCGGGTTTGGCGCTGCGGATGCGGCAGGACAGACCGAGGACCTCGAACAGGCCGAGGAGATCGGGGTGGTGGCGTTCGTAGTGGGCGGCGAGGTCGTGGGAGATGTTGGAGAGCAGGCCGATGCGCACGCCGTGGGCGGTCAGGGTGTGCAGGAGACGGACCATGTGCGGGTCCACGTGGCTCCAGCTGTCCAGGTCCAGGGCGATGATCTCGCGGATGGCGCGGGCGTCGAAGGGGCGGCCGATGCGGGTGCCGACGGCGGTCCAGTAGGCGGGGCCGTCGAGATCTCCTCGGTCGTAGTCCTGGCGCAGGTCCCAGTAGGCGTCCCAGAAGGCCGGGGAGTCGTCGCCGACGGCGCCGGTGAGGCGGGCGCGTGCGGCGGGCGTCTGGTCGAGGACGAGGACGCCGAACATGTCGAAGAGGACGGCCTGCGGGGAACTGCTCATGCCCCGGGCTCCGTCCGACGGGATTCGCCCGCCTGCTGCAGGCAGTCGGCCACCGGTCCCCGGTAGGTGCGGGGCGGTGATTCGGCGCGGTCGATGTGCAGGATGCAGCCGGCGGAGTGGTCGAGGAGGGCGTCGGGGCGGGTGAGCCGGTAGCTCAGCAGGGTCGTCTCGTGGAGCAGGACGGGGTCGGAGAAGTAGAAGGCGAAGGTCTTCGTGAAGTCGCTGGGCCGTTCCTTGAAACGGCGCAGGAACTGCGACCACTCCAGCCACTCCACCCGCGCGACCTTCGGCGACATGGGTACCAGTTCGTCGTCGCTGCGGTCGGCGACCACCCCGAACAAGGTGATCAGCTCCCGGTTGAGAGCGCCGGGATGCTCGCGGTAGGTCTTCACGATGCGCAGCTCACGCTCCAGCCGTTCCAGGCGGACGGGAGTGAGCCCCAGCTCCTCCATCAGCCCGCGGCGCACCGCCTTCTCCTCGTCCAGGTCGTCCTGGTCGGTCATCTGGGTGGCCACGCTGTTGTCGTACTTGCCCGCCGCCAGGTCGACCCCGTCGGCCCGCTGCTGGATGAGGATGTCAAAGGTGCCAAGGGAGTTGGGCCGAACGACGTGAGCGTGCACCCCCCGGTGCCAGTCCCCTTCGGTGTGCACCAGATGCCGGGGCTTGTAGCCGATGTGGTTCCCGCTCACGGGGTCGAAGACGGGGAAGATGTCGTGGTGCCTGCTCAACGGAACACTCTCTGCCAGCGGGGTGGACAAGTCGGGAGCAACTTAACGGTCGCGCCCCTGTGGAAGATCCCTATGCGTCGGGCCCGCAGAGTCGGATCACCCCCTTGTCCGCGCCCGCTCGCAGCCACCGCACGGCGCCTCGCCTCGTTGCTGAAGCGATGCTGGTTCCCACAAATGAGTGAGGTCCAGGAGCTGCCGCTCCGTACACACCGGCGCGCAATACCGTCTCTGCTTAGGCATTTGCTGACGCGGATCCCTCATGAGCTCGACGAGTCTCCCGGCTCCGGGATGAACGGGCCGCCGAGTCGTGCGCGTGCGGGTGGCTGCTTGCGGTCGAGGCTTCGGCGGGCGGCGTTGACGAACGCCAACTGGGCTTCGGCCAGCCGGGTCTGCAAGCGCTGCCACTGCTCGCTGTCCTGGGTGCCCCGGTGGGCGTGTTCCCCGACCACGGCTATGGCTTGGGCCAGGTCGTTGGCCGCCATGATGACCTCGTCCTCGGCGATCAGGCTCAGGCTGGTGAGTGCCTCGCTCCATGCGGCCCAGTCGACCTCGGCCGGCCGCCGGTCGAAGTAGGCCAGCCGAAGGCCGAATTCCACCCGCGTGTACTCCCGCAACACGGCCGCGTAGGCGGTGGCCTTCGTGTCGGTCAGCCAGTGCCGGGTCTGGGTCCGCCGCCCGAGCAGGCCGCCCGCGACGACACCCAGCAGTGTCGTGGCGACACCACCCGCGGACGAGATCACGTACGCCCACGGCACACCGCCCATCACGCCTCCCCGTGAACCAACGTTCCACCCACCAGGACATCCCCCACCACTAGGACATCCCCCACTTCCGCCCCATCACCTCGACCGCCCTCGCATAGCGTTCCGGCTCCCCCGACTGTGCCCGCCCCCGCGGCCCCGAACTCTCGCTGTGCGCAACGAGCCTGAAGATCAGCGCACGGACCAGCATCTGCGGCCAGTCAGGGTGATCGCTGCCGACCGCCAGCAGGTCGGCCGGAAGGTCGAACCACAGCAGGCCGTCCGCGACCACGATGGCCTCGGCGAACACCGGAGGCCGCCAGTACGGGGAAAAGTCGATCACAGCGGGCACCTGATCCGCGGCGAACAGCACATTGCCCGTGAGATCACCGTGGATGAGCTGAGCCGTGTCCTGCTTCACCGGGCTCCTCAACTCCAGCAGCGTCGAGAACGGAGCGGCGAGGCCGTCCACCACCTCGACGTCCTGCTCACCCCACGCGACCCGGTCGGCCACAGCCCACGGATGCGTACGCCGGTCGAGGAAGTCGGGCCGGGGCAGCTGGCGCAGGGCGGCGTGGAAGGCGCGGCCCGCGCCGAGTACACCGGCCCAGTGCCCTTGTGGACCAGGTTCGCCGGTCAGGAACGCGCTGGCGGTCCAGCCGTCGACGACACTCCGCCCGTCGGTGGCACGGAGCGGGCGCGGGACGCGGAATCCGCTGCTCAATGTCAGGTTCTCGAACAGGGACACAGCCCATTCGACCTCGTCCTCAGCCGCTCCCTCAGCGGGCTTGAACACGAACCCACCGACGAGGACGCTTCTCCCTTGCCCGCCGACCAGCGGGACAGGAGTGCCCGTCACGCCGAAGGCATCGAGGACGGCGAGGGACGGGACGGCGGTGTTGCCCGGGAGGTCGGTCACGCCGGGCATCCTGCCGACACCGCCTGACCGGTGCACCTTCTTTTCACCCAAGGCTCGGCTCTCTCTCCTGCTCCTCCTCCCCCGGGAGGGAGCCTGCATACACCCCAGGACCGGGGGCTGTCCCCATTCCTGAAGACCAACAGGCATCCCTACCGTTCAACTCATGACACATGGCTACGAATTGAGCGACGACCACGCCCGGCGTGGAGGGACGACTCGCAGGGGAATGCTGTTCGGCCTCGGTCTGGCCGCGGGAGGGATGGCCGTCGGAGGGATCGCCCTCACCGCAGGCACCGCCGCGGCCTCGTCCGCCGCCGGTCCGGGGCCGGGCACGGAACGACCGTGTACGTACGTGCTCGTCCATGGCACGCACAGTCAAGGGGCGTACTGGCTGCCTGTGGCACAGGAGTTGACCCTGCTCGGTCATCGCGTGGTCGCCGTGGATCTGCCGCTGCACGGCTCACAGGCCTTCGTGCCGGAGTCCTACCAGCGACAGGACCTCGCCGCGCTGGCCACCGAGCCCTCACCCGTCGCGGCACTGAGCCTGGACGACTACGAGAAGCACGTCACCCGTGTCGTACGCCGGGCGGCGGCGCACGGTCCCGTGGTCCTGGTCGGCCACAGCCTGGGCGGTGCCACGGTCAGCCGGGTCGCCGACTCGGTGCCTCACCTTCTCCACCACATCTGCTACGTGGCGGCCTTCTGCCCCAGCCCCGTACTGCCCAGCCCCGACGCCTGCACGGCGGCCCCGGAGAACGCGGACGCCCTCATCCCGCTCGACCAGATCGTCGGCGATCCCGAGCGACTCGGCGTCATGCGGCTCAATCCCCGCACGGGCGACGCGGCCGACCTCAAGGCGCTGCGGGACATGATGTGCGCCGACTATCCGGACAACGCGTTCCGCCAACGCCTGGGCACCATGCAGACGGACGAGTCGACCACGGCCTACGCGGGGCGGGCCGTGGGCCGCACGGAAACCTGGGGGCGCCTGCCGCGCACCTATCTCCGCTTCGGGAAGGACCGCACGATCGCCACGAAGCTCCAGGACCGGATGATCGGGGAAGCGGACGCCCGCACACCCCACAACCCCTTCCAGGTCCACGACTTCCCCACCGCATCGCACCTCGGCCCGCTCGACCCCGCACCGGTCGCGCACGCACTGGCGGGTCTGGCTCCCGGCGCGTCAGCTTGAGATGCGGGCTCCGAGGCCGTCGAGGAGGAAGTCGAGGCCGATCCGGAAGGTTTCGTCGGCGTCGAGGTGGGGCCCGTCGTGGACGACCGCGGCCAGCGCGGGGAACCGGCCGGTGGCGAACGTCCGCTGCAGATAGGGCCCGTAGGTGGCCTGCCACTGCCTCTTGTCCATTCCGGAGGCCCGCTCGGCACGGCGCTCGGTGATCTCCCGGCGTACCGCGCCGATCACATACGCGTTGACCGCGGCGATCGCAGGGACGACGGTGTCCAGGTCGGCGCCGTCCATCCCCGCCGCCACGGCCTCTCCGCTGGCCAGCGTGTTCGGCCCGAGCTGGGGGCGCCCGCCGAGCAGATCGGCGAGCCATTCGTGCCGGTGGGCGGCCTGCCGGACGGCTTCGGCGAGGGAGTGCAGCACCTCGCGCCAGCCGTCCCCGGTCGGCCGGATCTCGGCGTGGACCGCATCGACCATCAGGTCGAGCAGCTCGTCCATGGTGGCGATGTAGCGGTAGAGCCGCATCGGTCCGACGTCCAGGGCCGCGGCGATCTTGCGCAGTGACACCGCGTCCAGGCCATCCGCGTCGGCCAGTTGGATCGCCGCTCCGACGATCCGCTCCCGGCTCAGCGGGGCCGGCGACGGTCGATGCGGCGGCTCCGGCCGTTCCCATACCAACATGCCGTCGACAATACATCGCATGCATCGATACAGTGCATCGATCAATGCAGTGCATCGAGTGGAGAGAGGCAGATATGGGCATCGCCATTGTCGGAGCGGGTGTGGGCGGTTTGGCCCTCGCCCGGGTCCTGCACGTGAACGGCATCGACGCCGTCGTGTACGAACGTGAGGCGTCGCGCGACGCGCGCGGTCAGGGCGGCATGCTCGACATCCATTCGGGACAGCGGGCGCTGCGCGAGGCCGGTCTGATCGAGCAGTTCTATGCGATGGCCCGTGGCGCGGGCCAGGACATGCGGCTCCTCTCGCCGGACGGCACCCTGCTGCTGCAGGAGGACACGCCCGATGACGCCCCCCTTGAGCGTCCCGAGGTGGACCGCGCCGATCTGCGCGACCTGCTGCTGGACTCTCTCCCCGAACACACGGTGCGCTGGGGGCACGCGTTCGCATCCGCCGACGAGGGGGTGCTGCACTTCGCCGACGGCAGCAGTGCGCCGTACGACCTGCTGGTCGGCGCCGACGGCGCGAACTCCCGGGTCCGCATACTGCTCACCGACGCCCGGCCGGTACACCTGGGCCAGAACGTCGTCGAGCTCCGCATCCCCGACATCGACCGCACCCACCCCGACCTCGCGGCGATGGTCGGGCGCGGCAACTACTGGGCGCTCGGCAACGGACAGTCTCTGGCGGCGCAGCGCAATGGCGACGGCTGCGTCCGCATCGGCCTCAGCTTCTACCACACCGCCGAGGACTGGTTCGCCACCAGCGGGATCCCGTTCGACGACCCGGCCGCCGCCCGGGCGCGCCTCATCGACCTGTTCACGGGCTGGGACTCGCAGTTCACCGCGCTGATCGCGGCCTGCGACGACACGATCGTGCCGCGGGCGATCACCACGCTCCCGGCCGGTCTGACCTGGCCGTCGACGCCGGGCGTCACGCTGGTCGGCGACGCCGCGCACCTGATGCCGCCGGTGGGGGAAGGCGCGAACCAGGCGCTGCTCGACGGCGCCCTGCTCGGCCTCGCGCTGGCCGCGCACCCGGACGATCATTCCGCCGCCGTCGCAGAGTACGAACGCGAGATGTTCGAGCGCACCGGCGCTGCCGCCCGGATGTCCGCGGACATCCAGGAATTGCTGATGTCGCCGGACGCCGACCAGAAGATGCTCGCGTTCTTCCAACCCGGCTGACGGTCCGGGCCGCGTACGCCCGCCCGGGAACCGCCCGTCTCGTTCGTCGCCGACCCCGCCGCGCAGTGTGTCTGAAATGCCACTCTTAGTAGGCGCGGTGTTCGGATATCGGACACCGTGTTCACCATGCGGGCAAGTTATCCAGACTTGCCCGCATGCCTTCCTCGACAAGTACCCCTCCCAAGCCATCGCTCGCCCCGGAGCCACAGCTCTCCACGGGGCTCAAGCAGCGGCACTTGTCGATGATCGCGCTCGGCGGAGTCATCGGTGCCGGGCTGTTCGTCGGATCCGGCGCGGGCATCGCCGCCGCCGGACCGTCGATCGTCCTGGCCTACGCCGCGTCCGGCCTGCTGGTGATGCTGGTCATGCGGATGCTCGGCGAGATGTCGGCGGCCCACCCGGCCTCCGGTTCCTTCTCCGTGCACGCCGAACGCGCGATCGGGCCGTGGGCGGGCTTCACCTCGGGCTGGTCGTTCTGGCTGATGCTGTGCATGGGCGTCGGCCTCGAAGGCATCGGCGCCGCGCACATCATGACGAGCTGGCTGCCCGGCACCCCGGAGTGGGCGTGGGTGGCGCTGTTCATGGCGGTGTTCTGCGGCGCGAACCTGGCGGCGGTGAAGAACTTCGGCGAATTCGAGTTCTGGTTCGCCGCGCTGAAGGTCGGCGCGATCACCCTCTTCCTGGTCATCGGCGGGCTCGCCATCGTCGGCGTACTGCCCGGCACGGACGCACCCGGCACCGCCAACCTCACCGGCCACGGCGGCTTCCTGCCCAACGGCACGGAAGGGCTGATCATCGGGCTGCTCGCCTCGGTCCTCGCGTACGGCGGTCTGGAGACCGTCACCATCGCCGCCGCCGAGTCCGACGACCCCGTCCGCGGCGTCGCCGGTGCCGTGCGCACGGCGATGTGGCGGATCGCGGTCTTCTACATCGGCTCGATGCTGGTGATCGTCGCGCTCGTGCCGTGGGACGACAAGGAACTCGTCGAGAAGGGCCCCTACGTCGCCGCCCTCGACCAGCTGGGCATCCCGGGCGCGGGCCAGATCATGAACGTGGTCGTACTGATCGCGCTGCTGTCCGCGATGAACGCCAACATCTACGGCTCCTCGCGCATGGCCTGCTCGCTGGTCGCCCGCGGCCAGGGCCCCGCCGCGCTCGGCCGCACCGTCTCCGGAGTGCCGCGCCGCTCGGTCATCGCCTCGTCCGCCTTCGGCTTCCTGTGCGTACTGCTCAGCTACTGGCGGCCCGACGACATCTTCCAGTGGCTGCTCAACATGATCGGCGCGGTGATCCTGGTCGTCTGGACGTTCACCGCCGTCTCCCAGCTGATCCTGCGCCGCCGCACCGAACAGCAGGAGCCCGAGAAACTGGCCGTACGGATGTGGGCGTATCCGTACCTCACCTGGGTCGCACTGGCCGGCATGGCGGCCGTCTTCGTCCTGATGGCGCTGGAGCCCACCACCCGCGGGCAGTTGGCGTGGACGAGCGGCCTGACCGTCGCGCTCGCCGCCGCCGGGTACGCGGTGCAACGGCAGCGGGCGGCGAGCGCACTTCGGTGAGCCTGGGGCACGGTGACCAGTGACGGTGCCGCGGGCGTCTGCGGCTAGGCAGGCACCACGGCCACCGGGCACTGGGCGTGCAGCAGGACCGCGTTGGCGGCCGAGCCGACGAGGAACGAGTCGGCGTTCACGCGGCGCCGGTGGCGGCCGACGACCAGCAGGTCGGCGGTCTGCGAGGCCACGACGAGACGGCCCGCCGCGTCGGCCGCTGTCACCACCTTCTCGACGGCCACATCGGCATACCGCCCGGTGAAAGCGCGCAGCCTCTCGTCCTGGGCCTCGGCCAGCGACTTCTCCACACGCGGGCTCTCCGGTGTCCCCACCGCGTCGGTGTATCCGCCCATGAGCGCCAGGGTGGAGAACGGCACCGGATACGTGGTGACCACCTGGAGCCCGGCGCTCCGGCGCTGGGCCTCCTCGAACGCGAACTCCACGGCGGCGTCGGCCGTCTCCTCCGGCGCGAGGCCGAGCGCGACCCGGCCGAACGTGCCTGCCGCCTCGACCGCCTCGGTCCTCGCCGCGTGCGGCACGACGACCACGGGGCAGGCGGCGCGCGCGGTGCACGCGCGGCTGACGGAACCGAGCAGCAGGCTCGCGAAGCCGCCGCGCCCCCGCGAACCGAGCACCAGGAGCTGCGCCTCGTCGGCGAGTTCGATCAGCGCGGAGGCGGGGCTCCCGTCGACCGTGGAGTAGCGCACGGGCGGCAGGCCGGTACGGCCCTCGAACGACTCCCGCACCGCGGCGAGGACCGGGACCTCGTCCACGGGTGGCATGACGGGCAGCGCGCCCGGCAGGGGAAGGGCCTTCACGTAGTCGGCCCTGATGTGGACGACGAGCAGTTCCGCGTTGCGGCGCCGTGCGGCGTCCAACGCCCATTCGAGGGCCTTGAGGCTGTGGTCGGATCCGTCGACGGCGGTGATGACCGGAAGGCTGTTCATGATCCCCATCCTGCGCTCGCCGGAGGCCGTACGGCAGGGACGAAGGGCTCGAACGGACCAGAAACAGGTCCGCGTGCCCGGCCAGGACCTTACGAAGTGCTCTCGCCGGTGCGGTCGGACAGCAGCAGGTCTGCCAGGGGCGTTCGTTCGTGGTGTACCGAGCGGCCCGTGCGGGTGGTGGTGAGGAGGCCGGCGCCGCGCAGGGCGGAGGCGTGGGCGGAGGCTGTCGCGCTGCTGACGCCGATGCGGCGGGCCAGCCCCGTGGTCGTCCGGGCCTGGTCCAAGGAGCGCAGCAGGGCGAGCCGGGTGCGTCCGAGGACTCCCGCGAGGCGTTCGTCCAAGGCGTCGCCCCCGTCCGGGAGGAGCGGCAGCCCACCGCCTGCCGGGTAGGTGAGGACCACCGGGCGGTCCGGCAGGTCCTGGATGAGCGGGCCGCTGCGCCAGTGGAAGGTCGGCCGCAGGATCAGGCCGCGACCGTCGAGGCGGACCTCCCGCACTCCCGGGGTGACCGGCAGGGGCAACTCCCAGACGGCGTCCCGTAGTTGTGCGTCGGGGAGCAGAGCGGTGAGCGCGGCGCCGAGGCCCTGTTCGGCGACGGCGAGGGCGTGGCGGGTGAACTCCGCCCGGTGCAGGTCCTGGACCTGCGGCCACACCGGCGCGAGCACCGTCTCGTACGCCGCCCGCTGCGCCTGTCCCAGCGTCCGCCGGGCCCCGGCGTCCCCGCCGTGCAGGGCCCGGATCCACGGCGGCGCCGGGCGGTGCGCGTAGATCTGCTCGATCTCGGTGCGTACGAACTCGGCGCGGGCCGCCCCGATCAGCGCGAGCCCTTCGTCCAGGGTGTCTCCGAGTACGTCGAGGAAGGCGGGCGCCACCCCGTCGGGCACCAGGTCGGCGAGCGGCTCGACCGCGCTCGGCAGGGTCCGGAGCAGCCTGTTGCGCCAGCGTCCGAACAGCAGTGCCTCGTGCGGGACGACCAGCATCATCAGGGCCGCGTGCAGTTCGGGCACGGGCGAGGGCCGCGGCGCGAACCGCACCCGGGCGAAGTCGCCCGCCGTGAAATGGATCCGGATCATGCACATCCCCCTGGTCGGCGCCAGCCTTTCGGCCCCAGCCGCACGCTTCGTCCCGGCCCGGCGCCCACCCCCAGGATGCCGTCCATGACTTCACCCTTCACACCCGGCCGCCGGACACTCGCCAAGGGCGCCCTCGCCTCCGCCGGAGCCCTGCTGCTCGGCGCCGCCCCGGCCCCCGCCGCCGCCCGCGACACGGCACCCCTCCTGCGACTGCGCCTGCCGAGGCCCGACGGGCCGCACCCCGTCGCCGCCACCACGCGCTACCTTCTCGACTCCTCCCGCAACGACCCCTGGGAGCCCAGGATCGGCGTGCGCGAGCTCATGGTCACGATCCTGCGTCCGGCCGTACCCGGACACCGTTTCCCGCGCGCCGCGCAGCTGACCCCGGCCGCCGCCGCGTCCTTCGCCCGCCTCGCCCACTGGATCCACCCACCGCTGCCGCAGGCCGGAGTCGACTGGGCGGCCACCCTCACCCACGCCCGCACCGGCCCCCGCCCCCTGCCCGGCCGGCGCCCCGTCCTGCTCTACAGCCCCGGCGGCGGCGACGCCCGCACGATGGGCAGCGCTCTCGCGGTGGACCTCGCCTCGCACGGCTGGACGGTGATCACCGTCGACCATCCCGGGGAGACCAGCGAGGTGGAGTTTCCCAACGAGCGGCCGCACCGCAAGCGGGTCCGGGAAACCACGCTGATGGGCCCGCCCGACGCGGACACCTTCCGCACCATGGTCGACACCCGCGTCGCCGACCTCCGTTTCGTCCTCGACGCCCTCGGCCTCGACCAGGTTGGCATGTACGGGCATTCCGCGGGCGGTACGGCGGTTGCCCAGGCGCTTCACGAGGACCACCGGATCGCCGCCGCCATCAACATGGAGGGATATCTCGACCAGATGGACGGCGAACTCTTCCCGGTGGCCCGGCAGGCGACCGACCGGCCGCTGCTCCTGGCCTGCACCGACGGCTTCCGCGACGCCCGCCTCGACCGCTCCTGGGCGGCGCTCATGGCACACGGCGGCCCCGTCGCACGACGGCAGCTCCGGGACGCCCACCACTGGAGCTTCACCGACTACGCGGCCCTCGTCCCCCAGCTCCACAAGGCCGCCCTGATGACCTCCGCCGACCGCGCCGCCATGGTCGGCAGGGCCGACCCGCACGTCACCGTGCCCGCCGTCCGCCGTCTCGTACGGTCGTTCTTCGCACGTCACCTGCCGACTTGAGCGTCGGCAGCAGGGTGGCACCAGCACCACCATGCCTTGGGTGGGTGAGCCCATACTCCCCGGCTTCGCGCGCTGGTTGGCTCTTGGACAGGGCCAACGGGTCCGGTCAACAAGGAGGTTCAGGGTGCAGGCGCGCGCTTTCGGGTCAACTCAGCGGCGGGGCAGGAAGGGCTGGATCGGCGCGGCCGTGGTGGGCACCGTCGTCGCCGGGATCGTGGCGGGACCGCCGGTCAGCGCCTCCGGCGCGGACGCCGACGGCGGGCCGCGCGGATACGGCCGCGGCGCGCTCGCGGCGGACGTCGACGCGGTGCGGAAGGCGGGCGGTGACGTGAGTGTCCTGGCCGAACTCGACACCGGCCGGGGCACCGTCCGCGCGAGAAGCGGGGCCGGGGCCGCCGACGGCGCGGGGCGGGTGCCCTGGGACGCCCAGTTCCGCGCGGCGAGCACGACGAAGACCTTCACCGCCGTCGTCGCGCTCCAACTGGCCGCCGAGGGCGCGTTGTCGCTGGACGACACCGTCGAGAAGTGGCTGCCGGGAGTCGTGTCGGGCAACGGCAACGACGGCTCCAAGATCACGGTCCGGGACCTGTTGCGGCAGACCAGCGGCATCTTCGACTACGTCGACGACCCCGACGTCGGCGGCGCCCTCGCCCGGGACTTCGAGGGGCACCGCTACGACACGACCCCGCCGCGCACCTGGGTGGCGACGGCCATGCGCCACCGCCCCCTGTTCACCCCCGACGCCGAGCACCCGCGCTGGGCGTACTCCAACACCAACTACCTGCTCGCCGCCATGGTCATCGAGAAGGCCGGCGGGGCCGGCTGGCGCGAGCAGGTCGAGCACCGCGTCATCGCCCGGCTCGGGCTGCGGCACACCTCCATCGGCGGGGCGAACCCCTTCATCCCCGGCCCTCATGCGCGCGTCACCCTCCGTATGCCCACGGGAGAATCGCTGGACGTCACCGAGCACAGCCTCCAGCACACCGCCGACTCGGCCGTCATCAGCACCACGAAGGACCTGAACACCTTCTTCCGCGCGCTGGTCACCGGCAAGCTGCTGCCCAAGGCCCAACTCGCCGAGATGCAGCGCACCGTGGCCCGCACCGGTGACGCGGCCGACCTCGCCGAATGGCCCAAGGGCGGCTACGGCCTCGGGCTGCGCTGGGTCCCCCTCTCCTGCGGCAGCGGCTACTGGCACCACGAGGGCGACGGCTTCGGCTCCTACACCCGCACCGGCGTCACCCCCGACGGCCGCCGCTCCATCGCCGTCTCCATCACCAGCAACGGCAGCACCCCCGACCTTGCGTCCTTCAACACCGCCACCCGCAAGCTCGTCGACCACGCCCTGTGCAAGGCCTCCTAGACCCGGGGACGTGATCGACCGGCGGACGGCCGTGGTGACTCAGGACGAGGGCGTACCGAGGACCTTGCGCGCCGCCGTCAGGGCCGAGTCGAGTCCGCCGTCGAGTTCCTCCTCGGTGAAGACGGGGGTCTGCACATGGGGAGGGATGCCGGGGCCGTCGAAGGTGTCGCCGTTGCGGTCCAGGTACTTCTCGTTGGGGAGCATGACCGCCCACTTCTCCGACAGGATCCGGGTCAGGGTGTCCGAGAACACGCCCTGGGTGTTCTCCCCGATCCGCGTCACGCCGGGCGAGCGCTCGATCAGGGCCTGGGTGAAAGACTCCGCCGCGCTGATCGAACTTCCGCTGGTCAGCACGGCGACCGGCCCGGTCCAGCGGGGGGCGTCGGAGGGACGCACGGTGATCGGCTGCGGGCGTGTGTACCGGTTCGGGTCCCGCGGATCGTTCCTGGCCACCTTGGTGTACGCCGTGTAGGCGCGGTCCGTCAGGCGGGAGGCGATCCGCAGGCCGAGCGCGTCCGAGCCGCCGTCGTTGAGGCGGACGTCGATGACCAGGCCCCGCAGGGCACGGACCCGATCCGTTCCGTCGCTGTCGCCTTTGCCGTCGCTCTTGCCGTCGCTCTTGCCGTCGCTCTTGCCGTCGCTCTTGCCGTCGCCGAGCAACGCGTCCAGGGCCCGGTCGAGTTCGGCCCGCTCCTGCTCGAACGTCCCGTCGGCGACGTATCCGCTGAAGCTGTTGATACGCAAGTAGGCGATGCCGTCGGGGAGTTCACCCACCGCGAGGTTGCCCTGCGCGAACGTCCGCACCGGTCCGACGAGCTGCCGGTCGACGGCTCGCGCGGCCCGTGCGCGCAGTTCGTCCGTGGGCAGCCGGGTGCCGGGCCGCAGGCCCCCGAAGACGGGGGTGAGCTCGTGGAAGAGCGCGGTGTGGGCGTCGTTCAGCGGCCGGATCATCCCGGTGAAGATCTGCTGCAGTTCGGCGTCGGTGGTGTGGGGCGTGACACGCGACCGGTACCGGTTCCCGAGGGCCTCCCAGTCGATGCCCTTGGCCTCGAAGAAGGGGTAGTTCTCGGCGAACGTCGCCCAGAACCGGTCGAAGACGGAGCGGGGGTCCTCCGGCGCCGCCCGCCCGCACTCCTCGGGCAGGGCGGCCAGGCGCTTCATGTGCCGTACGCCGACCGTCCCGTCCAGGTCGAGCCGCGCATGCCTGCGTCCTTGCGGCGCGAAGGTCATCGCGAGCCCGATGTCCTTGTTGGTGAACCGCGTGGCCCCATCGGGTGCCGGGCTGCCCGCCTGCCGGGCATCCATGAACCCGCGTACGCAGCTGTCACTCGTGGTGTCGTACGACGCGAGCTTCCCGTCCTTGACGGTCATCACCGTGCCGTAACCGTCCATGCGCCACACCCCGTCGAGACCCCCGCCACCCGCGGACGCGGCCTGCGCGGGACCACCCGGCACGGCGAACGCCGCCATCACCGCCATCGCGAGTCCGGCAGCAGTCCTCCGCAACGTGTTCGCCATACGCCCCCTCCTCCTCATGACCTCGGCCAGCCAGTCTTCCAGCACCTGACTTCCGGCGGAGACCTGGCATGACCGCATCCACCGGCACTGTCAGTGCCGGGTGCGACGATCACCGCATGACGGCAGAGACTTTTGACTGGCAGCCTTTCCTTGCCCGGTGGAGCCGGGAGTGGGCCGACGCGCGGCGCGACGCGGTGGGCCTGCGTCCGGCGGACGTCGAGGCGCTGCGGCGCGGCTGGCTCGGGTTCGATCCGGCAGGCCCGGCGGAGATAGCCGCGATGGAAGCCCGCCTCGGGTGTGAAATGCCGCCGTCCTACCGGGAGTTCCTGCGGGTCAGCGACGGCTGGCAGCATGCGGGCGGCTTCGTCTGGGCGCTGGCGGGCACCCGTGAGGCGCGTTGGCACGAGAATGCCAGTGAGCTCGGCGAGGACTTCGACGAGTTCTGGGGCGAGGAGGACAATCCGCCGGAGGTGCGGGCGCAGGTCGGCCTGTGGTCGCGCGCACTACAGCTGGACGTCGAGTCGGACGCCATGTACGTACTGCTCGACCCGGAGGATGTCGGGCCGGACGGCGAATGGGCGGTGCGGGTGTGGGCGAGCTGGCACGCGGACGAACCGACGCGGTATCCGTCGTTCGCGGCCTACATGGTCGCCATGCACCAGGAGTTCCACCATCTTCAGGCGGGCCGTGAGGAGGACGGCGCATCGTTCGTCAACGAGACCACGCGCACCCAGGACGCCGCCGTCGCCCTGGCCAGGACCGAGGCGCTGCGCGGCCGCCACGAGGAGGCGGCCGGGCTGCTGGTCGAGGCCCAGCGGTACGGCAGGCCGCACGCAGCCGATCTCCTGGACCAGATAGGGCAGTTGAGCATCCCGTTCGGGACGACCCGGCACCGGCCGCTGCCGGGCGGTGACCGCTACCTGGCCGAGCAGCTCCCGCTGGAGGCCGCCCACCTGCTCAGCAGCGGACGCCGCGTGGAGAACTGGCACGTCGCCGACCCCGATGTCTTCCCCGGCACCGCACGGGCCGCGGCGGACATCCTGCGCGAGATGAACGAGGGCACTTGGCGCTACGAGGCCGACGGCGCGTTCGGCGACGCGGTCGACGAGGCCCGCGAGAAGGCCCGTTGGGGCGACACCGACACCGCGTGGCGGATCCTGCGCGCCGCGATCCCGCAGTGGCAGCCGCTCGACCCGCATCACATCGCCCCGCTGGGCCTGCTCGCCGATCCCGTACTGGCTCCGGTGCTCACCTCCGAGCGGCGCGCGGAACTGCTCGCCACCCCGCGCGGCGGCGAACCGGGCCCGGTGCCGTCCCCCGCCTCCGACCAGGACCCGGGCGGCCTGTCCTGGCTCGTGCGGCCCGAAGGACTGCGGGAGGGCGCGGCCGAGCAGCCCGACTTCCGGCTGATCCTGGTCGAAGGGGTCGCCCCGGACGAACTGCCCGCCCTGCTCGGCTCCTCGGACGATGCCGCCCTGGCCCCGCCGCTGCACCACTGGAGGCTCCGCCGCCACCATCACCCCGATCAACGGCAGTTCTCCAGCCACGACGACAAACCGCTGCTGCACGTCGGACGGGCCGCGGCGGGCTGGAGCTTCGGCTTCGAGCAGGATCCGTCCACGTCGTTCTCCACGGAGCGGTTCGTCTCGCCCGCACCGGCGGCCTCGGCGGGCGGCGGCCGCGCCATCGTGCTGTGGCACCAACTCGGCCGGCACACACCGGTGTTCCATCTGTCGGTCGCCGAGGCCGGGACGCTGCTCCACTCCTGGACGGTGCGCGACGGCGCGGTCGAGGAAACCACCGGCACCCTCCCCGCCGAACTGGCCCCTTCTGCCCTCGGTTTCACCACCCCGGGTGCGGATTCCCGGACAGCCGCCGAGGAACGCGTCCTCGACGCCATCGCCGAGCGGTACGGCCTGACCCTGCCGCGCCTCGCGCTCACCGAGGGCAGGCTGCACTCCTTCGAATCGGCGTCCTGGATACGCCCGCCCGGCCCGGATGAGACGTACCTGACGATCGGCTTCCGCTGACGTCCGGATCCCGAGGTCGGGGACGGCTTGACCTTGACGCCGCGTCAACCCTCCATCCTGCTGGCAGGAGCTTCCGCGCAGTCGACCGGAACAGCTCCGCAAAGGAGGGAGAACACCATGACGGCCCAATCGATCGCCGGTCCGGCCATTCGCGTGCAGGGGCTCAAGAAGTCGTACGGCACGCTCGAAGTGCTGCGCGGCGTGGACTTCGACGTGGCCCGGGGCAGCATCTTCGCCCTGCTCGGCTCCAACGGATCGGGCAAGACCACCACCGTGCGGATCCTTGCCACGCTCCTGAAGGCCGACGCGGGGACGGCCCAGGTCAACGGATTCGACGTCGCGACGCAACCGGCGAACGTGCGGGAGTCCTTCAGCCTCACCGGACAGTTCACGGCCGTCGACGAGATCCTCAGCGGCCGCGAGAACCTCGTCCTCGTCGCCAGGCTGCTCCACCTCAAGGACCCTTCCGCGATCGCGGACGACCTGCTGAGGCGCTTCTCACTGACCGACGCGGGCGCACGGAAGGTGTCCACCTACTCGGGCGGGATGCGCCGCCGCCTCGACATCGCGATGAGCCTCATCGGGAATCCGCCGGTGATCTTCCTGGACGAGCCGACGACCGGTCTCGACCCCGAGGGGCGCATCGAGGTGTGGCAGGCCGTCAAGGAACTCACCGGGTACGGGACGACGGTGCTGCTCACCACGCAGTATCTGAACGAGGCCGAACAGCTGGCCGACCGGATCGCGATCCTCCACCAGGGCCGGATCATCGTGCACGGCACCCTCGCCGAGCTGAAGCGGCTGCTGCCGCCCGCCGACGTCGAGTACGTCGAGAAGCAGCCGACCCTGGAGGAGATCTTCCTCGCGGTCATCGGCGGCAACGACAAGAGCGACGACACGAGCGACGGCACGAGCGACGACGCCATCGCCACGAAGAACCCGCGCACAGGGAAGAACTAGGGGGCAGCCATGACCACACACTTCTTCGGCGACACCGCCGTGCTCACGGGGCGGACCCTGCGCCATGTCACACGCAGCCTGGACACCATCATCACCACCGTCCTCACGCCGGTCGCCATGATGCTGATGTTCGTCTACGTGTTCGGCGGCGCGATCGACACGGGGTCGGACGCGTACGTGGACTACATGCTGCCCGGCATCCTGCTCGTCACGGTCGCGTCGGGCATCTCGTACACCGCGTACCGGCTCTTCACCGACATGAAGAGCGGGATCTTCGAGCGGTTCCAGTCCATGCCGATCGCACGGTCGGGCGTGCTGTGGGCCCACGTCTTCACCTCGCTGGCCGCCAACCTGATCTCGCTCGTGATCGTCGTGGGCGCCGCCGTGCTCATGGGCTTCCGCTCGGGGGCGGGAGTCCTTGAGTGGCTCGCGGTCGCGGGCATCCTGCTCCTGTTCACGCTGGCCCTGACCTGGATCGCCGTGATCCCCGGACTCACCGCGACATCGGTGGAGGGCGCGGGCGCGTTCGCCTACCCGCTCATCTTCCTGCCGTTCGTCAGCTCGGCGTTCGTGCCCACACAGACCATGCCGGGACCGGTGCGCGCCTTCGCCGAACACCAGCCGGTGACGTCCATCGTCAACGCGATCCGCCACCTGTTCGACCAGCAGCCGGTCGGCGACGACATCTGGACCGCCCTCGCCTGGTGCGTCGGCATCCTCGTCGTGGCGTACGTCTCCGCGATGGCCGTCTACCGCCGGAAGATCGCCTGAGGCAGGCTGGGACCATGCTCACCATCAGCCAGCTGGCGGCGTACGCCGGGGTGACGGTGCGGGCGGTGCGCCACTACCACCAGATCGGGCTGCTGCCGGAACCCGCACGCGACCGGTCCGGATACCGGAGCTACGACGCCGCCGCGGTCGTGCGCCTGATCCGGATCCACACCCTGGCGGACGCCGGTGTGCCGCTGGCCCGCGTGCAGGAGCTCCTCGACGCCGGTCCTGAGGAGTTCGCCGACGGCGTCCAGGACATCGACAAGGAACTCCGCGCCGGGATCCGGCGGCTGCAGAACACCCGCAAACGGCTCGCCCGGCTCGCCGCCGGAGAGCATCTGGCGCTCCCGCAGAGCGTCGTGGACTATCTCGGCCGGCTGCGCGCCCTCGGTGTCGGGGAGCAGTACATCGAGATGGAACGGGATGCCTGGATCATGGTCGCCGCCCAGGTGCCGCACCTGATCGACGCCGTGATCGCCGAGAAGCACGAGCAGCTGGACGACCCCGACATGGTGCGGCTCTACAGCCTGCTCAGAGGGCCGCTCGACTGGCCGGCCGACGATCCGCGCATCGTCGAGATCGCCGACATCCTGGAGCGTCTGATGCTGCGCGCCGTGGCGGCGGGCGAGGTGGGCGGCGACGGCTTCGACGACCAGCTCGTCGACCTCCTCGACTCGACCATGCTCGAGTCCTCACCGGGCGCCGAACTGGTCCTTGCGATCCTGGCGGAGCGCGGCTGGAAGGGCTGGACCCGCATCGAGCGCGTGCCCGCCGACCGGCTCGCCACCGAGCTGCCGCCGGACTGACGGCAGCTCCCCCACCGGGTCGCCCCTGCGCCGTCTTCGGGCGTCAGGCGCCTGCGGCCCCGTCGGACACGGTCACGCCGACCGGTGTGCCCGCCTCGACGGTGCGGCTGACCGTGCAGAGCCGGTCGTGCGAGGTCTTCACGGCGCGGGGCAGGATCGTGCGGGCGCGCTCCCCCGACGGCCCGTCCGGGAACGCGACGGAGAAGGTGACTTGGAGGTCCGACATCCGGTTGCCGCTCTCGTCCTCGACCTTGTTGCCGGTCACGGTGAGGGAGAACGTGGTCGGTTCCGTGTGACGGCTCGTGGCGACCTCCACGTCGGCCGCGGTACAGCCGCCGATCGCCGCGAGGAACAACTCGACCGGCGTGAAGTCGGTGCCCTCGCCGGTGCCGAAGCTCAGCGTGCCCCCGCGGGCGTTGGTCGCGGTGAACCGGCCGGGGCCGGACCGCTCGATGGTGACGGAACGCAGCGCATTGTCAGTCATGGCGACGACAGTACGTGCCCGCTCCGCGGACCGCCCGCCGACCGCGCCCGCAGCGCACCCCGCGCGCCCCGCCCACCCGCGGCCTTTACCTGTACCGAGGCCGATCCCACGCCCTATCGTGGACGAATGCACCGTCGTCAAGAGCGGCTCCTGGTCAAGCTTTTGAATGCAGGATCGGTCGAAAAGATCGTGGCTTTGGCCGAGCGTTTTCCCGCAGTACTGACCCCGGAATTCGATCAGATGGTCGCTGACGTCGGGGAGACGGCGGTGGCCCAGGGTGACGTGCGGCTGGCGGTTGCCCTGGAGCAAGTGAGCCAGGTGTTGAGGGCGTTGCGGGGACAGACGTCCTTTGACGCCGATGTGCCGCTCATGGAGATACTGATGAGTTCGCCGCATGCGTCGATGCTGGTGAACATGGCCGACCAGGCCGACTGGAGCAGTTGGCAGACCCTCTTGGGCGGAAATCCCGTGGTCATCGAGGGGGAATTCCCGGACCAATTGGAGGGACTTCGGCCCCATGTGCGCGAGGAAGACACATGGGTCCTTGAAGCACTCGTCGCGTTCCTCAAGGAATGCCGGGCCACCGGCACGGGCGCGGCCGTCGCCCGGTGGCGCACGTCCGCGCACGTGGGCGCCGGTGCCGCGCTGCCGTCCGAGTACCAGCTCCTGGCGGCGGCCCGCCTCGCCGACCTCCTCGGTGACCGCGAGGACCTGACCGCGGCGACGGCCCTCGGCAGTCTGGGCATCCTCCTCATGCGGCGGCAGTTCGGGGACCGGCAGGAGAACCTCCGGCAGTCCGGGGAACTGCTGGCGGCGGCGGTCGAACTGGCCGCGGCGCACGGCGACGTGGCGTCCAGGGCCCAGTACCAACAAGCGCTCGCGCACGTCGTCCTGGTCGGCGAGAACGACGCCGAACGGTCGCTCGACATCTGTGCGGCGGCCCTGGAGGGCTGGCGCAGAGAAGACGACCCGCAGCTGTGGGGCCTCGTCATGACGAGCCGCGCGAACTGCCTCGTCGTACTGCATCGGTACGGCGAGGCGATCGAGGATTACCTGGCCTCGCTGACCGTCTTCGACCGTGACGCGAGCCCTAAGCGCTGGGCCATCTCCACCTACGGGCTGGGCGGCGCGTATGTGAGTCGAGGACTGCGGGGCGGCAGCACCGACGACTTCGAGCAGGGCCTGGCCGTCCTCGAGGAAGTGGCACGGCTGCGCAGCCGCGAACAGGACGAGATGCGCTGGGCGATCACCGAGGACGGACTCGGCTGGTGCCGTCTGCTCCGGCGCAGGCCCGCGGAGCGCGCCGCCGATCTCGACCGCGCCATCGGCCACTTCACCGCGGCGCTGCAGGCCTTCCCGCCGGGTCGTCCGGAGTACGCACGCAGCCAATACGGCCTGGGCCAGGCGTACTTCGCACGTCACCAGCTGGCCGGGAGCGGCGCCGACCTCTTGGCGGGCAGGGCGGCTCTGGAGGCGGCGTTGGACGTCGCCGACACGCACGAGCGGCGCGGCGTGCACCACCACCTCGCCATGGTCTGTCTGCGCCTGGGCGCCACCGACCCCGAGGCCCAGGACGCCGCCGTCGAGCACCAGAGGGCGGCGCTCTCCCTGGTGTCCGCCGACGAGGAGCCGCAGGGGTGGGCGGACGAAGCGGTGGCTCTCGCCGCGACGCTGCTCACCCACGGCAGCCTCACGCAGGCCGAGACCCACGAGCAGGCCGTCCAGTACCTGATGACCGCGCTCCCACTCCTTGGTTCGGGCGCGAAGCTCGCCCATGCGCTCGCCGTCCTCGGGACCGCCTGGGCCCAGCACCCGTTCGGTGGCTTCGACGACCTGGCGACCCAGGCGCTCGAAGGCGCGCTCACGGAGATCACCAGGGAGGACGAGCCGGAGCTGTGGCTGCACCTGCAGACCTCGCTCGCCGCATCGGCCATCGACCGGGAGTCCGGCTCGGAGATCGGTGACGAGGACCGGCAGGCGCGCTACGCCGAGGTCCTCGGCCGTCTCGACGAAGCCCTGGACACTGCCACGACTCCCCCGGGCACCGCCCACGTGAAGGCGGTCATCGGTGAGGCACATCTGACGTACGGACACCGGGAGGCCGCGATCGCGCCGCTCGAAGAGGCCAGGGACATCTTCAAAGAGCTGAGGGACGCCGACAGCTTCGCCCGTGTCCAACTGCGCCTCGCCCGCGCCTACGGCCCGGCCGACCCCCGTTCCTTCCGGGCCGCCCTGACCGCCCGCAGGCTCACCCCCATGGAGGTGTCGCCCCGCGAGTTCGGCATCGCCAGTGAGTGGCTGGGGCACGCCCGTCTGAGCCAGGGCGATCAGGAGCGGGCAGGCCGCGCCTACCACGACGCGGTCACCGCCCGCCGCTACGCGGTGCGTGCCGCGCGGCTGCCCACGGACCAGGAGATGGTGCGCGGCTGGTTCCGCGACAACGTGGCCGAGCAGGCGGGCCTGTGCTTCGCCAGGGCGGCGGAGCGGACGGCGGACGGGGGCGAACGGCAGCGCCTCCTGACGCTCGCGGTCGAAAGCCTCGACGCGGGCAGGCTGAACGGCTTCCCGGAGTACGAGGCCACGCACCTCGCTCTGCTGGCCAAGCACGACCCCGGACTGCACCAGGAGTACGCGAAGGCGGCCGCACGGTTCCAGGACGCGGGCCGTGTCGACCGCACCTCCCTGACCGGTTCGTTCGGCGGCATCGAACCGCTTGCCGTCATCCGGGATCCGGCGAACTGGCTGGACAACCGGGAGGAGGCACGCGCGGCATGGGCCCAGTACAAGGACGTCCTGGCCCGGATCCAGACCCGCACCGGTCTGGCTCTGACGGCCGAGCCGCTGACGCTCGCGGAGATCGCCGCGCTGCTCGACGAGCGGGCCTCGGTCGCGTACGTCATGTGCGACGACGACGGCTCCGCGGGGACGCAGCGTCCGCTGATCCTGCTCGTCCTGCCCGACGGCACGGTCCGCATGCGCTGGTGCTCCGGCGGTCTTTCCGAGATCTACGCCATCGGCGCCTGGCTGCCGAACCAATTCCTGCCGGGATTCGTGCCGTTGCTGCGCAAGGCGCTCGACGAGGCGTTCCCCGTCATCGGTGAGCTGGTCTGCAGGCCGCTGGCCGAGGAGCTCAGGGACGCGGGCATCGAGCGGGTGCACCTCGTCGCCTGCGGGATCCTCAACACCTTTCCCCTGCACGCCTGTGCGGTCGACGAGGCGGGACAGGTGCCCCTGAGCGAGGAGTTCGGGGTCTCCTACCTCCCGTCCGCCGCCGTGCTCCGTTCCCTGCGTGCCCGCTCGCACCGGACGGGACGCCCCCGCATGGTCACCGTCACCAACCCCCTGCCCAACCCCACGCCCCTCCCCCATGCCGCGACCCAGCGGGCCGAGGTGGCCAAGGCGGCCCGGGCCGGTGGCGCCGCCCTGGTCGAACTCCCCGAACACGCCGCGACCGGGGACGCCGTACGCACCGCCGTCGCCGAAGCCACCCATGTGGACTTCGCCTGCCACGGACAAGTGCATCACCAGTACGCCCTCGACTCCGGCATCGAACTGTCCGACGGGCCGATGGTGGTGCGCGACCTCCTCGACACCCGGCTGCTCGACGGCGTGGCCCTCGTGACGCTGACCTCGTGCCAGAGCGCCGTACCCGCCGGAAGCCCGTTCAAGGACGAACCCTTCTCGCTGGCCACGGGGTTCCTCACCGCGGGTGCCCACGCCGTGCTCGGCACTCTGTGGCGCGTGAACGACCTGGCGACCGCGCTGTACGTCGGCCGGTTCTACCACCATCTCCTGGTGGACCGGCACCCGTTGGCGACCGCGCTGGGGCAGGCCCAGCGGTGGCTGCGCGAACTCACCCTCGCCGACATCGCGGCCGAACTCGGCGACGAGACCCCACCGGCACCGCTGTGGGCGGCCGTCCGGCCGTTCGACCATTCCCTCTACTGGGCCCCTTTCGTCCTCACCGCGGACTGACCCATGATGGCCGCGTGTCCTCTCCTCGCACGGTGACCGACGCATGCGGTCCGCCCGCCCCCGTACTCACGGACGGCATGAGCCGGAGCGAAGCCCTCGGCGTGCTCTGCCCCGGTCAGTCAGCGGTGCTGGGTGACCCGGCGAAGGGCGTCATCTCGGGGGTCGTACGGTACGAACGGCTGGCCTCCCTCGGGGAGGCAGTGACTCTCGACGAGGCGGCCGAGCCTGCGCTCCTGGTGCCCGCGCACCTCACCCTGGAACAGGCCTTCCACATCCTGCTCGCCCACTCCGAGATGAGCTGGCTGGTGTCCGAGAGCGGCGGTCTGCTGGCCAGGTCCGAGCTGGTCCCGGCGCCCCTCGAACGGTTCGCGGGGGCGACGCCCGACCGCGGCGGTCTGCCCGGCGACCCGGTCTCGCCCGCCAGCGGTCTGACCTACCGCTGCCCGGCGGAGCCCGGCGCGCATGTGTTCCCGCCGTCGCGCATCGAGGTGTGGACCACCGATCTCCGGGCCCGCTGTCCGGTCGACGGCAGGCTGATGACCGCGTTCCTCCCTCCTGCCGACGATCAGGAGTGATGTGCTCGGCGCCTTCGTCAACCGCTTCGGGAGCCTGCTGGACCGCCGGTTCCTGCTGGGCAGTTGGTTCCCTTCGCTCTGCGGGGCCCTGCTGCTGTGCGGCGCCTACGCGCTCGCGCACGGCTGGCGGACGTCCGTCGCGCAGTGGCACGGTCTCGGCGCGGCCGCCCAGACCTGGCTGGGCATCGCCGGGGCCGCGGGGGTCACGCTGATCGCGTTCCTCCTCCATGTGGCCCCGGTCATCCGGTTGTTCGAGGGCTATCCGCTGCCGTCCTGGATCAAGGAATGGGGCCGGTCGCGCCAGACGCTGCGACGCGACCGGCTCCCTGAAAGCGCGTCACTGCGCGCCTACCCGCGCAACAGCCAGCTGATCCGCCCCACCCGCCTGGGCAACCTGCTCACCGCCGCCGAGGAGCACTCCTATCAGCGCTACCGGATCGACGCGGTGATCTGGTGGCCGCGATTCACTCCCGTACTGCCCCAGACGTTCCGCGACCAACTGGACGAGGCGCTCCTGCCGTTGACCTCGTTGACGAGCCTCACCCTGTCCCTCTCCGTCAGCGGCGGCACCGGCACCGTCTTCCTCGTCTCCTCCGGCCACGGGGTCGCTGCCGCGGTCCTCGGCGCCGCCACCGCACTGGTCGCCGTCGTCGCGTACCGCGCCGCGCTGGCGCAGGCCGGGCAGTACGCGGAGGCCATTCGCGCCACCTTCGACCTCTACCGCCACGACGTCCTGACGACGATGCGGATCGCGCCGCCGGACGACCTCGTGGCGGAGCGACGGCAGTGGGAGGAACTCACCCAGTGGATCTACCGCGGCGAACCGCCCGCGGATCCGCTGCGCTACACGCATCCGTCCGAGCCCTCCGCCTGAGTGCGCGCGGTCAGTCGCGGTCGGGCCGGAGGAAGCGCCTGCTGTCGGCGGGTTCCCGGATGATCTCCAAGGCCACGTCGGACACGTTCTTGCGGGAATGGCGGGCGTGATGGCGCATCAGGGCAAAGGCCTGCTCGGGGTCGATATGAAGTCGCTCGGCCAGGATCCCCTTGGCGTGCTCGATGTCGATCCGGCGCTGACTGGCCGTCGCGAGCTGTTCGGCGAACGACTCCTTCCGCTGATGCTCGGCACGCAGGCCCGCCAGCAGAACGTCGAGCATCCGTGTGGTCAGTTCTGCCCGGACGGCCGGATCAGGATGGTGGGGCGGCGCCGAGCTGATCACCATCAGCAGGTCTCGCACCGTGATGTCCGCCCGTACGTCATCGGACGCACGGGCGCGGCTGAGCAGTTGCTCCATGCCGTGCAGGAGATCGGCCAGGGCAGGTTCCTCCGTCGGCAGTCCTGCCACCGCGTCAGGGTGCAGGAGCCGACCGGAACCGCTCATCACCGCCGTCCGCACGAACTTCGCCAGTGCTTCCCCCGGCTCACTCTCCTCGTCGAGGACGTTCCGCGCCTGTTCGTTCAGGAGGGCTGCCTCTTCCTCGGCGATCTGCCGCACCAGCGCCTCCCTCCTCGGGAAGTACCGGTAGATCGTGGACACACCGATCCGGGCCCGCCGCGCGATGTCCTCCATCGGCGCGTCGTATCCCAGCGTGCCGAACACCGCGCGTGCCGCGCGAAGGATGCGCTCGACATTGCGGCGGGCAGACCCGTAGAGGGGGCCGCGCGGCCGCTCGCCCATGCCGGTGCGGGACGGCTGTTCCGCAGGAGGCGGGGTGTCGACTGCCGTGGTCGCAAGGGGACTTGAGCCGTGCGTCCGGCTGCGTCCGCTCTCCTCGGCCGACGCGGAGCGTGCTTCCCGTGCGGGCCGGGGCGCGCCGGTGGCGTGCGGGGCCGAACGGGCGGGCCTCGCCTTGAGTTCCGCGAGGCGGGCCGCCAACTCCTGCGGTGTGTACGCGATGTCCTGCGCGGCCTCCGCGAGGGCGCGAGCAACGTCGTCGTTCTCGTGGTCACTTCCGGTCTGGTCCACTCGAGCCCCCTTCCCGGTCGCGTTCCGCGTCCTCGTCGGCCAGCAGGTCGGCCAGGGCGTGGCGGGCGTCGTACAGCTGGGACTTGACCGTTCCCTCCGCCAAGCCAAGGGTACGGGCAATGACACTCACGGGCTGGTCGAGGATGTAGTGCAGGACGGTCACCTCGCGCTGCCCGATGGGGAGCCGCGCCAGCGCCCGCCGGACGTCGAGGCGCTGGTCCACCTCGCTGAAGTCCTCGCACTCCTTGACCAGTTGGGCGGGATCGGCCCGCGCCAGCAGCTCCTCCCGTCGTTCCGCGGTACGGCAGTGCTGGCGCCACATGTTGAGTGCCGTCTTGGCCACCCAGGCGATCGGGTGGTCGTACAGGCGGACTTCATGCCACTTCCGACAGGCGGTCCAGAAGGCGTCCTGGGCGAGGTCCTCCGCCGTGGCCCGGCCGGCCCCCATCAGGACCAGTGAACGCACCATGCGCGTGAAGCCCCGCTCGAACAGCTCGTCAAACGCTGCTTCCGACGAGGAGACCGGTGGCTCGGGCACTGGTTCGATCATGATCCCGTCGCGCGATCGGGCAGGGCTTCAGATGGACGGACTCGGACGACCCGGACGACCCGGATGTCGCAGTTCAACGGATCGTGGTGCACGAGCAGTTGGACCGCGTCCTCACGGGCAAGGCCGAGCACCTCGACCAGCGTCGCACGGCGCGCCCGCTCGTACACCAGGTTCTTCACGATCTGCACGACGGCGTGGCCCAGATTGAGGGCGGTCACTGTACCGATCAGGGTGATCGCAGTACTCCCCATGGCGCGGTCGTCCTTCCGGGGCGGGGCAGGGGCAGGAGCTACGACGTCGTCACCGGTAACTGTCACCACCCAGGGGCCCGGTTGGGTCCACCGAAGAATTTCTCAGGGGCGCCAGGCCGGGACGGACAGCGTCGCGCCGGTCTCGACGTACGTCTTGAGGTTCGCCAGCACGAAGTTCCAGCCGCCGGAGATCTGGCGGTGCTCCTTGTCGTCCCGCAGGTTGACATGGGTGACCGTGAGGCGCGTGGTCTCGCCGTACGGCTGCAGGTCGAAGGTGACCCGGGAGGCGCCGTGCGGACGGTCCTCGCCGGGACCGGCCCAGGTCAGGGTCAGTCGGCGCGGCTCGTCGATCTCGACCACCGTGCCCACCACGTCGTCGATGCCGGAACCGTCCGGACGGCGGTGCGCCCAGGACGATCCGGGCTGCCAGTCGGAGACGTTGTGGTGACCCCAGTAGGCCGCCGTCGCCTCCGGGTCCATGAGGCACTGCCAGATCCTTTCCGGGCTGGCGGCGATGTAGGTGGTGTGGACGAATGCGGGGCGGGGCTCGTTCTCGGCGTTGAGGCGGGGCTCGTTCTCGGCGTTCATGGGGGATTCCGCTTTCTGTTTCAGTGCGCTCAGCGCGCCCAGGCGGGGCTGGTCGAAGGCGCTGATCCACCGCTCCTGGATCTCGTGGAGCGGCACGGGGTTGAGGTAGTGCAACTTCTCGCGGCCTCTGCGGACGGTGCTGACGAGATGCGCGGCCTCCAGCACGCCCAGGTGCTGGGTCAGTGACTGCCGGGCCATCCGCACGCTTTCGCACAGTTCGCCCAGTGTCTGGCCGTTGTTCTCGCGCAGCCTGTCCAGCACGAACCGCCTGGTCGGATCGGCCAGGGCCTTGAAGACCCGGTCCATCTCGCTGCTCACACCTCAATCATGCAGGTGAATACCTGCATGTCAAACGGTACGACCTCCACGGGACGCCGACCAGGGAGCTGACCTGGGGTTATGGGAAGATTTGCCGACAGCAGGGGTGGCCGCCCCGCCGCCCTCCAGGAGACTCCATGCACCTCCCGCCGGCCGCACGCCGGATCGCTCTGTCCTGCGCGGCGCTGGCCACCACCGCGGTCCTCGGCCTGACCGGCTGCGGGGCCGGGGGCAGCGATGACACCGCGGAGGGCGGGTTCACCGCCGAGCAGCGGCGCCGGGCGGACCAGTTGGTGAGCGTCTTCGAGAACGGCACCACCAAGATCCAGTACGCGTACGCGGAGAACCTCGACGACGGCCGGGGCGTCACCGCGGGCCGGGCGGGCTTCACCACCAACGACGGCGACGCGCTGCAAGTGGTCCGCGCCTACACCGACCAGGTGCCCGGCAATCCGCTCGCCCGCTTCATCCCCGCACTGGAACGCCGGGCCGACGCGGACGGCCCCGACGCAGAGGGCTCCGACGCCGTGCCCGACGCCGACTTCATCGCCGCGTGGAAGAAGGCCGCCACCGACCCCGCCTTCCGCGAGGTGCAGGACGCCCAGGTCGACGAGCGCTACTTCGCACCCGCCGCGCGGGCCGCCGAGAAGGCCGGGCTGAGCAGCCCGCTCGCCCTCGCCGAGCTCTACGACGCCTCCATCCAGCACGGCAACGGCTCCGACGGCGACGCCCTGCCCGCCCTCATCGAGCGGACGACGGCCAAGGTCGGCACGCCCGCCGAGGCCGGCGAGAAGGACTGGCTCGACGCCTTCTTCGACGTACGCGTCCACGACCTGACCCACCCCGTGAACTCCGCCACCGCCGACGAGTGGCGCACCTCCGTCGACCGCGTCGAAGCACTGCGCCGGGTCGCAGCGAGCGGCAACCACGACCTCGAAGGGCCCTTCACCGTCAAGGCGTTCGGCAGCACATACACCATCAAGTGAGGGGCGGGGCCGTCCCGTTCCGCCGCTCCCCCGGAGCGCGGCGGCGGGGCGCTGATACGTAGCTGATACACAACCGCGCGACGGCGGAAGCTTCGCCCTGATCGCCTGGAAGCGGCCCTCCCGAAGGCTGTGGACGTACCCGATGTCCGGTGTACGCATACCTGGCCTTGGGAGGCGGTTGACGTGTCCGTACGTGCCCACTGTGCTGTCCGCACGGTGTTCGGGGGGTCTTCGCGGGCCCGTCGGCGTGTGGCGTGGGGCCTGGCCTCGGTGCTGATCGTCGGGGGCGCCGGTGGTGGTCTGCTGGCGCTCGCCGACGGCGGTGGCCCCGGCGAGGCCGTGGCGCAGGAGTCCTCGATGCCGCGGGCTGTCGCCGACCGCCTTGACCTGCCCTGGCCGAAGGAGGGCCAGGCGGCGATCGCGGTCGAGAAGGTCGGCGCCCTCGACCCCAAGGGGACGCGGCAGCCGGTACCGATCGCGAGCCTCACCAAGGTGATGACCGCGTACGTGATCCTCAAGGACCATCCGCTCAAGGACGGTGCCGCCGGACCGGAGATCAAGGTCGACGAACGGGCCGCTGCCGAGGCCCACTCGCTGAGCGAGTCCACCGCACCGGTCAGCGAGGGGCAGATGCTGTCCCAGCGCAAGCTGCTGGAGCTGATGCTGCTTCCCTCCGGGAACAACGTGGCCCGGCTCCTTGCCCGTTGGGACGCGGGCAGCCAGAAGAAGTTCCTGGCGAAGATGAACGCGGCGGCGGCCCGGCTCGGGATGGCCGACACCACGTACACCGGCGCCAGCGGCATCGAGCCCACCACCCGGTCCACCGCCGCCGACCAGCTCAAGCTGGCCCGCGAGGCCATGAAGGACCCCACGCTGCGCGCGACCGTGGCCCTGCGCAGCACCAAGGTCCCCGGCCGCCCCGAGCCGGTACGGAACACCAACAAGCTGCTCGACCGGCCCGGTGTGCTCGGCCTGAAGACCGGATCGAGCACCCCGGCGGGCGGCAACCTCATGTGGGCGGCCGAGGTTCCGGACGGCAAGAAGCACCACGTCGTGTACGGAGTCGTCCTCGCCCAGCGCGTGGGTACCTCACCGGCCGAGGGAAATCTGGCGGCCCTGGACAGCAGCGGCCGACTCCTGGACGCCCTCCAGCAGAAGCTGCCCGCCGCCCTCGCGGCGCACGGCGGCGGCGGGGACGGCCGTCGATGACTGAGAACACGGTCACCAGCACCGAACCGCCCACCTCCGAGGAGCCGGTCGGGACGTCGCGCGCAGGCGCGTGGTGCAGGGGCGCGTGGCGTACGGGCATGTGGCGCCGTGGTCGTCCCACCGCCGTTGCCGCCGTGCTCTGCGCCCTCGTCATGGCGCTCAACACCCGTATCCCGAACGGCTTCGGCAATCTCGGCAGCCTGTTGCAGACGGTGCTGCCCTGGACGGGCCTGGGTGTGGTGATGCTGCTGGCGGTCGCCGTGGCGCGCCGCTCCGCCCTCGCGGTCGTCGCCGTCCTCGTCCCCGCTGTCACCTGGTGCTCCCTGTTCGTGGGCACGCTCGCCGACAAACGTGCCGGTGGCGGGGACCTGGTGGTGGTTGGCCACAACGTGAACGAGGGGAATCCCGACCCGCGCGGGACCGCGCGGGCGCTGGCCGCCGCGGGCGCCGACGTGGTGGCCCTGGAGGAGCTCGCCGACCCCGCCGTAAAGGCGTACGAGCGCGAACTGGCGCCCGCCTACCCGTACTCCGCGGTGCGGGGCGGCGTCGGACTGTGGAGCAAGCATCCGCTCAAGGCCGTGCAACCGGTGGAGATCATGCCCTGGACGCGGGCCCTGCGCGCCACGGTCGACACCCCGAAGGGGCCCGTCGCGCTCTATGTCGCGCACCTCGCTTCCGTACGGGTCGTGCCGGGCTCCGGGTTCACCACGGAGCGCCGCAATGAGGCGGCCGGGAAGCTGGCCGTGGCCGTACGCGCGGAGCGGCTTGCCCGGGTCGTCGTGGTGGGCGACTTCAACGGCACGACCGACGACTCGGCGCTGGACCCCCTGACCTCGCAGCTGCGTTCGGCGCAGCGCGACGCGGGGGCCGGGTTCGGCTTCACGTGGCCGGCCTCGTTCCCGGTGGTCCGCCTCGACCAGATCATGGTCAAGGGGGTGACTCCGGTCTCCTCGTGGACCCTGCCCGCCACCGGCAGCGACCATCTGCCGGTCGCGGCCTCGCTGCGCTGGTGACACCGCCGCCCTGACGGAGCACGCGGCCTGCCCAGGGGCGCACCGCCGCGTGGCTACGATGCGATCACCTGTCGGCAGGAAAGTACTGGAAGGCGAGTTCTTGTCCGAATCCCCCGTCCCGAGCCAGGTCAGCGTGCTCGTGGTCGAAGACGACGCGGTGATCCGCCGCGCCGTCCAACTGGCTCTCGAACGCTATGGGTACGAGGTCGCGGTCGCCGAGGACGGACTCGGGGGTCTCGATGCGTTCCGGGCCGGGCAGCACGACCTGCTGATCCTGGACGTCATGCTGCCGGGCCTCGACGGCATCGGCCTGTGCCGGCGCATTCGCGACGAGAGTCTCGTACCGATCTTGATGATGTCCGCCCGCGGTGACGCCCTCGACGTCGTGTCCGGGCTCGAAGCCGGGGCCGACGACTATGTGGTCAAGCCCGTCGACATCGGCATCATGGTCGCCCGCATCCGGATGCTGCTGCGCCGCGCCACGTTCCATCCGGGAGCGGCGGCCGGGGCGGCGGCGCCCGGCACCGATACCGGCACCGACGGCGGGACCAACGCCGGGACCCACGCCGGGACCGATCCCGGCCTGCTCGTCTTCGGCGACCTGGCCATCGACCTGCCCGGCCTGACGGTGAGCCGGGCCGGTGCGACCGTCCCTCTGACACCCACCGAGCTGCGTCTGCTCCTGGCGTTCGCCGAGCACCCCGGCATCGTCCTCGACCGGCGCCGCCTGCTGCGCGACGTCTGGGACTACGGCTGGGAGGGCGACACCCGGGTCGTCGACCTGTGCGTGGTGCGGCTGCGCAAGAAGATCGGCGCCGACCGCATCAAGACCGTCCGCGGCTTCGGCTACAAACTCGTCCGGTCCTGAAACGGTGGCCATGGGATTCCTCAACCCCCGCGCCCTGCGCTGGAAGATCGCCGCCCTGACCGCGGCCGCCTGCTGCGCGGTCGCCACGGTCATCGGCCTGCTCGTCCACCAGTCGACGCAGGAGCACGGGCGACGGGCGGGAAGCGACCGGGCCGTCTCCCGACTGGACGTCGCGGAGCAGGAGTACGCCCGTACCGGCGAACGGCCCGCGGCGGCCGACCTCATGACGCCGGACGAGGTCCCCGAGCCGCTGGCCCGTGAACTGGCGGGCGCGCGCGGCAGCGGCGCGTACGCCCTCTGGTACGACGAGAAGCCGCCGAACTGGTACTGGATGTGGGCGGCCGTGCCTGTCGGCGACAAGGTCCTCGTCGTACGCACGGACATGAGCGCCGAGGTGCGCAGCCTCCAGCTCCTGGATCGCAGCATCGTCAAGTCCGTGCTCGCCGCCCTCGCCGTCGTCGTCCCCCTCGCCGCGCTCGCGACCGAGCCGATCAACCGGCGGCTGCGGCACGGCGCCCGGACCGCCCGCAAGATCGCCGACGGTGATCTCGACGCCCGCATCGGGCACCCCGGCCGGGCCCGCGACGAGATCACCGAGATGTCCGCGGCCATGGACGTCATGGCCGCCGCCCTGCAGCAGAAGCTGGAATCGGAGCGGCGCTTCACCGCCGACGTGGCCCATGAGCTGCGCACCCCGCTGATGGGCCTGGTCACCGCCGCCGGTCTGCTCCCCGACCATGACGAGGCCGCGGACCTGGTGCGCACCGAGGTACGCACGCTGCGCGGCCTGACCGAGGACCTCCTGGAGATCTCCCGTCTCGACGCGGGGGCCGAGCGGGCGAGGCTCGACGAGGTCCCCCTGGGCGAGTTGGTCGCCGACGTGGTCCGCCGCGGCGGTGGCGCCGACGAGGTGAGCGTCGGGGACACGGACGTGGTGCGCACCGACCCGCGCCGGGTGGAGCGCATCGTCACCAACCTCATCACCAACGCGCACCGGCACGGCGCGGCCCCCGTCCAGGTCTCCGTCGCCGGTACCCGGATCGCCGTGCGCGACCACGGCCCCGGCTTTCCCGCCGACCTGCTGGCCCACGGGCCGCAGCGCTTTCGCACGGAGGCCGCCGAACGCGGGCGGGGCCACGGCCTCGGGCTGACCATCGCACTGGGTCAGGCCGCGGTCATCGGCGCCCGGCTCACCTTCGCCAACGCGCCGGACGGAGGAGCGGTCGCCACCCTGGAACTCGACCGCTCCCCCGGCTCCGGCCCGCCGGAGGTTCCCGGACCGGGAGACGCCGCGGACCGTCCTCAGTCGTGGCAGGACGAGTCGGACTGAAGTCGTGGCAGGACGAGGCCGACTGCACGACACCGTCGGCGGACGTCACAGCCGCCGGGCACGCAGCACGCCGGTCAGCATCGGGAGGGTGAACTCTCCGGCGGAGGTCTCCGGTCGGCTCGTCAGGTAGGAGCGGGTCCGGCCCAGCAGGGCCGCGCGTTCCTGTTCCGGCATGACCAGCATTCCCGCCTTCGTCCCGAGGGTCGCGACGAGGGAGTCGACGGTCCTGCGCTGCCCGTGCGGGAACTCCGCTTGTTCCGACGAGCCGAACAGGGCGTCCCCGCCCGACTTGGGGAGGTGCATGCCGGCCGTCTCGGCCCGCCAGCTCGCGGGCACGTCCCGCGGGCCGATGCCCGCGCTCCCGCTGACCCGCGCGAGCCCGGCCACCCAGTCGACCCCGTCGTCGAAGAGGTTCCACAGGCCCGCGAGGACCCCGCCGGGGGCGAGGACCCTGGCGAGCTCGGGGCCCGCCGCGTCCATGTCGAACCAGTGCATGGCGTTGCCGGACAGCACGGCGTCGACGGACGCGTCCGGCAGCGGTATCGCCTCGGCGCTGCCCTGCAGGGCGCGCACCGCAGGGAGGCCGCGGCGCAGTTCGGCGAGCATCGCAGGGTCGGGCTCGACGGCGACGACGTCGATGCCCAGCGCGGCCAGGGTGCCGGTGAGTTTGCCGGTCCCCGCGCCGAGGTCGAGCACCCGTGGTCCCGGCGCGGGTTCGAGGGCCCAGTGCACCGCGGCCCGCGCGTAGTCCGGGCGGTGTGCGGCGTAGGCCTCCGCCGCCGCGCCGAACGACGAGCTGTGGAGCAGCCGTTCGTCCTGTCGCGACCGCTCGGTGGCCGTACGGCCCTGTGCGTCGTCCTGGCCCTGCTCCATACCGTCGTCGGTCCGCGTCATCGCAGCTCCTTCTGTCAGCGGGTGGCCGGGCAAGGGTGCCACGACCCGGATAGCCGCCGGACGGCACGGGCCATCAAGCCGAGCTTCCGGCGGCAGTTGAGCAACGCCGGTGAGTTCCCTCACGATGCCGCGCATTAAATGATTGAGTATCGGATCCCGCGAATATGTATGGATCCCTCTGCGGGTGCACACATTTCAGTGCGCATGTTCCGCGACAAATACTTTCCAGCCGAATTCACCGCACGCGGGTGATGCACCGTCACCCCTCGGCCACGGGAAGAACTGTGCGACCGCCGGTAAGGTCACCCGCGCACATTGGCCGGAAGATTTCGGTGCGCCCGGAAGTGGGGGTCCGGGTGGGAAATCGGGACATTCGCGTGGGGTAATGTCCTGGTCGCACTCCGTAGTTCCGGTGAGCCGCTCAGGACGGGAGCCCCAGGCAGGCCCGGCGCGCGGGTGCCACCCCAACCACTCAGGCGATGTGCCCCACAAGGGATTTCGCCGCCTTCGTATGCCGCAAAGCAGGAATTGATGCCCGTTCAACCATTGATGGAACTCATACGTTTCGTACGCAGCCGGTCCCCTTTCTACGCCGAGCTCTATGCGGGAGTTCCGGACCATGCAACCGACCTCACACAGCTTCCGGTCGTGCCCCAGGACGAGTTCTGGCGAGCCAACACGCCGCGCGACAATCGCCTGCTGACCGGACCGCTCGACGAAGCCGTGGTCTTCAAGAGCGGCGGCACCACAGGGTCGCCGAAGTTCTCCTTCTACACCCGTGCGGAATGGCGGGAGTTCACCGCCGCTTTCGGCGAGGGGCTCCTCGCGTCCGGGCTGCGCCCCGGGCACCGGGTCGCCGACCTGTTCTACGCCGGAGAGCTGTACGCCAGCTTCACCTTCGTCCTGGACTCGCTGCACCGCTCCCCCGTCTCCAACGTCCGGCTGCCCATCGGCGGCGCCGCACCCCTGGAGTCGACGGTGCACACCCTGGAGCAGTTCGACGTGGAGGTCGTCGCGGGCACCCCGACCACCCTGTGCGCCCTGGCCGATCACCTCGTCACCGCCGGACGGCAACTCCCCCGGGTGGAACTGCTCCTCTTCGGCGGGGAGAGCCTCTACCAGGACCAAGAGCCGCTGCTCGCCCGCGCGTTCCCCAACGCCCGCCCCCGCTCGGTGGGTTACGCCAGTGTCGACGCGGGCCTGCTGGGCCGCCCCGTGCCGGGCCCCGACCCGCGCGTGCACCGCGCCTTCACCCCGTACGCCACCGTGGAGATCCTCGACGAGGAGACCGGCGAGCCGATCACCGAAGCCGGGGTGCCCGGCAAGGTCGTCGTGAGCGACCTGCGTCGACGGCTGATGCCCGTCCTGCGCTATCCGGCGGGCGACCGCGCCGAGTGGACCGGCACGGCACCCGGGCACTTCCGCATCCTGGGCCGCTCCCAGGAAGGCGTCCGCGTCGGGCCCGTCTCGCTCTACACCCAGGACGTGCAGGATCTCGTGCGCGGCGCCGATGCCGCGGGACGGGTGACCGGGGTGCAGCTGGTGCTGCGCCACTGGGACGGGCGGGACGGCCTGCGGCTGCGGCTCGCGGGCGACGGGGATCCGGCCGGGCACCACGACCTCGCCGAGGCGATCCGCAAGCAACTCCTCGCCGACCGGCCGTCCTTCGGCGACGCGGTCGACGCCGGGCACATCCATCCGCTGGCGCTGGAGTGGGTGCGCCACGGCGAGCTGGCCGTCAACACGCGCTCGGGCAAGCTGATCCGCGTCGTGGACGAACGGATGGGGTCATGACGGCGCCCGGCACCGAGGCCACGCCCCGCACCCGCGGGCGCCTCCCCCTCGTCCTGCGCAACCCCGCCTTCGGGGCGGTCTGGACCGCTCAGGTGCTCACCCAGGCGGCGGCCAGGATGTTCCAGGTCGGCGTGGTGTGGTGGCTGGTCAGCCAGGCGGCGGGCGCCGACCGCGGCCTCGCGTCCGGGGCCTTCCTCGCGGTCTCCACGCTGCCCGCGGTGGCGCTCGTCCCGCTGGTCGCCCGGATCGTCGCCCGCTGCCCGCACCGCGGCGTACTGGCGGGCGCGGCGGCCGTGGCGGGCCTCGTCGCCACCGCCACCGCCGCCTGGACCTCCGCGGCCCAGCCGCCCGCCGGCGTGATCTACGGCGCGGCCCTCCTCCTCGCGGGCTGCCAGGCCCTGTTCGACCCGTGCCTGACCACCTCGGTCCCCGAGCTCGTCGAGGACGCCGACATCGAGGCCGCGACGGGCTTCGAACTCGCCACGCAGTCCCTGGCCGGGCTGGCCGGCGGACTCCTCGGCCCGCTGCTCGTCGACGCCTGGGACCTGGCGGGCATCGTCGCCGGATGCGCGGGCGCCTACCTCGTCGCGGCCGTGCTCGTCGCGTCGACCCGCTTTCCCCGGACCGCAGCAGTCGCCGCGGCGGACGCCTCGGATGACGCGACGGGAGCCTCGGATGGCGCGGCGGGAGCCTTGGGTGACGCGACGCGGCGCCGCACGCTCCGGCAGATCCTGGCCGAACTGCCCTTCATCCGGCAGGTGTTGCTCTGCTTCGCCGCGGCGAACGTCTTCACCACGGCCGTGTACGTCGTGATGCCGCTGTACACCCGCTCGGTGCTGCACGGGCAGGGCACGACCGTCGCCGCGCTGGAGGCGGCCCTGGGCATGGGCACGCTGCTCGGCTCCTTCACCGGAGGACGACTGCCGGGCTCCCCGACCGCGGTCGGCGGGACCTGCCTGGCGCTGATGGCGCTCGCGCTGGGCATGCCGGGACTCGCGCCGGGCCTCGCCGTGGCCCTGGTGTCGCTGGTCCTCGCGGGCTGGTGCGTCGGCGTCATCGGCGTACGCTTCGTCGCCCTGTTCCAGCGATCGGTCCCGGCCGCCGACAAGCCGGGGTTCTTCGCGGTGATGCAGGCCCTGCTGGGCGCCACCTTCCCGCTGTCCTCACTGGTCTTCGGGGTGCTCGGCGACCACCTGGGGGCGCGCTGGCTGTGCCTGGTCCAGGGCGTGGGGCTCGCACCGGTCGCGGTGGCCCTGTTCCTGCTCGGACGGCGAGGGCGCGCGACCGCGGCGGACGGGCAGGCACCCGGCGCGGCTCCGACGAGCCCCCAGGAAACCCATGCCTCCGCCGCCCTGGAAGGTGCCCGATGACCGTCACCATCGCCCCCGCCGCGCTCCAGGACATCGCGGAACTGCGGCAGTTGTACTTCGACGTGTACGGCCACGGGTACCCGGTGCCGCTCGGCAGCGACCCGGCCGTGATGCGCCGCCTGATCACCGACCCGCACACCCACTGGCTCACCGCCCGGCTGCCCGGGACCGGGGAACTCGCGGGTTCGGCGGTCGTCCAGACCGACCCGGGCAGCCGCATCGGCAAGCTCGTCGGACTCGCGGTCCACCCGGACCGGCGCGGCGGCGGCCTGGCCGGACGTCTCACCGGCGCGGTGTGCGGCGCGGCCTTCGCCGCCGGTCGTCTGGACTCGGTGTACGCCACCGTGCGGATGGTCACCGAAGGACCCCAACACGTCGTCGTCCGCAACGGGTTCAGGCCGCTCGGCCTGCTGCCCAACGCCGCCGAGGTGGCGGGCTGCGAGAGCCTCGGCCTGTTCGCCCGCTTCGCCGACGGGGTCCTTGCCCGGCGCGAGGCGGTCTCCCGTGCGCCTGCCGCACTCGGCCCGCTCCTCGCCGCCGCCGAGAACAGCACCGGCGTCCCCTACCGCGGGGTGCTGCCCTCGGACACCCTGGGCGCGGCGCGGCCCGAGGGTCCGCCCGCGCCGCCGACCGCGCACCTGGAAGTGGTCGGCGCACCCGGGTTCGTACGCCGTCGTTTCCTCGAACTCTTCCCCGATCCGGCGGGCCGCTACTACCCGCTGCACGCGCCCAACGCCGTACTGGTGCCGCCGGACGGCGCGTTCGAGGCGTACGTGGATCTCGACCCGGTCGCCGGGAGCTGTGCGCTGGTCGCCGTGCACCCCTACCCGGCGGCGGTCACCCATGCCCTGGAACCCTTGATGGCGACGGTCTCCCGGGCCGGTGCTGACTACGTCGAGACGCTCCTTCCGCTGTCCGACACGGCGAGCCTGACCGCCTTCCTGGCCGCGGGCTTCGTCCCCAGCGCCGTCTACCCCGCCATGCGCCGCATCGGCGAGCACTTCCACGACTACGTCGTGCTCTCCCGCACGAGCCGTCAGATCGACTTCCGGACCCTCGCCGTCGGCGGGCCGCTCCAGCCGTATGTGAGCGCCTACTTGACGGCCTGGACCGCCACCTATCTGCCCCGTCACGAGGTTGCCCTGTGAACACCGACACCACTGCCCCGGTCTCTCCGGTCTCCCCGGAATCCCAGAATTCCCGGGTGAACCCCTATCTCGCCCCCGTCCACGTCCCTGACCCGGAGGCGTTGGCCCACGTCCAGCGACTCTGCGACCTGACCGAGCCGTACGCCCAAGGGCCGGACGCCGACGCGCTGTTCGCGGCCGCCATGGCCGAGACGAACGACTGGCACGCGGCCCGCTCGCCGTTCTTCCGCTCGCTGCTCGCCGACGTGCCGGAGGCCCCGGCGCCGACGGTGGGTGCGGACGTCCGCACCCCGCTGGTCCACGCCACCTTCTTCAAGCGCCACGAGGTGCTGTCCGTCCCCCGCGACGACGTCTTCCTGCATCTGACGTCGTCCGGCACCACCGGCCAGAAGTCGCAGATGTTCTTCGACGAGTGGACCATCCGCGCCGCGCAGCGCATGGTGGCCCGGATCTTCGACCACTACGGCTGGATCACCCCCGACCAGCCCGTCAACTACCTGCTGTACAGCTACGAACCGGCGCCGAGCATGCGGCTCGGCACCTCCTTCACCGACAACTATCTGTGCGACTTCGCCCCGGCCAAGGGCGTCACGCACGCGCTGCGGCACACCGGTGAGGGCCACGAGTTCGATGTGCACGGCTGCATCAGCGCGCTGCGGCAGTACGCCGAGGAGGGCCTGCCGGTCCGCATCCTCGGTTTCCCCGCGTTCCTGCACTTCACCCTGGAGCGGATGCGCGCCCAGGGCATGCCGCCGATCGAGCTGCCCGCGGGGTCCCTCGTGGTCCTCGGCGGCGGCTGGAAGGGGCATGCCGACCGGCAGATCGGCAAGGCGGAGTTCTACGCGCGGGTGACCGAGCTGCTCGGCGTCGAGCCGGAGCGGATCCGGGACACCTTCGGCTCGGTGGAGCACTGCGTGCCCTACATCGAATGCTCCGAGCACCGGTTGCATGTGCCCGTGTGGTCGCGGGCCGCGGTGCGCGACACCCGCACGCTGCGGCCGCTGGGGTACGGGGAGCGCGGCTTCCTGCATCTGGTCTCGCCGTACATCACGTCCGTACCGGCGCAGAGCGTCGTGATGGGCGACCTCGCCTCGCTGCACCCCGCCGAGGAGTGCGGCTGCCCGCTGCCCACACCGTGGTTCACCGTCCACGGGCGCGCCGGGGTGAGCCGCAACCGCAGCTGCGCGGTGGCCGCGGCCGAACTTCTGAAGGGACGCGCATGAGCACCGCGACGACCATCGAGACGACGCACAAGGACAAGGAAGCGGCTTCCGCAGTGACCGGCGAACTCCATTTCTGGCAGGGCGAGTTCATCGACGGCGCCGAGGCCGCCGCCCGCCTTGCGGATCTCCCTGACCTGGTCGAGGAGGCCCTGGCCGAGCCGCTGCCCACCGAGACCGTGCTGCGCGCGTGTGACGCGCTCAGCGTCGCGCTGGGCGACTCCGGCAATGCCGTACGAGACCGGCTCCTCACCCAACTCGCCGCTTCTACCGACGACTTCACCGAGGTTGAAGCGACCCTCACCGAGCTGTCCGCCGCGCTCGCCAGGCCCGCCCTGGAACGCAAGCTCCGGCGCGAGCTGGGCGGCACGGCACCCGGCCGCCTCACCAGACCCGACGCCCGGGAGACCGTCTTCGAGGCGTGGGCCCCCGTCGGCCTCCTTACGCACATCGCCCCCGGCAACGCGGCGGCGGTCGCCCCGCTGAGCGTCGTCGAGGGACTGCTGGCCGGAAACGTCAACGTACTCAAGACCAGCAGCGGCGACACCCCGCTCGCCCTGCACCTGCTCGCCGAACTGGCGGCCGCCGACCCCACCGGCGCGCTCGCCCGCCGTGTCGTCGCCCTGCGGTTCCCGTCCGCCCGCCGCGACTGGCTGCGGCTGATGTGCGCGCCCGCGGACGCGATCGCCGTGTGGGGCGGCGAGGACGCGGTGGCCTCCGTCGGCGAACTCGCGCCGCCCGGCTGCCGGTTGATCGAGTGGGGTCACAAGATCTCCTTCGCCTATCTGACCCGCGACGCATGGCAGGACCCGGTGGCCCTTGAGGCCCTCGCCGCGGACGTCTGCCGCCTGGACCAGCAGGCGTGCTCCAGCCCGCAGGTGGTCTATCTGGACACCGAGGACGCCGAGGAGGTCTTCGCCTTCGCCGAGGACTTCGCGCCCGTCCTCGCCAAGGCATCGGCCGCCGCACTCGCCGCCGGGACCGGCACGGCCGCGGACCTGAGCGCCGCCGAGCAGGCCGAGATCACCACCGCCGAACTCCTCGCCCGCCTCGAACAGCACCTGGGCCTGACGAAGGTCGTCGCCGCCGAGGACGGCGCCTGGCGGGTCCTCGCCGACACCCGGCCCGCGCTCACCGCATCGCCGCTGCACCGCAGCGTCTGGGTCAAGCCGCTGCCCGCCCGGGACATCGGCGCCACGCTGCGGCCGATGCGCCGCTACCTCCAGACGGCCGCCGTCGGCGGCGGCTGCGCCGACTTCGCCCGGCTCTCCCGCGCCCTGCTGACCGCGGGCGCGCTGCGCGTCACCCCGGTCGGCGCGATGCTGGACAGCTACGACGGCGAGCCGCACGACGGCGTCTACGCCCTCCAGCGCTACAGCCGCCGCATCAGCGTCCAGGCCGACCACACCTTCGGGACCACCGGCTGCCTGGACGACCTCGTCGCCGCCACTCCCACCCCCGCCCCACCGACCGGCCCCCTCCTCGGCAAGGCGGACGTACAGGGGCAGTTGGCCGCCCTGGCACCCGAGCACGCCCACCTCTACTTCCGCAGCGGCGGCACCACCGGCGCCCCGGCCCTGTCCGTGTTCACCAACAACGACTACGACACCCAGATGCGGGCCGCCGCCCACGGGCTGCTCGCCGCCGGGTTCGACCCGGCCCGCGACCGCGCGGCGAACCTCTTCTACTGCGGCGGCATGTACGGCGGGTTCATCAGCTTCTTCTCCATCCTGGAGCGGCTGAACGCGACCCAGATCCCGCTGGCCGCGGGCACCGACCACGCCACGGTCGCCGAGGCCCTGGTCGCCCAGCGCGCCGACGCGGTCTTCGGCATGCCCTCCTACCTGTGGCAACTCTTCCACGCACAGGGCGAGTTGCTCCGCTCGTACGGCGGGATCCGCAAGGTCTTCTACGGCGGCGAGCACTTCACCGCCGAGCAGCGCCGGATCCTCACCGACACCTTCGGCGTCGAGGTCATCCGCTCCGCCTCCTACGGCAGCACGGACCTGGGTCCGCTCGGCCATCAGTGCACGCACGCCGAGGGCTCGGTGCACCACGTCCTGACGGATCTGCACACCCTGGAGATCCTGGACCCGCAGGAGGACCTGCCGGTGGCGACCGGTCGGCCCGGCCGCCTGGTCTTCACCAGCCGCGCCCGCTCCGGCCAGCGCCTGGAGCGCTACCAGATCGGCGACCTGGGCCGCGCGGTGGAGGGCGTCTGCCCGTGCGGCAGTCACACCCCTCGCATCGAACTCCTCGGCCGATACGGCGATGTGGTGCGCGTGGGCACCTACTTCTACAACTACCGCCGCTTCGTGGAGACCGCGCAGGAACAGCTGGGCTACCGCGGCGAGTTGCAGCTGGTCCTGAGCGGCGCAACCGCCCGCGAGCACCTGACCGTACGCATGGACCGGGCGTACGCCACGGATCCCGAGCGGGCGCGCGCCGTGTTCCTGTCGGCCGTTCCGGAGCTCGGCGCGGCGGTCGTCGAGGAGGGGCTGCTGACCTGTGCGGTCGAGATCGTCGACGGCCGTGACCTCGAACGCACCGCGGGCAGCGGCAAGTTGCGTACGGTGATCGACCTCAGGGCCGCTTCGGCGTGACCGCGCGGGGCCGGGGCCGATCGCGGTCCCGGCCCCTGACCGCCTCCGGTGACAAGAGGGGACGCCGACGGTAGCTTCCGCCTCCCACCCATCGAGAGGTGCCCCGCATGCGCAGATTCCGTCGTGCCCTGGCCGCTGCCGCCGTCCCTTCGGTGTTCGTCGTGACGGCGGCGGTGACCCTGCCCGCCGCGTCCGCCGAGGGTCAGCAGTCGACGCCTCCCGTCATCAAGGAGGTCGCCGAGGGCAAGCAGAAGGGTTCCGTGCGCGTCGACGTCGACGGTCACGTCCAGGTCAACTACCGCAAGATCACCCTCTCGCCGGGGGCGAGCACGGGCCGGCACTGTCACTACGGCCGGCTGATCGGCGTGGTGAAGTCGGGAAAGCTCACGCATTACGCGCCGGTGTATCCCGGCGGCGTACACACCTATTCGGCGGGTGAATCGATCGTCGAAGGCAGCGGATACGTCCACGAGGGCCGAAACGAAGGGAAGAAGGACGTGGTCCTCTGGGTGACCTATGTGACCCCGGAGGGAAAGCCGCTCGCCGAGCCCGACCTGAGCAAGTGCGACGCCCGACGGTGAACCACCCGTAATCCGAGACGCATCACAGCACTTGGGGGCGGGCCCGGCCAGTGGGCGTTCAGACGGCCGAGCCCGCCTTCCAGTCGGCCCAGCTCATGTTCCAGGCGTTCAGTCCGTTGTCGGGCTTGATCGTGTCGTCCGGGGAGTTCTTGACGACGACCACGTCGCCGACGATCGAGTTGCGGTAGAACCAGGAACCCGGCTGGCTCGGGTCGTTCCCGCCCTTGACGTCGTTCAGGCCGACGCAGCCGTGACTGGTGTTGCTGTTGCCGAAGATCGAGTCCGCACTCCAGTAATTGCCGTGGATGAACGTTCCCGACGTGGAGAGGCGCATGGCGTGCGGCACGTCCGGGATGTCGTACTCACCGCCGAATCCCACGGTGGAGCCGTCCATCCGGGTCTCCTTGAACATCTCGGAGATCACCATCTGACCGTTGTACGTGGGGTTCTTGGCCGAGCCCGCCGAGATCGGAATGGTCTTGATCGTCTTGCCGTCGCGGGTGACCTTCATGCTCTTGGTGGCGACGTCGACGGTGGAGACCTGGCTGCGGCCGACCTTGAAGGTGATCGTCTTGTGCTGGATGCCATAGACGCCCCTGGCCCCCTCGACCCCGTCGAGGTCGAGCTTCAGCGTCACGGTGGAGCCCGCGGTCCAGTACTTCTCCGGTCGGAAGTCGAGGCGCTGACCGCTGAACCAGTGGCCGACGACCTCCTGGCCCGTGCTCGACGTCACCTTGATGCGGGACTGGACGGCCTTCCTGTCGGTGATCGCCTTGTCGAAGGTGATCGAGACCGGCATGCCGACGCCGACGGTGGACCGGTCCTCGGGGGTGAAGTGGCCGATGAAACTGTTGGCCTTGGACACGGTGGTGAACGATGAATTCCCGTGGGCCTCAAGGCCTTTGGAGTCCTTGGCCGTCGCGGCTATCTTGTAGACGGTCCCGCGCTCCAACGGCCCGTCGGGCTGCCAGCTCCTGCCGTCGGCGGCCATCGAGCCCCGCACGGACTTGCCTGTGGAATCCTTCATCGTGACCCGGGTCAGTTTGCCGTCGCTGACGGTGACCTTCGTGTCCTTGTTGATGCTCGTGTTGGTTCCGCCGTTCTTCGGCAGGATGGTTATTCGGGCCTTCGACACATCCTTGGCGGTGTCCGCGTCCGCCCCCTTCCCCCCACTCTTCTTCTCGACACCGCATGCCGAGAGCAACAGCCCCGTGCCAAGCAGTGCGGACGCGGACAGCAGGTTCCTGCGGCTCCTGTATTCCGCCGTCACACGCTTCTCCATTCGCAGTTGATGAAAGAGGCCACCCATTCTGCGACAAGGCCCCGAAAGAAAAGATAAAGGGGACCGACCTTTCGAAACTGTTTCGCCCACCGCCCGGTCGTCCACCGCCGGACATACGCCTGGCGACGCGACCCGATCCGCGGCGGACATCCGTCGCCGGATACTGTCTCCACCAGATGATCAAAGGGGCGGGGGCATGGTGAGACGGTGGTACGCGGCGCTGGGCTTCAATGTCCTCCTGGGAATCCCGGCCGTGATCCCGCTCTGGATGCTGTGGTACATCGCCGCGACATGGGCACATCCGGCACCGGAGGAGAACGACGGCCTGGGGGTCGTCGTCGCGCTGTTCGGGCCCCTGGTCGCCGCCTGCGGTTTCCTCTGGTGGGCGGCCAACCGGCCCCTCGCCCGCCGGACCCACCTCAGCCAGTCCCAGTACTGGCTGCTCAGCCTGCTCGGCATGTGCCTGCCGACCGTCGCGCTCTTCTGCAACACGGTCTGAGCGACCGGCGACGACCGCCGGGCCGCCCCTCTCCTCCGGCTTCCCCGGCGCGCCCGGCTCCTCCCGCAAGGGGGCGAGGGTCAGCTCGCCGGGTCAGGCCAGGCCGAGCGCCCGGGCCACGTCCGACGTGGCCGTGCTCGTCTCCACCGAGTCGTAGCCACCCAGCATCGACACGTCCGGGTCCTTCAGGCCGTTGCCGGTGACGGTGATGACGATCCGCTGGGCGGGGGCCACCCGGCCCGCCGCGTGTTCGGCGAGGAGGCCCGCGATACCGGCCGCCGACGCGGGTTCCACGAAGATGCCCTCGCGGCGGGCGACCAGGCGGTACGCCGCGAGGATCTGCTCGTCGCCGACAGCCGCGATCAGGCCGCCGGACTCGTCGCGGGCGGCCAGTGCCCCGTCCCGGGACGCCGGATTGCCGATGCGGATGGCGCTGGCCACGGTCTCGGGCGTCTCGACGGTCCTGCCGTGCACCAGCGGGGCCGCACCGGCCGCCTGGAAGCCCCAGATCCGGGGGCGGTGCGTGGCGCGGGCGGCCTTCTCGTACGCCGAGTAGCCGCGCCAGAGGGCCGTGATGTTCCCGGCATTGCCGACCGGCAGGCAGTGCAGGTCGGGGGCGTCGCCCAGCGCGTCCACGATCTCGAACGCCACCGTCTGCTGGCCCTCGATGCGGTGCTCGTTCACCGAGTTGACCAGGGCCACGGCGTGCTCGTCGGCCAGTTCGCGGGCGATCCGCAGGCAGTCGTCGAACGTGCCGGTCACCTCGACGATCTCGGCGCCGTACCGCACCGCCTGGGCGAGTTTGCCGAGCGCCACGGCGCCCTTGGGCACCAGCACGACGGCCTTGATCCCCGCCCGGGCCGCGTACGCGGCGGCGGAGGCACTGGTGTTGCCGGTCGACGCGCACACGAGCATGTCGGCGCCGGACTCGACCGCCTTGCTGACGGCCACCGTCATGCCGCGGTCCTTGAACGAGCCGGTGGGGTTGGCCCCTTCGACCTTCAGCCACACGTCGCAGCCGGTGAGATCGGAGAGATGGCCCGCCCGGATCAAGGGGGTGTTGCCCTCGTGCAGGGTCACGACCGGCGTGCGGTCGGTCACTCCCGGCATCCAGGACCCGTAGGCGTGGATCAGCCCCTGCCAGGCAGGAAGGGTGCCCTGTCCGGGCTCGGAGGTGTTCACGGTTTGAAGAGTCACGATCGTTACTCTACATCGCCATCACTCCATGCGGCGTAACATTCGTTTCATGAAGGCGCACGCCAGGCGGCCACGTACGATCAAGCCCATGCCGTACGACCCAAGCCGCCGCCCGGACCTGGTGACCGCGCGACTCAGCGAGATCTATCCCGAACTGCCGCGCGGCGAGCAGGCGATCGTGCGCGTACTGCTCGACGACTACCCCTTCGCGGCCCTCGGCTCCCTGCGCTCCCTCGCCGACCGCGCCAAGGTCAGCCCGCCCACCGCATCGCGCCTCATCACCCGGCTCGGCTGGAGCGGCTTCGCCGACTTCCAGGACGCCGTACGCACCCAGGTCAAGGAGCAGGACCAGTCCCGGCTCCGCCAGTTCGTCAGCACCGCCCCCACCGAGGCGAACCAGGCCGCCGAGCAACTGCTCGCCGGGCTCGGCAGCACCATCGAGGCCGCGAGCGAAACACTCCTCGGCCGCATCGGCGCGCTGCTCGCGGGCGCGGGCAGCGTCTGGGCCGTGGGCGGCCCGCTCAACGAACTCGCCGCCGACTATCTCGTACGACAGCTCTCCGGGCTGCGCCCCGGCGTCCACCGGGTCCCGGCGGGGACGGCTGCGCGGGCCCGGTGCCTGGTCGACCTCGGTCGGCACGACCTGATCGTCGCCTACGACTTCCGCCGTTACGCCGCCGACGTCGAGCGCTTCGTCCGGGCCGCCCGGGCACGGGGCGCCCGACTCGTACTGGTCACCGACGCCTGGGAGTCACCGCTCGCCGAGGACGCCGAAGTACTCCTCCAACTCCCCCGAGAAGCCGCCGGCCCGATCGCCCCGCTGACCCACGTCGTCGCCGTCACCGAACTCATCCTCGTCGCCGCGGTCCCCCACCTCGCGGGCCCCACGGAACGCCTCGCGGAACTCGACGCGCTGACCGAGGAACTTCAGCGGCCCTAGGCACCCCGCCGCAGGGCCCCCTGCTACCCGGCGACCGGGCACCGAACGTCCAGAACAACCGCCGTACCCGCAACGGTCATGTCCTCATGCATCGTGATCACTTGCCCAGGCCGAAGGTTCTGCCACCCCGACCGATCGAGCGGCGCGAGACGCACGGTGGCCCGACCACCCGGCTCGACGAAGGGCACGAACTCCGCCCAAAGAGCGGCCACATGGAGTGTCGGCTCCCCCGCCGGGGTGCGATTCCCGATCTCCCACATGGGCCTAAGCACACCGGCCCCCGAAAACGGCGTCCGTCGACGAGCCTCGCCGACAGGCCTGAGGGTGAGGTCCGCCCGGATGACGCCACATCGGGCTTCGTAGCACCGCCAGCGACACCAGGCAGCACTCCTCTCCAACCTCAACTGCTCGGCAGCGGCGGCGAGAGCCTCCCAGAACTCAAGCGACAACGCCCGCTCGCCCCCGCACTCCTCCAGCAGCCCGATCGCCACCTCCCACTCGTCGCGCACGAGGCACTCCCAGACATCGCTCACCGTCACGTCGCCCTCGTCGGCAACGTCTTCCGGGACCAGCAGGGCTGCCGCTTCCAGCAGTTGGGGGACGTCCATCCCGTCATTGTGTACGAGGACCTGCCGGTAGCCGTTGCCAGCACGTTCGTCCGCGGCATGCACTCTGCCGAGGACTGATCGTCCGTCCATTGAGCAGGACGACGGGGCGTGGCAGGCTCCTGGCCCGTGATCGATGATTTCGCGAAAGAGAATCTGCACAGCGACCTGCGAAATGTGCGCGAGGTGATGCTCTGGAAGCTCGACGGACTTGGCGAATACGACATCCGCCGCCCCCTGACCCCATCGGGAACCAATCTTCTCGGCCTGGTCAAGCACCTGTCGTTCTGGGAGTCCAGGTACTTCGGCGAGGTCTTCGCCCGCCCCTTCCCCGAGCCTCTGCCCCGGTGGGACGACGCCAGGGAGCGTGGTGCCGACCTGTGGGTGTCCGAGCAGGAGACGCGCGAGGAGGTCATCGCTCGCTACCGACGCGTCTGGGAGCACTCGGACGCGACGATCACCACGCTCACCCTCGACTCACCCGGCCACGTGCCCTGGTGGCCGCGTCCCGATGTGAAGCTCTTCAACGTCCTGACCCACATGCTCACCGAGACCACCCGGCACGCAGGGCATGCCGACATCCTGCGCGAGCAACTAGACGGCTCGACAGGGACAACGGCTGAACTCGCGGCCCCGCACGCCGAAGCGGCCCTCTGGGATGCCCAGTGCGCGAAGATCGAGCGGGCCGCCCGAGCAGCCGCCGCCCAGCCCGATCAGGACTGAGACCGCAGACACTCACGCCTGGACCGAGATGACCGTCCAGAGGGGGACGCTCAGCCGCCGAAGATCTCCGGCACGGGCCGCTGCGGATCGTAGGGAGCCCAGCCCGGGTTGCCGGTGGTGGCGAACGCGACCCAGGCGCCGTGTACCTGGGCCGCCAGTCCTGCGGGGGCGGGGGCGGGGCCGAGCAGGCGGGTGGTCCCGTGGAGCCAGGGTTGGTCGGCGAGGTCGAATACGAAGGGGAGTTCGACGGCGTGGGCGGCGCCGAGTCGGCCGTGGAGGGCCGTCGAGCGGTACGCGAACGAGTAGAGGTGCGTGCGACCGCCCGAGATCCGGGCGTGGGCCTGGGCCAGACGCGTCGTACCGGCCTCGAAGAGGGTCTGTCCGAGCACGGCGGAGCGCAGGTCGCCCGGTGTGGCGTCCGGACGTGCCGCGCGGTGTGCGGTGAGGGCGGCGAGGGCGGATTCCGGGGTCGCATGGACCCGGGTGGCGAGGGTGCGCACGTCCGCTTCCGTCGTGGAGTCCAGGTGGCCCTGCGGTACGAGGTAGAGATGCCCCTCCTCGGTGTTGGTGCCGATGAGCAGGTCGACGTCGCGGGCCGGGCCGTCCGCGAGGGCGTCGGCCGACTGGACCGGCAGGACCAGGCTGAACGGGCTGAGCCCGGCGAGCGGGTCCGTGGCGGTGTCGGTGCGGAGGTCGAGGCCGGACAGCGCGGGCAGGATCGCCAGGAAGCTCTCGTCCGGGATCGGCGCGAACGCCTCGGCTGTCGGTTCGACACCCAGCGCGGCGGCCGCCGCCACGGTGACCCGACGCGCCTGCTCCGGCGTGAACGCCCCGGTGCCGTTGCCGCTTTGGACGATCGCCCGCCGGAACAGGCCGCCCGCCTCCGGCGTCGCCAGCAACGCACCGATGAGCGTGGCGCCCGCGGACTGGCCGAAGACCGTGACGTTGCCGGGGTCGCCGCCGAACGCCGCGGCCGCATCGCGTACCCAGCGGAGTGCCGCGAGCACGTCGAGCAGTCCGCGGTTGGCCGGAGCGCCCGCCAGATCGAGGAACCCGGGAATGCCCAGGCGGTAGTTCACGGTCACGAGGACGACGTCGTCGCGGGCGAACGCGCGGCCGTCGTACAGCGCCGCGCGGTTCGAGCCGGTGACGAACCCGCCGCCGTGCACGAAGACCATGACGGGACGCCTGCCACCGTCGGCGCCGGGCGTGTGGACGTCGACGGTCAGGTACTCCTCGCCGGGCACCCAGCCCGGCCCGAAGTAGGGGCTCATGTCGAGCCGGCCGAAGTCGCGGGTCGGCTGGGGAGCCGTGGGCGAGGGCCGCGTACCGTCGCGGACGCCCGACCAGCCCGGGTGCGGTGCGGGCGGGGCGAAACGGGCGGCGCCGGTCGGTGCCGCCGCGTACGGAAGGGCTCGGTAGCGCTCGCCGGATCCGTCACGGACGCCGCGCACGGCGCCCGCCGGGGTTTCGACGACGGGGTCTGCCTGTCGGGGCACGGGACACGTTTCCTCTCTGGAAGGGGAGAGCAAAGGGACATCGAAGGCGCCGTCAGGAGATGCGGGAGAACCCCGCCCACCCCTTGATCGCGAACTTCGACCCGCTGCGAGCGACCTGCACGGCGCCCCTGCCACCGAAGTGCGCGGGGAAGACGAGCGCGTTGTCCTCGGCGGCGCGGCCGAGCAGCTTGTGCCGGGTGGCGCGGGACCGCACCGGGTCCTCGCAGAAGCAGGAGTTGGTCTCCGGCTCCACGATCTGCAGCGCGGTGTGCACCAGGTCGCCGACGAACAGGGCCCGGTCGCCGCCGGATTCCAGGGTGAGTACGGAGGAGCCCGGGGTGTGCCCGGCGGCGAGATCGAGGCGCAGGTTCTTGTCGATCCGGTACGTCCCCTCCCACAGGCGCGTCAGCCCCGCCTCGTGGACGGGTGTGACGCTGTCCTCGAATACGTTCTGGTTGCCGCGGCCGAGCACGGTCGTGTGCCCGTTGGCCGGGTCCCAGAACTCGAAGTCCCGCCGGGTCATCAGATACGTGGCGTTCGGGAAGGTCGGCACCCAGGTCCGGCCGTCGAGGCGGGTGTTCCAGCCGACGTGATCGATGTGCAGGTGGGTGTTGACGACGATGTCGACGTCCTCGGGCCGCACCCCGGCTGCGGCGAGGTGGTCGAGGTAGTGCGTGTCCAGGCGGTTCCACACCGGTGCGTAGGGCCGGTCCTTGTGGTTGCCCACGCCGGTGTCGACGAGGATCGTGCGCCCCTCGCTGCGCAGCAGCCAGGACTGGATCGCCGAACGGCACTCGTCCGCCTCCGGGTTCCAGAAGTCGGGCGCCAGCCAGTCGCGGTGCTCGTCCCACGCGCCGCCGGGGCTGTCGGGGAAGAAGCGGCTCGGGGGCATCTCGACCGAGCCGTAGAACTCTTTGACGCGGGTGACGGTGACATCGCCGAGGGTGATCTGCGCCTGCTCCGGAGTGGGGTTGCGATCCATGGGGTGTGGTCCGTCCTTGAGTCTCGGGAGTACCGAACGTCGGGTCTCGGGGAGTGGCCGGAGCGGCCGAACCTCGCGTCCCACGAGGTGCCGAACAACTCCGACGAGGTGCCGAACAACTCCGACGAGGTGCCGAACAACTCCGAGCCTGGACACCCGGGCAGGCACACACCACTCCCGCGCTGTCGTATCCCTCGCAGGGTGTGGCTGGGACCGGACCGTGCGCCGAATACTGGGGTCCATGAACGGACCCGGCACACTCGGCGCCTTCCTCCAAGCCCGCCGCGCCCGGCTGCGCCCCGAGGACGTCGGCCTGCGTGACCTGGGGCCCCGCAGGCGGGTGGCCGGGCTGCGGCGCGAAGAACTGGCCCAGCTGGCGGGCGTCAGCGTCTCGTACTACGCACGGCTGGAACAGGGCCTGTCCCGCGGGGCCTCGACCGAGGTGCTCGACGCGATCGCCCGCGCCCTGCTCCTCGACGACCATGAGCGCGCGCACCTCGACCGGCTCGCGGGCGCCGCCCGGCACCCGCCCCGGTTGCGCCGCCCGCGGCCCGAGAGGCTCACCGACGAAACGCGGGACCTCCTCCGTGCCGTGGACGGCGTCCCCGCGATCGTGCTCGGCCGCCGTACGGACGTGCTGGCCTGGAACACCCTCGGACACGCCCTGCTCGCCGGTCACCTGGACTTCCACGGCCCGGACACCCCGGCGCGGCGCCCGAACATGAGCCGACTGCTGTTCCTGGACCCGCACTGTCAGGAGCTGTACGCGGACTGGCGGCGCAAGGCGCGTGCGGTGGTCGGCAACCTGCGCATCGCCGTCGGCAAGCACCCGGAGGACGCGCTGCTCGCGGAGCTGATCGGCGAACTGACCATGAAGAGCCCGGAGTTCGTCGCGCTGTGGGGCGACCACCGGGTGGCACCGTGCGATGCCGCGTCGTACGAACTGCACCATCCCGTCGTCGGCACGGTGACGGTGACCCAGCAGACACTGTCGATCGCCCGTTCACCGGGCCAGGTGCTCATCGTGTGCACCACCCCCGCCGGTTCCTCTTCGGAGGAGGCCCTCGCGCTCCTCCGACAGGCGAATGGCAACGGCAACGGCAGCGGCACCCGGGCGCCGATGGATCGAGAGACCCTACAAGCCCCCTGAAACCGGGACCTTCCCAGGAACTTCAGCAAAGGCCGAACCGGCAAGGGCGGCGTCGACGAACGTCGCGCCGATCTCCACCATCCGCTCCACCGCATACGCCGGGTCGATCAAGGCCTCAGGAGTGTGAAGGCCCGGTGGCACGGCCTCGCCGCGCAGGCCCAGCAGTCGTTCGACGCCGAGTGCGATGCCGAGCGCCGTGAGGGGGCGCTGTCCCGCCGGGTGGACGAGGTACTTGCTCGTACGGCATGGTGCGCCCGCTCGGTCCACGCCTTCGAGGTCGAACCGGACCTCGATGGAAGGGTGTTCGCCGCGGCGCCGCGCCGCGGATTCACCGACGGCGAAGGCGAGGCGGACGTTCGGCGCGCCCGTCGCGATGGCGAGGCTCGGCACGTCGAGGACGGCGATGCTCTGACCGGGCAGAACGACTCCGTCGGTGCTGGGCACATCCACTGTCGCATCGGGGCCGTCGACCCAGGTGAAGACGCCGTCACGGCGCACCGTTCCCGCCGTGGTGGCGGTGGCCCACCGCGCCAGATCCGCCGCGCCCGCGGGCCCTCCGGTGTCCGACTCGTCCAGTACGGCGCCGATGTGGATGGTGTCGACCCGGCCGAACTCCCCGGCCAGTTCGAGCGCCGCCAGGGCGACGGCACCGGCGCAGAAGTGACTGGCCATCAGGATGGGTGCGGCGATGGTGCGTTGAGCCGCCACGATGACCTCCGGCGCGATCTCCACCAGGGCGCTGGAGATGCTGAGGTACGGCAGACCGCGGTCTTGTGCGTAGTGCAGCCCGTGCAGGCGGTCGTCCCACAGGGCGGCGACCACCGCCGAGTAGTGGTGATCGGGCGGGAGGCCGAGATCGCCGCGCCCCAGGTCGACGGTCACGGCCGTCGCGGCGCCCAGCCCCTCGGCCACCCGCCGCGCGCGCTCGATGTCGCGGCCCGCGATGGTCAGCGGCAGCTCCGGGTGCCATCGGCGCAGGAGGTCCGCGGTCCCTGATCCGGCCTGTCCCGAGCCGCCCAATATCAGTACTGATTCCGGCAGTTGCACTGTGGATTCCTCTCACCGCAACGAAGCTACATTTTGTAGCCTACGTTTTGTAACATAGGCTGGAGCCCCGGACAACGGAGGACCATGACCACCACGACGACCCGGCTGTCCAAGCAGGCCAGGCGGGAGCAACTGCTCGACACCGCCGTGACGATCGTGCGCACCCAGGGCGCCGACGGCCTGACCCTGGTCACCCTCGCCGAGGCGGCCGGGGTGAGCAGACCGATCGTGTACGACCACTTCGGCACCCGCCCCGGTCTCCTGCTCGCCCTCCACCGGCGCCTGGACGAACGCCACCGGGGCGCGATCGCCCAGGCACTGCGGGATGCCCCGCCCGTCGCCGACCAGGTCGCCCGCGTCCTGAGCGCCGCGCACTTCGCCTGCGCCACCGACATGCCCGAACTCGCCTCCGTTTCCGCCGCGTTGAAGGGAAATCCGGAGATGGAGGCGGTGCAGTACGAGATGCTCGACGACTACACCGACCTGATGACCGCCGCACTCCGGCCCCACTCCGGCCTCGCGCCCGCGGCCCTTCGCCTGCGGTGCGTCGGCGTCCTGGGCGCGGCCGAGGCCATCGCCGCCGAGCTGAACCGGGACAGGACGACCACCGAAGCGGCGATCACCGCACTGTCCGGCCTGATCGTCGGTGGCCTCAACTCCCCTGCGGCCCCTTAGCTCTTGGATGATCCAGGGCTGCTTCGGTCCGACCCCTACGGGGCGATTCAGGGTCTTGCCGGATGTCCGGCGGAGCCTGCGGCGGGCGAAGATCGAGGCCTCGGGTCGGCCTAAGGAGTTGTCACTGTGGTGGACAGTCATGCATCGGGTGAGCGGCACAACCACCGTTGGAGAAGGCGGTTACCCCTTGCCTGTGGCGCAGCGCTCGCCGTGCTGGTCGGTGCCATGGGTGCACAGGGCGCGATGGGGGCGCCCGGCGGAGGGGACGGACGGGACGGCGGAGAGGCAAGCGGGGCTCGGGTGCCGGGGCCGGAGGGGGCGGGCTCGCGCATCGCGTGGAAGCCGTGCGAGGAGGACGCCTCGGCGGAATGCGGCGAGCTCCCGGTGCCGGTGGACTGGAGCAAGCCGGACGGGGAAAGATTCGGCCTCCAGCTCGCCCGGCGCAAGGCCACCGACTCCGACGCACGCGTCGGCTCCATGGTGTTCGGGCCCGGCGGGCCAGGGGACTCGGGCGTGCGGCGGATCGTGGACAAGGGCAACATGCGCCGGTTCAGCGACCGCCTCCGCAGCCGGTTCGACATCGTCAGCTTCGACCCGCGCGGCGTGGGGATCAGCAATCCGATCCGCTGTACGCAAGACCGCCTCGGCAGCCGTCCGCCGACGGTCATCAAGAGCCAGGCCGATTTCGACGCCATGGTGAAGTACAACCGCGACCTGCGCGAGGACTGCAGGAAGAACACCCAGAAGGGGCTCTTCGATCACGTCGACACCCTCAGCATGGTGAAGGACCTCGACGCCATCAGGGCAGCGCTCGGCGAGCACTCCCTCACCTTCCACGGCAGTTCGTACGGCACGCTGCTCGGCGAGCAGTACGCGGAGCAGTACCCGGAGCGGGTGCGCGCCCTGACCCTGGAGTCCGTGGTGGACCACAGCCTGGAGACGAGAGGGTTCCTCTCCACTCAGGCCGCCACGCTGCAGGACTCCTTCGACGAGTTCGTGGCGTGGTGCGGGCGGGCCAAGAAATGCGCCCTGCACGGTGCGGACGTGCGGGCTCTCTGGGCGGACCTGTTGGACCGGGTCGAGCGCGGGGAGCTGTGGGACAACGGCACGGCGCTGGCCCCGTTCGACCTGAACGTCATGGTCATGAAGCTGCTGTACGACCCCGAGTGGGCGAAGCTGGGCGACCTTCTGCAGCGGCTGAGTGGGAGCGGGGCGGGGACGGAGCGGACGACTGCGGCGGCCGACGGGAATCCCCGGAACACAGCCGAACCCGCCCTCGGGGACAATCCGTTCGAGGTCTTCTGTCAGGACTGGGCCTTGCCGGTCAGCAACTACCAGGACTACGCAAGGGAGTTGCGCCGCATCGCCAGGATCGCGCCGGACATGAAGTATCCCCGCGCCCTGATGTCCGTCTCGGCCTGCCTGGGCGCCCCTGAACCCGACAACCCCCAGCATCGGCTGAAGGTGCGCAACAGCCGGCCCATCCTGCTGACCAACTCGGTCCACGACCCGGCCTCCGGCTACAACTGGGCCACCAACGTCGCCGAACAGCTGGGCAACAGCGCGGTACTGCACACCTATCGGGGCTGGGGCCACGGCACGTACTCCAGCAGTCCCTGCGCGCAGCAGGTCATAGACGACTATCTGATATCGCTGAAGGTCCCGGCACGCGGCGCGAGTTGCCCCGCCGTCGAACCGACGGGGTGAGGCGGCTCCTACCATGCGTGGTATGCGCGAGTACTTCACGGTTGATCAGCGGCGGTTGTCGTTCCTCGACTTCGGTGGGCCGGGGCTCCCTCTGCTCGCGCTTCACGGGAACTACAACGAGGCGTCCGTCTTCGCCCCGCTGGCCGAGGCATTGGCGCCGCGATGGCGCGTGATCGCTCTGGACCAGCGTGGGCACGGCGAGTCCGACCGCACCCGCAGCCATGAACGGGCCGACTACATAGCCGACATCACGGCTTTCCATCAGCATCTGGGCCTCGGTCCGGTGGCGGTTCTCGGCCACTCCCTGGGCGGGTTGAACGCCTATCAGTACGCCGCCCGGCACACGGACCGTGTCACGTCCCTGATCATCGAGGACATCGGCGCAATGCTGAACCTGGACTGGTCGTTCACGCTGCAGCTCCCGCGCAGTGCCCCGTCCCGCGAGGCGCTGGCATCGGCCATCGGTGCGATGGCGCCCTACCTGGAGTGTTCCTTCCGGCAGCGCGACGACGGCTGGGGGTACTCGTTCGACATCGACCACACGGTGCTGTCCCAGCAGGCCCTCAACGGCGACCACTGGAGTGACTGGGAGGCAGTGACCTGCCCGACCCTGCTGATCCGCGGAGCGCACAGCGAAGTACTGGCGCGGGAGCACGCCCGGGACATGGTCGCGCGCCGTGCCGGTGGCCGGGCTCGGCTGATCGAGCTGCCCGCCGGACACGTCGTGCATCACGACGTGCCCGATCAGTTCGCCGCGGCTGTGCGTACCTTCCTGTCCCGGCAGCCCACGGCGTGACGGCGGGCGTGTGCACGACGGGCGTCCCCGACCTCCCGGCATAGGCTGAAACCTCGCACGTGAGGGACGGGAGGCGGAGGCTGAGATGGCCGAGACGACGGTGGCCGAGGTGATGGCCGAGCTGGCCGGGCTCGAGGACCCGAAGGCCCGCGAGGTGAACGAGCGGCACGGCGACGACCACGGTGTGAACCTCGGCAAGCTGCGCGCGATCGCGAAGCGGCTCAAGACGCAGCAGGAACTCGCGCGCCGGCTCTGGGCGACCGATGACACCGCGGCGAAACTGCTGGCGCTCCTGATCTGCCGCCCCAAGGCGTTCGAGCGTGACGAGCTGGACACCATGATGCGCCAGGCACGCACCCCCAAGGTGCAGGACTGGCTCGTGAGCTACGTGGTGAAGAAGAGCCCGCATGCCGAGGAGCTGCGCCTTACCTGGACCGCCGACCCGGACCCGGTGGCCGCCGGCGCCGGCTGGGTGCTGACCGCCGAACGCGTGGTGAAGAAGCCCGAGGGGCTCGACCTCGCGGGGCTGCTCGACGTCATCGAGGCGGAGATGAAGGACGCCCCGGAGCGTCTGCAGTGGGCGATGAACACCTGCCTGGCCCAGATCGGCATCGCACACCCCGAGCACCGCGCCCGCGCCATCGCGATCGGCGAGCGCCTGGAGGTGCTCAAGGACTACCCGACGTCCCCGGGGTGCACCTCTCCCTACGCGCCCACCTGGATCTCCGAGATCGTGCGCCGACAGGGCGACAAGCCGAAGGCTTGAGGTGGACCTCAGTGCCCGATCAGCCCGCCGATGGGGACGGGGTCGACATGCCCCGTCGGCGGGTTGGTCCGCGCCAGGGCGAGCCCGATGTCGAGCAGCGATGAACGACCGAGCGAGGCCACGTCGCCGATCGGCGTCCAGATCGACTCGGCGGTATCGCCATTGGGCTCGGGTCGCAGTCGGCCACCAGTAATACGCACCTGGTAGAAGATCCCCACGTTCTGCAGCTCCGGCCGACCGGGCACACGCCGCTCGGCCGCGGGCACCGTCCGCGAATCCACCCCGAGCAACCGCTCCACCACGCCCTCCAACCCCGTCTCCTCGGCGACCTCCCGGACCACCGCGTCAAAGGGATCCTCCGCATGCTCGACCCTGCCCCCCGGCAGCGTCCACACCTGCGCACCATCCGGCTTCACCGCATGCGCAAGCAACACCCGCCCACCCTCGATACACACGGCGTACGCCGCCAGCCGCAAGTCCATCCGCCGAGACTATCGGGCACAGCGGCCGCGACAGCAGGAAAGAAGAACGGGGCCGAGCGCCCCCGGATGCATCCGGGAAGTGCTCGGCCCCGCAGGGTGTGTGCGAGAGGGCTCAGACGACGAGTTCCGGTTGGGGTTGTGCGTCTGTCTGGCGCGGGAGGCGTACGGGGGCGGGCTTGGCGTCCCACTGCTTGGTGGTGCGGGCGTAGGCGTAGATCACCGAGCACATCGCGAGGATGAGGAGGGGGCCGAACACCCACGGGTGGTTGGCCATCGGCAGCGAGAGGTACCGGTACGACGTCAGGAAGGCGGCGAAGACCGTCGCGCCGTAGGCGACCAGGAGGATTCCCGACCGGTCCCAGCCGCGGGTGATCGCGCGCAGGGCCGCCTCGATGGTGAGGGTGAACACCACGCCGGAGATGATGTCCGCGCCGTAGTGGTAGCCGAAGCCCAGCGTGGCGCCGAGGGTGGCGATCAGCCAGAACGTGCCCGCGTAGCGCAGGACGCGGGGGCCCTTGCGGGAGTGGATGAAGATCGCGGTCGCCCATGCGGTGTGCAGGCTCGGCATGCAGTTGCGTGGAGTGATCTCGTCGAACGGCATCGCGTGCGGGGTCATGACCGTCGGCATCGTGTCGGGCCAGAGGTTGGCCACCGCCCAGTGCCCGCCGTCGGCGCCGTACGCGAAGATCGGGCCGACCACCGGGAAGATCATGTAGATGCCGGGGCCGAGGAGGCCGATCACCAGGAACGTGCGCACGAGGTGGTGGCTCGGGAAGCGGCGGTCCTTCGCCACGTTGCGCAGCTGGTACACGGTGACGGCGACCGCGGCGACCGCGAGCTGGATGTAGACCCAGTCGAGCACATGCGCGCCCACCGATCCCGTGGCCTCGACGAGCTTGCCCACCAGCCACGACGGGTTGCCCAGCGCGTGATCGGCGGTCGCCACGTACTGGTCGAGCACCGTCGGGCGGGTCTTCGTCGTGATCAGCAGCCAGGTGTCGCCCGTCTTGCGCCCGGCCACCAGCAGCAGGCCGAGGCCGACGCCCTTCAGCAGCAGGGTGCGCTCATTGCCGGTGCGGCGCGTGACGGCGATGACCGCACAGCCGATGATCACCCACAGTGCGCCGTTGCCGAACATCATCTTGGCGTCGACCAGCAGCCGCACCAGCGCGAAGACGATGTCGATGCCGACCGCGACGCCGATCGCGATGAACCGCTGCCGCCAGGTGAGCACGACCATCATCAGGCCCATGCTGGCGTAGAGCAGCGGACCCGATTTGGGCGCGAAGATCACCTCCTTCGCCTGGTTCGTGATCGGACCCGGCACGCCGTAGTGGCGCGCGGCGATCTCCAGCGCGATGAGGAACCCGAGGGCCACCACGGCTGCCACGGCCCACAGAATCACCCGGGGCTGACGCCATGCGGACGCAGTGCTGCTGTTTATTCGCGAAGACATCCGCGATGACATAGATCTCAATGTTTGACCGATTTGTTAGTTATTGACTAAATAGTTCACTTTTTGTGCATGGCAGCACGTTTTCCGGTGAAGCACGGGCGATGACGGAGATCGTCGCAAGTTAGATCATGCTATCGGAGTGGTACGGGTGGCCTCCGGCTGCCACAGGGCGGCCAGCATCCCGCGGGCGGGTGCGCCGTCCGCCCCGCTCCAGGAGCCGACGACGGTGCCGACGGCCCCCTGCGGAGCGGGGAACTGGCCGTCCGGGGCGGTCCGCAGGACCCGATGCAGACGGAGGATGGCGCCGTGCGGCGCGGTCAACTCCGTGCCCTCCCGATCATCCGCGGCAGTGACCGCGGCGGCGAAGTCCGCACAGACGGAGCCGTCACCCGTGCACGAGCCGATGACGTCCCGGTCGACGACGTCGCTGGCGTTCTGGTCCTGGGCCTGCACCCGCCCCTCGATCAGGGCCAGCAGCTGGCCGACCGCCACGGGGTCCTGACAGCCGTCGTACGCCCAGCGCCGCCCCAGCACACCGTGCTCCATGGTGCCGACGAGGGCGCGCTCGGCCCCCTCCAGCGGGGCGCCGCGATAGGTGAGGGGTACCAGGTAGGTGACCGGGGCAGGACCGGCCGCATCGGTGACCACCATGAACTCGAGCCCGACCTCACCGCGCGGGTCGTCGAGCCGGAATCCGCCGGACTTCGTCAACTCCGGCCCGCCCGCGCCGCCTTGGTACCAAGGGCGGGACGGCAGCCAGGAGTTGAGCAGCTCCAGTTTGTTCGGCTTGAGCGCGGTGTGGTGGATGACGGCCATGCGGGGGCTCGCTTCCCTGAGTGGATGTGAACCCTCACACCTTGGCATCTGTACGGCGCTGACGTGCGGTCGCCCTGAACGGTCCCCCTGCCGGGCGGGGCCTCAGCATGCCGGGCGGGGCCTCAGCGTCGCGCGTGACGGACCGTCAGTCGCCCGTAGCCCATGGCCCCGAAGATGCGGATCGTCGGCCCGTCGCCGGGACGGGCGCGCCGCGGGGCCTTGTACCGCATGTCCTTCCACTCGGTGTGCAGACCGTCGAGGTCGACGGTCGCGTCGCGAGGCACCGTGATCTTCGCCCGCCCCGTGCCGAGTTGGAGCTCGATGTCGACCACCGGGTACTCGATGACCGCCTGGGACAGGTCCAAGTGCACCCGTGCATACGCGGACTCGACCTTGAGGGTCTGCGGCACCTGCCATGCGCCGTGCCGCTTGATCCGTCCGCTGGCGGCGCCGATCGTGGACGTGCTGCCCTGCTTCTCGGCCGGGAGCGAGGCGACGGCCGACACGAGGTCGCCCTGCGTCTTGGCGGTGAGCACCTTGTCGAGGCGTGCGTCCATCTCGTCGTGCGGGATGCGGCCAGCGGCGTACGCCTCCTGCAGGCGCCGCACGGCCGCGTCACGCTCGTCCTCGTCGATCAACTGCGGCAGGTCTTCCGGCACGTCGGTCACCGTCTCACTGTACTGCCGCGCCCTGCGGCCGGATTCGTCGCGAGCGGCTCGGCCCGGCCCGGCTCTGCGCACTTCCGGTCCCGCCCGTGGACGCCGTGGATCCCATAGATCCCGCGGAACCCGTGGAACCCGTAGACGGAGATCAGCATCTTCATGTTTTGTGGGTGCGCGCGGACTTGGGCGGCGAGGGGTGTCAAGGTTCTGTTATGCCGTGGTCACGCAGGTTTCCATGGCCAAACATCGCATGACGGGGCGGGCGCCTCTCATCAGGGCGATTGACCGCTCGTCCCGAAGTCGTGCACCCGGCCTGCCTGTTCGGGCAGCGGACTCTGCCCCGCAGGTCCTCCCGTCGATCCGATAGCCCGCCGTAACCTTCTCGCATTCGCATGCGAATTCGTCGGGAGCCAGATCTCCTGGTCTTCGCATCCGATTGATCTCGTTGCTGTGACTGTCCTTGAAGAGATCGAGAGGGATCCGTGGCCGAAGGATTTCAGACACCAGTCCTTTTTGTTGCCTATCACCGCACGGACCTGGCTCCCGTCCTGATGGACCGGATCCGGGAAGTTCGGCCGACCAAGCTGTTCATCGCCGTGGACGGGCCGAAGGCCGACGTTCCCGGGGACGACCTCGCGGTCGCCGAAGTGCAGCGAATCATCGAGGAGAAGATCGACTGGCCCTGTGAGGTCCAGCGCAGGTACGGCGACAAGAACCAGGGCTGCAAGGTGAATGTCGCGGGTGCGATCGACTGGTTCTTCGAGCATGTCGAGGCCGGCATCATCATCGAGGACGACACCCTTGCGGATGTCTCCTTCTTCTCGTTCGCCGAGCAGCTCCTGCAGCATTACGCGGACGACGAAGAAGTGATGCACATCGGCGGCACCCACTATCTCTCCCCGCACCCGCGCCCTGAGTCGTACTACTTCTCGAAGTACAACACCATCTGGGGCTGGGCCACGTGGCGCCGGGCCTGGCAGCACTACGACATGTGGATCTCCGACTGGCCCGACGTCCTCGAAAGCGGCGTGCTCGCCGAGCACTTCCCCGACCCGACGGAACGGGAACTGTGGGAGGGGCGCTGGGGCCGCATCTATGAGGGGAAGGGACAGGATGACTGGGATTACCAGTGGTTCCTGTGCTGTCTGCTCCGCGGCAAGGCGATCATTCCGACGGTGAATCTGGTCACCAATCTCGGATTCCGTTCGGACGCGACGCACACCTCGGATCCCCAGCATGAATTCGCGGCACTGGAATGCGGCGAGCTGACCTGGCCGCTGACCCATCCCGCGACCAAGGACAGGGACCGGGAGCTGGACGAACGGATCTTTGAGCAGTTGGTCGCCCGGGCCCCGTTCGTGCAGGAGATGCGCCGACGTCACCAGGCCGCCGGTCGTTGATGTCCCCCTTCGGTCAGACGCCCACCGCACCGCTCGCACCGGAGGAACCATGCAGCCCAAGAGAGAGTTCCAGCGCGCAGTCGTCACCGGAGGAGCGGGGTTCCTCGGATCGCACCTGAGCGATGCCCTGCTCGCCTCGGGGTGCGAGGTGATCTGTGTGGACAACCTGTGCACCGGGTCCCGCGACAACATGCGGCACCTGCTGGACGATCCGCGTTTCACGTTCGTCCTGGCGGACGTCAGTGCGGGACTGCACGTGGAGGGTCCCGTCGACCTCGTGCTCCATCTGGCCTCTCCCGCCTCGCCCGTCGCCTACACCGAGCTGGCGATCGAGACGCTGGAGGTGGGCAGCAGGGGGACGTCCAACGCCCTGGAGCTGGCGGCCGAGAAGGGCGCACGCTTCATCCTCGCCTCCACGTCCGAGGTGTACGGGGATCCGCTGGAGAGCCCGCAGTCCGAGGTCTACCGCGGCAATGTCAACCCCGTCGGCGAGCGTTCGATGTACGACGAGGCCAAGCGGTTCGGTGAGGCACTGACCGTCGCGCATGCCACGCGCCGCGGTGTGGACGCCGGAATCGTGCGGATCTTCAATACGTATGGGCCGAGGCTTCGTTCGGGTGATGGGCGCGTCATTCCCAACTTCATCCGGCAGGCGCTCGTGGACGATCCCATGACCGTTTACGGGGACGGCACCCAGACCCGTTCGCTCTGCTATGTCGACGACACCGTACGCGGAATCCTCGATCTCGCGGCGAGCCACCACCTCGGACCCGTCAACATCGGCAATCCCGAGGAAATCACCATCACGGAATTGGCCGAGCGGATACGCGGGTTGATCGGGTCGTCCTCTCCCCTGCGCCATCTTGACCTCCCCGCGGACGATCCGAAGCGCCGCTGTCCCGACATTCTTCGTGCGGGCACCTTGCTCGGCTGGAAGCCGACCGTCTCGCTGAACGACGGGCTGCTCCGGACGATTTCCTGGTTCGAGGAGAACCAGGAAACACCGGACGAGGGTCCGCCGGTGGCCGAGAGTCTTTCCCAGGGTCTCAAAGAGAGGACTGGCCCATGACGAGCGAGACCCGGAGGGAACGCAGGTCGCGTCAGCTCCAGGCATTCGGTGCGTTGAGCCGTGACGCTCCGGCTCCCGTCCCCGAGCCGTCACGTGAACCGGTCTCCATTTCCTGCGAAGGACCGGGTCCCGCCGTGATCGAACCCGCGGTCGACGATGTGGATCTGGCCGGTTGGTGTGCGACCGCAGCCGAATCCATCAGGTCACTTCTCAACACCCATGGCGGAATCCTGTTCCGTGGTTTCCGCCCGCCCGGCAGTGAACTCTTCCAACGGTTCTTCTCCGCCGTCTGCCCGGACGCCATGGACTACCGCGACCGCTCCTCACCGCGGTCCGTCGTCGGCGAACGGCTCTATACGTCGACCGATCATCCGGCGGACCAGACGATCGCGATGCACAGCGAACTGTCGTACTCCGCGCAGTGGCCCACCCTCCTCGCGTTCTACAGCGACAAGGCGGCCGACACCGGCGGCGAAACACCGATCGCCGACACCCGGACCGTACTCAAGGAAATATCCGCCCCGACTCGGGAACGGTTCGAACGCCTCGGCGTGCGTTACCGACGCGAATTGCGGACCGGTGTCGGCCTTTCCTGGCAGGAAGTGCTCGGCACGCAGTCGAGGGAAGAGGCCGAGCAGGCCTGCCGTGAACTCGGAATGCGTCACGAGTGGATCGAGGACGGCCTCCGTATCGAATGGACCCGTCCGGCCATCCGGAAACACCACCTCACGGGCGAGCAGGTGTGGTTCAACCACGCCTCGTTCTTTCACGCGGATTCGGTGGAACCGGGCCTCGCCGACGCACTCGACGCGGCGTCGATGTCCCCGTTCTCCACGGCCTTCGGCGACGGCTCGCCCATCACCCGGGAGATCGCGGCGGAGCTGCGCGGCGCCTACGAGCGGGCGCTCGTGGTCAGACCGTGGGCCGACGGCGACATCCTCCTGATCGACAACCTGCTGATGGCGCACGGACGGCTCCCCTACCGGGGCACACGCCGACTGCTCGTGATGATGGGCGGCTCCGTCGCGCCGTAGCCCCGGCAACTCCCCTCACCCCCTCGATCCCAGACATCACAAGAACCCAGAAGATGGAGGCCGAGGTGCGTCTACACGGACTCTCCGCCCAGCAGCGCCGCAGCTGGCTCCGCGATCCGGAGACGCTTCGGATGAGCACGTGCGTCCTGTCGCTCGCGCACCCCGTCGGCATCGATGACGTGCGACGGGCCCTCTCGACGCCCGCGCTGCGCCACAGCGCGGGCCGGCGGTTCGCCCGGCAGCCGGACAGGATGGTCCCGGTCCGGGTCACCGAGGAGCCGTACGCACCCGTGGTGCTGTCCGACGCGGACGAAGACCGGATCGGCGAAGGCGCGCACCACGGTCCGGTGGAGTCAGGCGTTCCGGTGGAGGACTGGAACATCTCCGTACGGATATCCGGCGACGGCCGACGGCTCGTCGTCCGCGCACCCGCCCTCACCCACGACGCCACGTCGCTCCTGCTGTGGGCGCACGACCTCGCGGCGGAACTGGCCGCCCCGGACGGCGGGCCCGCCGCGGCCGCCACGGACGCGCCGGACTACCGGCACTTCGCGCACTGGCAGGACGCCGTGCTCGCGGACATGGAACCGCAGGAGCACGCCTACTGGCAGGCGCGACGCGACGAACTGACACGGTGCGCGGCGCCGCTGAGCACGACCGCGCAGCCGGAGCCCGGCGGCGCGTGGGAGACGCTTCCCGTCGAGGTCGACGCCTCGCTCCTGGACGATCTCGTGCGTGCCGCCGAGAAGCTCGCCGAGGAACCGGAAGACGTGCTCCTCGCCTCCTGGGCCTTCCTCGTGGCACAGAACGCGGGGGTCCCCGACGTCTGCCTCGGTGTCACCTTCACCGGCCGGGACGTCGACGACTTCCACGCACTGCGCGGCCCCGTCGCCAGGACGCTGCCCATGGGGTTCACGGCCACGCCGAACCTGGCGGACGCGACGCGCGCCGTACGGGAGTCCTGTGCCGAACTCGCCGAGTGGCAGGAGTGCTTCGACTGGGGCGTCGAACCCGGCGACCCCATCTCCTTCCCCGCGGGCTTTCGCGCCGTGACGGTGCCGGGCGGGCCGTCGGGCCAGGTCCTCGGCGGCGTTCTCGTGGAGAGCCTCGTGGACGCGGACAACGCGGCCACGCTGTTCTGCTCCGTGCTGCGCTCGGGCAGTCGGCTCCGGCTCCAGCTGGACTTCGATCCCGGTGTCCACGACCCGGAGTCCGTACGGTCCCTCGCCCGCCAGTTCCAGGTCCTGCTGCGGCACATCGCCCAGGTGCCGGACGCCCCGCTGCCCGAACGCCTGCTGCACGAGGACGACTTCGAGCGGTCCGTGACCGACTTCGCGGGACCGGTCAGGCCCCGCCCCGCCAAGAGCGCCGCCGAGCTGTTCCGGCAGCACGCGGTCCGCGACGGCGGCCATGTCGCCCTCGTCGACGGGGCGCAGAGCGTGACGTACGCCCAACTCGACGCCTGGGCGGGCCGGATCGCCGGGCGCCTTGCCGGTCACGAGACGGATTTCGTCGGTGTGCTGCTGGGCCCGGGCGCCCCGCTCATCGCCGCGATGCTCGGCTGCCTGTACTCCGGCAAGACCATGGTCCTGATGGATCCCGGGCATCCGGACGGCGTGCTGCGCCATGTCCGCGACGACAGCGGCATGGGCGCGCTGATCACCGAGGAGGCGTACGCCGACCGGGTCCGCGACTGGTCCGTGACGGCCTTCTCGGCCGAGGAGGAGCGCTTCGGGCAGGGTCCTGGCGCCGCTCCGGTACCCGTCGGGCAGGCCGGACCCGCGTACGTCATCTACACCTCGGGAACGACCGGCCGCCCCAAGGGCGTCGTCGTCCCGCAGCGCGCCCTGGTCAACTACGCGCTGTGGCTGGGCGAGGACCTCGGCTTCGACGACCGCGACCGCCCGGCCCTGCTCACCTCCGCCGCGTTCGACCTCGGTCATACGGCGTTGTGGGGTGCGCTGCTGCACGGCGGCACGCTCGTGCTGCCCGCGCAGGACACGCTCGGCGACCCGCACCGCCTCCTGGACGACCTGGTGCGGGAGCGCGTCACCGCGCTCAAGCTGACGCCCTCCCTGCTGCGGCTGCTCCTGGACGCGGACGCCGGTCAGCTCGCGCGGCTCGCGCCCCGTGTGGTGGTCACCGGCGGGGAGGCCGTGCGCCCCGCCGACCTCGAACGGCTCCACGCGGTCAGCCCGTCGACCGTGCTCGTCAACCACTACGGCCCGACCGAGACGACGGTGGGCTGCATCGCGGAACCGGTCCCGCCCGCCGGGCTCGCGGACTTCGTCCGGCGGCCCGTGCTCGGCACGCCGATCGCCAACACCACCGTGCACATCCTCGACGACGCGCTGCGGCCCGTGGCCCCGGGCGTCATCGGCGAGATCTGCGTCGCCGGTGACGGACTCAGCGAGGGCTATCTCGGCGACCCCGGCCTCACCGCCGTGCGCTTCGTCGACACGGCCCGGGCCGGGCGCGTGCACCGCACCGGCGACCTCGGGCTGCGGCTGCCCGACGGGCGCATCGCCTTCTGGGGCCGTGCGGACAGCAGGCACAAGGTCCGCGGGCACCGCGTCGAACTCGACGGCGTCGCACAGATCCTGCGCGAGCACCCGGGCATCGAGGACGCGGCCGTCGTCGCCGACACCGACCCGGAGGGGCAGAGCCGGCTCATCGCGTACTGCGTGCCCTCCACGCGGCAGACCGGTCCCGTCGCCCGTCTGTGCGCCCTGCTCGACAGCACGCCCGACATCGCCCAGGGCTGGACGGAGCTGCCCGACGGGCGCCCGGTCCTCACCCTCAACCGGGCCGAGACGACCTTCGCCCACCAGGAACTCTTCGCCGAACGGGCCTACTTGCGCGAGGGCATCCACCTCACGCCCGGCGACGTCGTGGTGGACGTCGGCGCCAACATCGGCATGTTCAGTCTCCAGGCGGCGACCGAAGCGCCGGGTTCGCGCGTCATCGCGATCGAACCCGCACCGGCGGCCTTTGCCCGGCTGACGGCCAACAGCACGCTGTACGACGGCGCCTGGACCCCGGTGGCCGCCGCGCTCTCGGCCGCACCGGGCCGCGGCACCCTGACGACGTACGCCGACCACAGCATGCTCGCGACCCTGCACCCCGCGGCCGACGAGGACCGCCGGATGCTGCGCGGGCTCGCCCAGCAGCGGCTGGGCCGCGGCCTCGACCGCGCCGAGAGCGACCGTCTCGACGAACTGCTCGACGAACAGCTCGCCGCCGACGCCGTCGACTGCGAACTCACCACGCTCTCCCAGGTGATCCGCGACCACGGACTCGACCGCGTCGACCTGCTCAAGATCGACGCGCAGCGCGCGGAGTGGGACATCCTGCGGGGCATCGAGGACGAGCACTGGCCGCTCGTCCGGCAGATCGTCCTGGAGGCCCAGGGCGACGCGGCGCATCTGGCCCGGATCCACGAGACCCTCGCCGATCGCGGATTCCTGGTGACGGTCGACCGTCAGGACCACACCGGCGCCGCCGGTCACGCGCTGATGTACGCGACGCGGCCGGGCGCACGGCGGCCCTCGGCCGAAGGCCCGACGCTCGCGGCGGCGCACTGGGACTCTCCGCGCAGATTCGTCGCGGCCCTGCGCGACCACCTCGCCGTGGAACTCCCCGAGCACGCGATCCCCGCGCGCATCGTCCTGGTCCCGCGCATTCCGCTGACCCGCAACCGCAAGGCCGACCACGCGGCCCTGCGCGCCACGGCCCATGCGCTGGACATCGAACGCCGCCCCACCGAGCCGCCCACCGCCCTGGGCCAGCAACTCGCCGCCCTGTGGCGGACCGCGCTCGGCGCCGACGAGATCGGGATGGAGAGCCACTTCATCGCGGAGGGCGGCGACAGCCTCAGCTCCGCCCGGCTCGCCACCCGGATCCGGGACGAGCTGGGTGCGCACATCACCATGGCGGAGATCCTTCGCACGCCCCGCTTCGAGGACCTGCTCAAGCTCGTGGCGCACAAGTCCACCGCGGCGGCAACCCTGATCGAGCCGTCCACCTGGGGTGACGTGCATCCGCTGTCACACCTGCAGGAACGCATCCGGCTGCTCAGCCATCTGGACGGCGGCAGCGCGGCGTTCAACCTGAGCCGGGCCTTCCGGCTGACCGGTGAGGTGCGTCCCGACCTGCTGGAGCAGGCGCTCGCCGCGGTCGTCGACCGGCACGAATCGCTGCGCTCCGTGCTGCGGCGCTCGGAACTGGTCCAGCAGGTGCGCGCCCCGGGGCAGTGCCGTCCGACGCTGACCGTCGAGACGTCCGCGGACGACTGGTCCCCCGCGGCGGCCGCCGAGCGGGCGCTGGCGGAGGCGCGGCGACCGTTCGACCTCGGGCACGACGTGCTGCTGCGCGGCGCGGTGACGACGTTCGCCGACGGCGGCCACCTGCTGACGCTGACGACCCATCACATCGTCAGTGACGGCTGGTCCGTAGAGGTTCTGGTCGCCGACTTCTTCCAGGCGTACGGCCGTCTGCGCGCCGGACAGACGCCCTTCCCCGCCCCGCTGCCCAGGCGGCACAGGGACTACGTCCACGCGCTGGAGGACCTGGCCCGCAAGGCCCGCGGTGAAGCCGCCGACTACCTGGAGCGCTGGACGGATCCGTCGGTGACGATGAAGCCGCTGCCGACCGACTCCCCGCGCCCGTCCGTCCCCTCCTTCCGGGCCGGCAGCCTCCACCTGGAGTGCCCGCCCGATCTGTACGCGGGACTGCGGGAGCTGGCCAGGGCGCAGGGTGTGACGCCGTTCGCCGTCTGCGTCGCGGCGATCCACACGGTCCTCGCCCAGTGGACCGGGGAGCGCCACCAGGTGCTCGCCGCCAGCCTCGCCAGTCGTGATCTGCCCGGCGTGCGCGACCAGATCGGTCTCTTCGCCAACACCGTGCTGCTGCGCGGCGACGTGGGTCCTGGCGAGCGGTTCGCCCAGGTCGTGGCGAGCACCGGCGCGGAGGTGGAGGAGGCACTGCGCCATCAGTACCTCGCCCTGTCCGACGTGGTCGACCGCATCGGCGCGCGCCGCCACGGCGGTCTGTCCAGCGCTCCGTCCGTGGGCATCACCTGGCACAGCATCGACATGGACGCCGAGGTGGCGGGCATCGACGCGGCGTGCGGGTTCCGCTGCGAGCCGCTGGAGCTGGATGAGCACGCGTCGCGTGCGGAGCTGTGGTTCTTCGTCCGCCCCGGGGACGGGCTGAGCTGGCAGATCATCTACGACTCCGCGCTGTTCCGCGAGGAGACCGTCGCCTCGCTCTCCCGCGACCTGTCGGAGCTCCTGGCCCAGGCGGTCCGCGACCCCGGCCTGCGCGTCGGCTCCGCGGGCCCGGACTTCGAGGTGTTCCTGTAGCGCCCGCGCGGGCCCCGCACCGTCACGAACGCATTCCGGGCGGCACCATCTGCTCGCCCGTCGCCCCGTCCGCCGTTCCCCCAAGTCACCACTTGCTCGCTCCCGGAGGGCACGTTGAGCCACAGCGCACCGCCTCTACCCCGACCCGTACGACCGGGATCCGTCCCGCCCCCGCCGTCCGAGGCCGACGTACGCCTGGAATCCGGCGCGTTGGCCGCCCTCGACCGTGCCGCACGCCACGACCGGTGGAGTGAACTGACCCTCCTGCTGTCCGCCCTGACCTGGTACACGGCGGCCACGGGCGAGGACCGGCCCGTGCGCGTCACCGTGCCGGGACAGGACGGCGCGCCGCGGTCCTTCGCCGTGCCGGTGGACCGCACCGCCTCGCTCCGCGGGCATGTCGGCGCCGTCAAGGGGCTGCTGACGGCCGCGTTGCGCGAGCGGCGCGACGGCACCGACGCGGACAGCTGCGACGTGTACGCCGCTGTGTCGGACTCCGGTGAACCGCTCGGCGGCGCCGGTGTGTCCGTCCGGTACGCGGGTGAGGGCCTGATCCGTGTCGGGACGCCGGACGCCACGCGGAGCCCCGCGGCCTTCGGGTCGGCGATCGGCCGGTTCCTGCTCGCCCTCGAAGAGCCCGGGACGCCGCTGGAGAAGATCGCCCTGCTCGACGACGAGGAGCGCGTACAGGTCCTCCAGTTGGGGAACGGGCCGCTCAAGCCCGGGTGGCCGCGCACGTCCCTGGTCGAGCTGTTCCGCGCGAGCGCCCGCGAGGTCCCGCACCGGCCCGCCGTGATCGACGGCGAACGCCGCATCGACTACGCGGAACTCGACGCGGACAGCGACCGGATCGCGCATGCCCTGCTCACCGACCACGCGCTGGAGCCCGGGCAGGTCGTGGCCGTCGCCCTGGACAACGGGATCGACGGCATCCGCGCCATGCTCGGCGTCCTGAAGGCCCGCGGAGTGCTCCTGTGGCTCGACCCGACCTGGCCCGGGGAGCGGCTGCACGCCCTGTGCACGGATGCCGACGCGCGGGTGGTCGTCACCGCGGACGGCCCGCCCCCGTCGGCGCTGTCCGGGACGCCCGCCCTCGCGATCGGCGCCCCGTCCGCCGGGCCCGCCGCGGATCTGCCGACGGTGCGCCCCGAGGACACCGCCTACCTGCTGTTCACCTCCGGCTCGACCGGCCGCCCCAAGGGTGTGCTCGTCGGGCACGGAAGTCTCGCCAACATGCTGCGGGACCAGTGCGGTTACGTCGGCGTCACCCAGGACGACCGGGTGCTCCAGCCGTTCTCGCCCTCCTTCGACGTCACGATGCTCGCCACCGGCGTGTCCCTGGTCGCGGGAGCCGCCGTCGTACCGGCGCGGATGCGGCGGGCCACGGCCGACTTCGCGGCGGACGTCCGGGCGAGCGGAGTCCGTGTCGCGTTCCTCGTGCCGACCCTGCTGCGCTCGCTGACGCCCGACGACCTGCCCGCCGCCGCCACGGTCATCAGCGGTGGCGAGGCATTGCAGGAGCCGGACGTACGGAAGTGGTGCGGCGCGGGCCGCCGGCTGATCAACTCCTATGGCGCGACCGAGACGACGTGCTGCACCAGCGCCGGTGACGTGGTGCTCGACGGGGAGATCACCATTGGCACCCCGGTCGCCAACACCCGCATCCGCGTGCTGGGCGGCGGGGGCGAGCTGCTGCCGATCGGCGCCGTCGGCGAGATCTGCGTCGAGGGTGTGGCCGTGGCGCAGGAGTATCTGCACGCCGGCGCACGGCAGTTGGCGGAGCCCGTGCCCGGGGAACCGGATGTCCGCCGCTACCGCACCGGCGATCTCGGACGCTGGCGTGCCGACGGCCGTCTGGAGCTGTTCGGGCGCCGCGACCGTCAGGTCCAGATCGGCGGGCACCGCGTCGAACCCGCCGAGGTCGAGGCCGCGCTCCTGAACCGTCCAGGCGTCGAGGCCGCGGGTGTCGTCGCCTCGCAGGGCCGCCTGTTCGCCTTCGTGGCCGGGGACGATGTCGCGGACCCGCGGGCGCTCGCCGCCGAGCTGTCCGCCGTACTGCCCGCCCACGCGCTGCCCGACCGCATCGTGCCGCTGCCCCAACTCCCGGAAACGGCAGGGGGCAAGACCGACCTGGAGGCCCTCGCGCGGTTGGCGGCGGACGAGGGCGACGGCCCGGCCGTGGCCCCGGACGGACCGTGGGAGGAGTATCTCTTCGGGCTCTGGCAGGAACTGCTCGACCAGGCTCCCGCCGGGGTCGGCGACAACTTCTTCGGCCTGGGCGGCACCAGCCTCACGGCCCTGCGGATGCTGTCCCGTCTCGAACTGGAAACCGGCGTCCCGATCGCCGTCTCCGCCTTCTTCGAGGCGCCCACCGCACGGGCCCTGGCCGCCCGGTGCGCCGACGTCCTGCCGCGGCCCGCGACGACGACCGACGCCGCGGCGGACTCCAATGGCCCCGGCGACGACCACGACGAGCCGCTCCCGCTCTCCCCCGGGCAGCTCGGCGTGTGGCTGAGCTGCGCGTCCGGCGAGGCGAGTGCCGCGTACAACGTTCCCCGGTGCTTCGAGCTGACGGGCACCCTCGACGTCGAGGCGCTGCGCGCCGCGGTGGCCGACCTCGGGCGTCGGCACGGCGCGCTGCGGACGACCTTCGGCTCCGTGCGGGGCACTCCGGTCCAGCGGGTCCACGCCGAGCCGTTGACGTCCTTGGAGATCGTCCCGGAGCCCGCGGGACCCGAGGAGCGCGCCGCGGCGGTCGACGCCCTGTGCGCGACACCGCTCCCGCTGGAGACGGGGCCGCTGCTGCGCGTCGTCCTCGTCGAAGGCAAGGAGTCCCGCACGCTCGTCGTCGTCGCCCACCACATCGTGTGCGAGGGCTGGTCGATGGCGCTGCTGCTCGACGACCTCGCCGCGCTGTACGCGGTCCACGCGGGGAACGCGGGGCCGCCGCCCGCACCGGCCCTGTCCTACCAGGCCGTCGCCGCCCGCCAGGGCGCGCAGGCGGACTCCGAGTCGGCCGCGCGGCAACGGGCCGAGTGGCGCGAACGCCTCACCGGCGCCCGCGGGGTGAGCTTCCCCGCCGACCCCGACGCCACGGCCGATGCGGCAGCGGACGGCTGTGTCACCCACCGCTTCGCCGCCCGCGACCGCGACCTCCTGCACGAGGTGGCCCGCACCCACGGCACCAGCCCCTTCGCGGTCGTCCTCGCCGTCGTGTCGTACGCGCTGCGCGAGGCGTCCGGGCAGGAGGACGTCGTCGTCGTCTCGCCCGTCTCCCTGCGCGGCGAGCCGTACTTGGACGACCAGATCGGCATGCACCTCAACATGCTGCTCCACAAGGTCGCCACCGGCGGCGCGCACACCATGGCCGACCTCGTCGCCCGTGCCAGGGACACGGTCCGCTGGGGTCTCGACCGGCGCGCCTGCCCGTACCCCGACGTGCTCGCCGACCTCGGGCTGCCGGGCTCGGCCTTCCCCGTCGAACTCGACTACCGCTCCGGCGACGTGCGGGCGGATCCCGCCGAGTGGGCCCTGGGGGACGTCACAGGGCGACGGCTGCCCCGGCGGACCGCGGTGGGGCGCAAATTCGGCTGGGACCTGCTGTTCACGGAGGACGAGCAGGGGCTGCGCCTCGAAGCGCTGTACGACCCCGCGGTGCATACGGCGGGGTCGGCCACGCGCGTCGTCGAGCGCATCGCGCGACTGCTGACCGACACCGTCGAAGGCCGCGCCCCGCAGCTGCCGCGCACGGCCGCCGCGGGTGACGCGACCACCGCGCTCGCGGCCCGCCGCGCCCGCCTGCAGCGCCGCATGTCGGGCCGGTCCCGCGACGACGCAGCGGTCGATGTACCGGCGCGGCTCCCCCGGCCCGGCCAGTCCATCGCGGAACGCCTCGACGACGACCGGGAGTTGCTCGACGGGCTCGCCGACCACGGCGGCTTCGTCCTCTACCGCGACACCGGCGCCGAGTCGCCCGAGGGATTCCGTGCGGTGCTCGATCTGCTCGGCTCGGCCCCCTTGCCGTACGAGGAGCGCTCGTCCGACCGCCGCGAGGTGGCGCCGTCCCTCTACACCTCGACGGAACACCCCGCCGACCAGCCCATCAAGCTGCACACCGAGCACTCGTACGCGCAGAGCTGGCCGCTGCGCCTGACGTTCTGCTGCGTGCGCCCCGCCGACCACGGCGGGGAGACCACGGTGGCGGATCTGTCGGAGATGACCCGCAGGCTGCGCCCCGGGACCGTCGCCAGGTTCCGCGACGAGGGCGTCCGTTACGTCCGCAACTTCGGCGGCGGCCTCGGCCTGGACTGGCCCACGGTCTTCGGCACCGACGACCGCGACGAGGTCGAGGAGTACTGCCGACGCCACGACATCGCCTACGAATGGCGCGGCGAGGACCGCCTGCGGACGACCTTCCACCGTCCCGCGCTGCGCATCCACCCGCACACCGGGCGCGAAGCCTGGTTCAACCACGCCTACTTCTTCAACCCCAGCAGTCTCGACCCCTCGCTCCGCGCCGAACTGCTCGACCACTGCGCCCCGGAGGACCTGCCGTTCCGGACGCTGTACGGCGACGGCGACGAGATCGAGGACTCCGTGATCGAGGAGATCGGCCGCGCCTACTCCGCGACGCTGCGCAAGGTGCGCTGGCAGAAGGGCGACGTGCTGATCGTGGACAACATGGCGGCCGCCCACGGCCGCATGCCCTACCAGGGGCGCCGCCAGGTGCTGGTGGCCATGTCGCACGGCCACACCCCAGGACCGCACACGTCGTCCCCCTCGGCCGCGCCCGGCCGGTCCGCGGACACGGTCTGACACCGGGCCCACCGCCCACGGTCCCGCCCTCCACGGGAGAAGGAGCCAGAGCCTCCATGCACGTCTCACCCACCCAGCGGCGCCTGTCCGACGTCTGGGGCGCCCACACGCCCCAGACCCGGATCGTCGTCACCCACCACGCGGACATCACCCCGGACGAACTGCGCGCACGCCTGCGGTCCGCCGTCGCACGCCACGACGTCCTGCGCGCCGACGACACCCCCGGCCAACAGCCCGTCGCCGCACCGGACCCGGCGGCCCCCACCTGGACCGAAGGCGTCGTGACCTGCACCTCGCGGTCCGGCCCCACCGGGGAACGGCAGCTCGAACTGCGCGCCCCCGCCGACCGGCTCGACGCCATCGGCGCGGCGCACCTGGCCGCGGCCCTCATCGGGGACACCCCGTACGAAGGCCCTGACCACGCGGACCTCGCGGCCTGGGCCTGGGAGACGCTCGGCGCCCGCGAGGCCGACGGGGTGACCCACTGGGACGGCGCGGAGGAGGGCTGCGCCGCCGTGCCGCCGCTGCCGTGGGGCCGCGCCTCCGACCCGCAGGACCTGCGCGCCGTGTCCGTGCCCATCGCCTTGGACGACCGTGTTCTCAAGGCCCTGTACCAGAGCGCGGCCGCCTCGGGGGCCTCGCCCGCGGACGTCCTGTGCGCCGCGTGGTCGGCGCTCCTCGCCCGCTGGTTCGACCTCGACACGCTGGTCATCGGCGACACCTTCGACGGCCGGGACCTCGATGAACTCGGCACGGCACCGGGGCTGTTGGAACGCACCCTGCCGATGTTCCTCGACTGCGACCACGACCGCGGCTTCGCGGCCCTGACGCGCGAGGTGGCCGAACGGCGCGGCCAGGCGGCCGCGTTCCAGGACTACTTCGTCCTGCCGTCGGGTCCCGACCGTCCCTCCTGCCTGCCGCTGGCGTTCGCCTGGCGCGATCTGCGCACGGCGGACGAGTCCGCGCCGCGCACCCAGGTCGTCTCGCTCGACTCCGTCGTGGAGCCGTTCTCGCTCCGCCTGGAGGCGAGGACCGCGCCGGGCGGCATCGACCTGACCCTGTCGTACGACAGCACCCTGGTCACACCGCCGCTCGCCGACGCACTGCGGGAGAGCCTTCCGTTCTTCCTGCGGGCGGCGTGCGAGAACCCCGAGACCCCGCTCGGCGACCTGCCCCTCGGCGACGGGGCGACGCTCCCGGCCGCGCAGGAGCAGGAGCCGGACCTCGGGCCCGGCATCCGCCGGCGCCTGGCGGACGTCGTGGCCGCCGCTCCCGAGCGGCCCGCGCTGCGGCACCGCGGCGTCGTGTGGACGTACGCCCAACTCGCGGACCGTGTCGAGGAGTTCGCCGCCCGGCTGACCGGGCTCGGGGTCGTGCCGGGAGACCGGGTGGCCGTGCGCATGCCGAAGACGCCGGAAGCGATCAGCGCGTTCCTCGGTGTGCTGCACGCCGGTGCCGCGTACGTGCCCGTCGATCCGGAGCTGCCCGAGGACCGGGTGCGGCACATCCTCGACGACAGCGGCGCGCGCTTCCTCGCGCACCTGGACGGCGCGGGCGAAACGCTCCTGGACCGACTCGACGGGAGCGAGCACGCCGTCCCCGACGACGGCGGGACGCCGCTCGCCTACGTGCTGTACACCTCCGGATCGACCGGCCGCCCCAAGGGCGTGCGGGTCCCCGAGCGCGCGGTGACGAGCCTCGTCGACGCCCTCGCCGCCCCGGTCTACGACGGTCTCGGCGACGGCCTCTCCGTGGCGCTCCTCGCCTCCCTGGCCTTCGACGCCTCCGTGCAGCAGATCTTCGGCGCCCTGCTCCGCGGGCACACGCTCGTCCTGGTCGACGCCGAGGTGAAGCGCGACCCGCAGCGGCTGTGCCACGAACTCATCGAGCACGGCGTCGACGTCGCCGACTGCACCCCCAGCCTGCTCCATCTGCTCACCGCGCACGCGGCGCCGCTGCTGCACCGGCTGCCGCTGCGACGCCTGCTCGTCGGCGGCGAGCGGCTCCCGGCCGCGGCGGTGGCCCGCTTCCACGCGCTGGGCGCGCCCGAGACCGCCGTCGTCGTCAATGTGTACGGACTGACCGAGACCGGCGTCGACTCCGTCGCCCATGTCGTGCACGGCAGCGACGCGGCGCACCCCGCGCGTGAGGACGTGCCCATCGGCACGGCGCTGCCCAACAGCGAGGTCCAGGTCACCGACCGCTCGGGCAGGCCCGTACCGCGCGGGGCCCTCGGGGAGATCCGTGTCACCGGGCCCTGCGTCGCCCTCGGCTACACCAACGACGAGGCCCTCACGCGCGAGCGCTTCCCTCCGCGTGCGGGGCGCCCCGGGCAGCACGTCATGCTCACCGGCGATCGCGCGTGGGTCGACGAATCGGATGCGCTGCACTTCGCGGGGCGGCGCGACGGACAGGTCAAGATCCGGGGGCACCGGGTCGAACTCGGCGAGATCGAGCGGGCGTTGGGCACCCACCCCAAGGTCGAGTCCGCGGTCGTCATCGCCCACCGGACCGCGGGCGGTGACCTCGAACCCGCCGCGTTCGTGGCCGGTGCCGATGTGCCGGAGCGGGCCGAGATCCGCGCCCACCTCCGAAGGTCGCTGCCCGCCGTGATGGTGCCCCGGCTGATCACTTCGGTGCCCGAACTCCCCCTCTCCGCCAGCGGAAAGCTGGACACCCAGGCCCTGCTGGCCTCCCTGCGCCGCGCGGGATCCGGCGACGAAGGGCCGGGCCACACGTTCGCCGACGTGGTCCTCGACACCCTGCGCGGTGTCCTCGACGACCCCGCCCTCGGGCCCGACGAGCACTTCTTCGACGTGGGCGGGCACAGCATCCTCGCGCTCCGCGCGGTCTCCACCCTGTCGCGCGCGCTCGACCGGGACATTCCGTTGCGGGCCCTGCACGACCATCCGACGGCCGATGCGCTCACCCGGTACCTCCAGGCGAACGGTCCGGACGGCGCCACCCGGGTCGTACCTCTGCGGCCCGCGGACCACGAGGCCCTGCCCGTCTTCTTCCTGCCGCCCGCCGCGGGCATCCCCTACATCTTCACGGACCTGGCAGGCGAGTTGCCCGCCTCGTACGCCCCCTGGGGAGTCGACTATCTGACGCCGCAGGGCGCGGTGGAGGACACCCTCCACGAGCTGGCGCGGGCCCTCACCGAGGAAGTGCTGCTCCACACCGAGCACACGGTGGTGCCCCTCGTCGGCTACTCGCTGGGGGCCGCGGTCGCCTTCGGCGTCGCGCGGCTGCTCGAAGAGCGCGGGCGGCGGCCGGTCCTCGTCCTGATCGACCGGATGCTCAACCCGCCGACTCCCTCGGCGGACCGCACCGCCCTCATCGCGGGCGCGGACCACACCGATGTGGCCGCCCGTCTCGACCTGCTGCTCCCCCTCGCCACGGGACACACCACCGACGGCGTCCTCGGCTGCCCGATGGTGACGCTCGAAGCCGCGGACAACCCGGTCCCCGCGGCCATGCCGTCCTGGCGGGCGCACACCACCGGCCCCTTCCACCACAGGGTGATCCCCGGCTCGCACTACACGCTGCTCGCGCCGGAACACCTGCCCGCCCTGAGCGAGCACCTCCAGAACGCCCTCAGCCTCACGATCGGAAGGTAAGACTCATGGACTCCCCCACCCCCCTCCGGCGGCCCGACCGGCCCACCGGCGTGGCGATCCTCGGCTGCGGCTCGGTCAGCGCGCGATACCTGCGCATGCTGCGCCACTTCAGCATCCTCGAAGTACTCCGCTGCGCCGATGTGCTCCCGGAGCGGGCCCAGCGGCGCGTCGAGGAGTTCGGCCTGGGCAAGCCGTCCACATGGCAGGAGGTGCTCGACGACCCGGACGTGTCGATCGTCGTCAATCTGACGCCCCCCACCGAGCACGCCGCGACCACCGAAGCGGCCCTGCGCGCCGGCAAGTCCGTCTATGTGGAGAAGCCGCTGGCCACGGACCCCGAGGACGCCCGGCGGCTGCTCGCGCTCGCCCGTGAGTCCGGGCTGCTGCTCGCCTGTGCGCCCGACACCGTGCTCGGGCGGGGCCCGCAGACCGCGATCGCCGCCGTCGCCGCCGGCGAGATCGGCACCCCGGTCCACGCGTCCGCGTCCATGCTCAGGTCAGGCCCTGAGGTGTGGCACCACGACGCGGACTTCTTCTACCGCCCCGGCGCCGGGCCGCTGCACGACATGGGCCCCTACTACCTGTCCATGCTCGTCCACCTGCTCGGCCCGGTGACCTCGGTCAGCGCGCAGAACCGGACCAGCGACCGCGAGCGCGTCATCGGCCGCGGACCGCGCGCGGGCGAGCGCATCGAGGTGTCCATCCCCACCGTCACCGTGGCCTCGCTGGACTTCGCGTCCGGGGCGATCGCCACGCTCGTCTGCTCGTTCGACGCCTGGGCGGCGCCCTCGCCGCACATCGAACTGCACGGCACACAAGGCTCGCTCGTCCTGCCCGACCCGAACCTCTTCGACGGCGCGGTCCGCATCGCCCGTCCCGGCGGCGGCGGACTGCAGGACCTGCCCGCGCTGCCCGGCTATGTGTACGACCGCGGGATCGGCGTCGCCGACCTCGCCCTCGCCCTGCGCACCGGCGGCACCCCGAAGGCCGATCCGGGCCTGGCCCTGCACGTCGTCGACGTCATGCACGCGGCGTTCCTCGCCGCGGAGCGACGCACCACCGTCGCGGTGGACAGCACGGTGACCCGGACCGAGCCGATGCCCGCCGACCTGTCGGTCTACGGGTGGACCGGCATCGCCGACCCCGACGAGGACGCCCGCCTCGCGAAGATCCGCTGACCCGCCGCAGAAGCGAGAGACACCTCCATGAAACTGTGCATCCTGACCGAACCCCAATCCGGCGCCACCTACGACGATCAGCTGCGCATCGCGAAAGCGGCCGAAGACCTCGGATTCCACGGCTTCTTCCGCGCGGACCACTATGTGCCCATAGGCGGCGGGGACGGCCTGCCCGGACCCACCGACACCTGGACCACCCTGGCCGGGCTCGCCAGGGACACCTCCACCATCCGGCTCGGCTCGCTGATGACCTCCGCCACGTTCCGTGCGCCGGGCCCGCTCGCGATCACCGTCGCGCAGACCGACCACATGAGCGGCGGCCGCATCGAGTTCGGTCTCGGCGCCGGCTGGTACGAGCCGGAGCACACCGCGTACGGCGTCCCCTTCCCCGACGTCAGGGAACGGTTCGACCGGTTCGAGGAGCAGCTCGGCATCATCACCGGCCTGTGGGCGACGCCCGAAGGCCAAACCTTCGACCACGCCGGCACGTACTACACGGTGACCAACTCGCCCGGCCTGCCCAAGCCCCTGCAGCGCCCCCGCCCGCCGCTGCTCATCGGCGGTTACGGCACCCGCCGCACCCCTCGCCTCGCCGCGCGGTACGCCGACGAGTTCAACCTGGCCTACCCGGACTTCGACCAGGTCGCGGACGCGTTCGACCGGGTCCGGCTGGCCTGCGCCGACGCGGGCCGCGACGAGGGTTCCATGGCCTTCTCCGTGTCGCAGGCCGTGTGCTGCGGGCGCGACGCGGCCGAGATCACGCGGCGCGCACCCGCCGGACGCGCCCCCGAGTCGATGCGCGACAAGTGGCTCGTCGGCACCCCGGACGAAGTCGTCGACAAGATCGGCAAGTTGGGCGAGCTCGGCGCGAGCCGGGTCTACCTCAGAACGCACACCCTGGGCGACGTCGACCAGCTGGAACTGCTCGCCCACGACGTACTCCGCCAGGTCGGCACGGGGAGTTGACAGTGGTGCGTGCCTTGGCGGAATGGCGCTCCGAAGCAGAGCTGAGCGCCTTTCCCTACGCCTCCGTCGTCGACGCGTACCAGCTCGTGGGGAAGCACTTCGTGGACCGGGAGCTGCTCGCCTGCCTCGCCGAGCTCCGCGACACCCTGGCCACACTGCCCGGAGACCCCACGGACCAGGAACTCCTCACGGGGTTCCTGGACACGGCGCTGGACAAGTGGGACGAACGCTACGACTACCAGACCTACTTGGCGCTCGGCCTGCTCCTCGGCCCGGCGAACGCGTCCGACCCGTCGGACCAGCGGGCCGCGCAGCGGCGGCGCGACCGGCTGACCGTCCAACTCGTCGCCGACATCCTGCAGTTCGAACTGGACGCGGAGGCGGGCAAGACGGAACGGCTGCCGCTGATGCGGCCCGATGCGCGCATCGTGTCCAAGCGGTGCCGCCTGGGCCTGCGGGCCGCGCGTCCCGCACTGACCCGCCTCGGCCTGGAGGATCCGGCCGCCGCGCCCACCCCCGACCGGTCCGGCGTGGCCGAACAGGCCGCCGAACTGTGCCGCACCGTGCGTCTCGACACCCGGCCCGATGAGCAGCTCCGCCTCGAACTGAGCATGCTGCCCGCCTACACCATCCACGACGAATACCTGTTCATCCGTGTGCTCCAGTGTTTCGAGTCGACGTTCGCGCTGCTCGCCGAGCACCTGACCGCCGCCGTGCGCGGCCTCACCGAAGGGCAACCCGTCGTCGCGGCCGGGCGGCTCGACGCGGCCTCCGCCGGACTGCGCGAGGCGGCCCCGCTGTTCTCGCTCCTCGCGACGATGCGCATCGAGGCGTTCCGCGACTTCCGCTGCTACACCGAGGGCGCGAGCGCCATCCAGTCCCGCAGCTACAAGATCGTGGAAGCGCTGTGCCGGACACCGGACCCGGAGCGCCTCGACTCGGCCGCCTTCCACAACGTGCCCGAGGTGCGCGACCGCGTCCTGGCGGGACTGCCCACGCTCGACGGCGCGTTGCGCACCGCCGAAGCGGACGACCGGCTGACCCCGGAAGGCCGCGAGACCCTGGCACAGGCGATGGAAGGTTTCTCCACCACCTTCGTCCAGTGGCGGCAGACCCACTACCGGCTCGCGGCCCGCATGCTGGGCGAGGAGCGCTCGGGAACCGGCTATACGGAAGGCGTGCCGTATCTGCGGGACGCGCGGTCCATCCCGGTCTTCCGCTGACCACGGGGGTGCGGCGTCCGGCCGGTCCGGCCCGGCACCGCGCCCCGCACCTCCGTCAGTGCGCGCCTTCCGCGCCGAGGGCCGAGCGGCAGGCCACCCGCTCGGCCCGTCGGCGGCGGCGCGCCAAGTCCTGGCGCCCGGCCTTCAGTTCGGCGAAGAGGGCCTCCCACCGGGCCGTCACCCGCCCTTCGGAGAAGCGCGCGACCCCGTCGGCCGCCTGCTCGCCCAGCGCGTGCAGCGCGTCCCTGTCGCCCATCAGCCGACCGAGCACGGCCGCGAGCGCGTCCACGTCACCGTCGGGGACCAAGTGGCCGTCCACACCGTGCCGGATGATCTCGGAAGGGCCGTTCGGGCAGTCGTACGACACCACGGGGACCCCTGCCGCGAGTGCCTCCAGGATGACGAGGCCGAAGGACTCCGCGCGCGAGGTCAGCACGGCAAGATCGGCCCCGGCCCACTCCTGGGGCATGTCGGTGCTGCTGCCGTGGAACCGCACCCTGTCCGCCATGCCCAACTCCTCGGCCAGCGCCTGCAGTCCGGCGCGCTCGGGACCGTCACCGAAGACACGGAGCACCCACTCCGGGTGTTCCGGGGACGCCTTCGCGAAGGCCCGCACGGCATGGTCGATCCGCTTCTCGGCCACGAGCCGGCCCGCGACCGCCACGGTCCGGCCGGTGAGCGTCGAACGCGGACGGCGCGCGGCGGGCAGCGAGTTGGGGATGGTCGCGAGGAGCGGTGCGGCATCGCCCAGCTCCTCCCGCAGCCGGATCCGGCTGCGCTCGTTCACCGTCACCAGCGCGTCGAGCAGCGGCGCGGAGGGCAGCGGCGGAAACCCGGCCATGCGGTGCTCGTGATGCACCGTCAGGACGTCGGGTCCGGTCAGCCGCACCGCGGCCGAGGTGAGCGCGGGAGTGGTCGTGATCAGCACATCACAGTCGAGGGCGGGCAGCAGCAGCCCGAGTTCCAGGTCGGAGAGCCGGGTGAAGATCCGCCGCTCCCAGGCCGGGGCGTCGTACTCCGTGGGCAGACCGGACAGTGCCGCGCACTCGGCCGCGCTGAGCCCCGTCGGGGAGAGCGGGCGCTGGGCGCCGCCGCTGCGGTCCACCAGATAGCGCACGGGGACCCGCGGGTCGAGGGCGAAGAAGGGCTTCTCCTCGGTCTTGAAGACGCTGAGGATCTCCACGTCGTGCCCGGCGGCGGCGAGCTGCGCGGCCTGGGTGAACACCGCCCGCTCGGTGCCTCCCATCACATCCGCCCAGGTGAGCAGAAACTTGATCTTCAATGCTCGTCCCCTCGTCCCCTCGTCCCCTCGTGCCGTCCGACGGCGGTTCAGCGCTCGAAGACCCGGGAACCGGGCCCTGTCTCGGTGCGGATGAGCAGGGAGCCGTCGATGCCGAGCCCCGCCACGACGAACCGGCCCGAGCCGTCCATGGCCGCCGCGGGCGCACCGACGGTGAACGCGTCCGGCATGGTGCACCGTACGGCGCCGTCGCTGCTGCCGCCTCCGGCTCCGTCACCGGCTCGGTCGTACGGCACATCCACCGCCCATGCGTGCAACGCGCCGTCGTCGCTCCGCTGCACCACAAGGACTTGGCGCCCGGCGCCCGCGGCGAGCGCCAACCGGCCGAGTCCGCCGACGGTCGGCTCGGGCAGCGCGACGGGCCGCCAACTGCTGTCGTCGAGGCGCCGGTACACGCCAGGAGCGGCCTCGGCGCAGCGGTACGCAAGCACCAGGGTTCCGTCCCCGGTGACGACGGCGGACGGCGGGCTCACCGGGACGGGCAGCGTGGCGGTGTCCTGTGCGACGGGGAGGGTTCCCTGCGCGGGCTGCGCCCAGTGCCGCAGTCCGGACCGTCCGGCCCCGAAGAGGTGGACCGCGCCCCGGGCGTCGGTGAGCGCGGCGAGCGACTCCCTGACGTCGGAGTCGGCGAGCTTGGCCCAGTCAGGACCGCTGTCGCCCGTCCGCACGGCCACCGACAGATCCGCCTGCCGGGCGAAGACGTACTGGTTGCCCCCGCCGTCGACGGCCGCCGCGGGCACGCCGACCGGGAGGCCCGCGGCCGTCCCCGGGCCGTGCCACTCGCCGGACTCCTCCAGGGCCGACTCCTCGATGAACCCCGTCTCCACCGCGTCCTCGCCGACGTCGACCGACGGCTCCGCCACCCGGGACGCATGGATCCGGCGGCTCCCCTCGGGCCCTGCGGTGACCGCGAGGACCGGCAGCAGCCCGTGCCCGCCGATCCGCCGGGGCTCGGTCCAGGCGAGGTCGCCCGCCTTCTCCTGCCGGGACGTCAGCAGCGTGCCGCCCAGGACCCAGTACGCGGTGACCCTGCCCTGCGCGTCCGTCAGCAAGGTCGGGCCCGCGCCCTCCCAGCGGGGGGTGACGCTCTGCGCCCATCCCGTCATCCGGGAGCGGCCCTGCCCCACCCCGTAGTCGCCGCATCCTCCCGGGTTCCCGCAGTCCGCCGTGGGCAGGCCGCCGTATACGTCGAGTGCCGCGACCTTGTGGTCCTGCTGCGCCGCGCCGAGGTTGGCGGGCCAGCGCGCGTTGTAGTAGCCGCGGAAGGCCTGGACTGAGCAACGGCCCCTGGTCCAGGCGTCGTTGCGGGACAGGGCGGCCAGGACGAACTTCGCCGCGATGGTGTGGTCCCGGTGGTCGGAGAAGCCGGGCTGGTCGAAGTGGCGCCGGTGCTGGGCGTCGTGCTTCTGACGGTCGGGGAAGGGGTCCAGACAGTGGAGGGTGCCGGGCCGGTGGTGCGCCAGGAGCCAGGCGAGGGCGTCGATGAGGTCGCCTCGGGTGTAGCCGGATTCCTCGGTGACGGGGCTGCCCGGTGTGGGAAGCGTCGTCGCCACGCCGCTCGGTCCGTGCCACAGCCCGGCGAGTCCGACGTACGGCGTGTCCGGCAGGGCCTCTTCGCGCAGGCCCAGGTGCACCAGCGTGATCCGGTCGCCGAGTTGTGCCGTCTCGGCCAGCGCGCCGTTCGGCAGCACCAGGGCGGTACGCGACCAGCGGGCGCCCGGCTGCGCCGCGGACATGAATGCGTACGCCTGGCGCAGGCCCTGCATGCGGGCGCTCGCGTAGCCGGGCTTGTCGGGTTCGGCGGGGGTGTCGGCGCCGGGGACGGTGTTGCGGCCGTCGGACTCTCCTGCGGTGAGGTAGACGGTCACCACGCGGTGGCCCGCGCGCAACGCGGCGACCACCTCCGGATTCATGAAGTACAGGTCGTCGTCCGGATGAGCGACCAACTGCAGCAGCGTTGCGGAAGCCTTCATGCGCCCCTCCGGCGTCGATCAAGACGTGCTTGCCCTTCGAGGCGGGCTTTCCTTCGTCGTGCACGTGCGGGCTCAGTCCCGTCGTCGTGCACGTACGGGCTCAGACCCTTCATCGTGCACGCACGGGCTCAGATGTATCCCGCGCGCATCGCGTAGGCCACCGCGTGGGCGCGGTTGCGCAGTTGGAAGCGCGAGGTCAGGTTGTGCAGGGCCTTCTTCACCGTTCGTTCGGAATACGCGAGCTTGACCGCGATCTCCCCGGTGTCAAGACCGTCCGCCACGAGCCTGAGGATATCGACCTCCCGCGACGTCATCCCAACGGGGGCTCTGCCGGGCGCACTTGGCGCCTCCTGCCCCGGCCCTCCCATCCCGCCGATGAGCAGGCCCGACAGATCGACCGGAACGTCGCGGTCGCCTCGATGGGCCGCGAGAACGGCCTCGAGGAGCCGCGGCGCCGTGGCCTCGCGCCGCCACACGATCGCGGCGACGCCGCAACCGGCGACATCCAGCAGGTCGGCTTCCCGGATGCGGTCCACCACGAGGACCGCACGGACGCCATCGGGACGACTGCGGGGTCCGTACGGGCACAGCAGGACCGACTCGTCGACGGTGCCCGCGAGCAGCAGGGCGACCTGGGCGCCGTCCTGACGCGGGCTGTCCACCAGCGCGATCTCCGGGCACTGCCGGAGCTGACTCAGCGCCCCGGCCCTGGATATCGGGTCCGCCGCGTGAACGGTCACCCGCACCCGCGCAGTCGTGGTGCCGCCCTCGACGCTCTGCTGCACAGCTCAAGAACCTCCTGCTCCCACGCAGGCCCCCATGGGTCCCGCGCGGCGCTGCCTGCTACCGTCCACCAGGCTGAGGCGCACCGCTCACGTTCCGCTCATCTTTCGCTGACGTTCTGCTGACGTTCGGCTAATGTCCGCTCGTCAGAGGCCGGTCGGGCCCTCGCGGTCGGCCCGCCGCGGGGCGTCGTCCTCGATGCGGCCGGTCACCACCAGGTTGTGGTCCGGGGTGCGCCGCGCGGTCGCGCCGGTTCGGAGGTAGCCGCCGGTGGTGAAGGAGCGTGCGGTGCGGTCGGGTGCGCGGTAGTAGCCGCGCACGGTGTACGGGCCGCGGGCGAGGAGTTCGCCGGGTTCCCCTTCGGGCACGTCCTTGCCGTCGGCGTCGACGATGCGGATCTCGTCGTCGGGCGAGAGCGGGCGGCCCTGCGTGCCGAGCACGCACTGGTCGGGGTCGGCGGGCCGGGTGAGCGTGAGCAGTCCTTCGGCCACGCCGAAGACCTGTTGCGGGCGGCAGTCCCACGCGGAGCCGATCCGTTCGGCGGTCGCCCGGTCCGGGGGCGCGCCGCCGATCTGGACGAGGCGCAGTGTGCTCAAGTCCGCCCGGACCGTGGCTGATGCGTCGAGCCAGAGCCGGGCCTGGGCGGGCACCACCGACGTCAGCGTGACCCCTTCGCGTTCGATGGCCGCGAGGCACGCGGCGGGTTCCGGGTCCTCGACCAGGACGACGGTGCCGCCGACGGAAAGCGTGCCGAGGATGCCGGGGCAGCCGAGGGCGAGGTTCGACTCGGCGGGCTGCGCGGCGAGATACACGTCGTTCTCGGTGAGCGACACCAGCTCGGCGGCGGCCTGCACCTGATAGGCGTAGTCGTTGTGGGTGCGCGGAACGAGCCGGGGTCCCGCGGTGGCGGCGCCGGACAGCAGGAGGAACGCCACCTGGTCGGCGCCCTGCACGAGTGCCCGTTCGGGCGCGGCGTCGATGGAGCTCAGCGGGAAGTAGTGGCAGCCCGCGGCATCGGCGGCCATGCCGCCGTACGGGGAGGCGGTGCCCGGCGGCTCATGGGTGAACACCCGGCGCAGGAAAGGGCCTTGGGCCGCGATGTCGGCGGCCATCGCGGTGTGGTCGAAGCCCTGGTACGTCGCGGGGCCGACGTAGCCGACGGCCTCGGTGACCTGGACGAGGCGGGACACCTCGGGCGCGCGGTGGGCGAGCGGACAGAGCACGGGGACCGCGCCGACGCGCATCAGCGCGAACACGGTGACGACGAACTCGGGCACGTTCGGCAGCTGGACGACGACCCGCCCGCCGGGCCGGATGCCGCGCAGCCGGAACCCGGCGGCCATGCGGTCCACCCGCCGGTTCAGGGCGGCGTACGTGAGACGGGTGCCGTCGTGCACGAGCGCGGTCCGCGGTCCGTGCTCCAGCGCCCCTCCGCGCAGCAGGCTGTCCAGCGTGGTGCCGCGCCAGTGCCCGGCCGCCCAATAGCGGTCGACGAACTCCTCGGGCCAGGGGGTACAGCCGTCGAGCATGGGTGACATCCGCTTCCTGGAGTGCGCGTGCGCGGGGCCGGTCGAGCACGCCCCCTTCTCGGCCGGGGGCGCCCGGCCGTCCTGACCTTGGCCAGCCAATCCGCCGGCAGCTCCGGTACGCAATGCGCTGTCCCGACCATGGACGCGGCCCGCCCTCGGCGGAAAGTCCAATGAGCCCTCGCTGACCAGGGGGAACGTTCGCGGCTCCGGCCGCCTCGGCGCGCCAGGGCCGGGGACTCAGAGGCCCAGGATCTCCACCACACCGGCGAGGGAGGTGACCTCGTGCGCGTGGTAGAAGGGCGCCGACGGCTCGGTTCCCCGGTTGAGGTACACCGTGTCCCGCACGCCGAGGTCGGTCGCGGACTGCAGGTCGTAGCGCGGGCTGGACGACACATGCATGGTGTCCTCCGGACGGCAGCCCAACTGCTCGTACATGAACTCGAAGGCACGCAGCCGCGGCTTGTAGGCCTGCGCCATCTCCGCCGTGCACACCGCATGGAAGGGGGCGCCGAGCTTCGCGACGTTCCGATGGGCGTGCCGGTCCGCGGCGTTGGAGATGATGACGAGGGGGAAGTGCTCGGCGAGCTTGGCGAGCGGGCCGGGGACGTCGGGGTGGGGTCCCCACTCCGGGATCGCCGCGAAGACCTTCGCGGGGTCGCCGGGACGGAACTCGACTCCGGTGCTCCTGCAGGCGCGTTCGAAGGACCGCGCGACCACCTCGTCGTAGGGCCGCCAGTCCCCCATCACCTCGTCGAGCTGATAGCAGGCGAACCGGTGGAGGAAGGCGTCCAGCTGCTCCGGCGGGGCCACGTCCTCGATCACTTCTCTGGCGGCGGCACCGATGGCGAAGTCCGTCAGCGTTCCGTACATGTCGAAGGTGATGAACCTCGGCTCAGGACCACTCAACGGACTCTCCTCGTAGCAGGCGACACTCCGGCAGCCGCTCCAGCAGCCGCCCCGGCGTGCCGAATCGGCGTTGCTCCCTGGCCAACCGAGCCGACCGACCGGGGATTCCCGCCGCATTGTTTTGTACTGTAGTGTTCAAAACTCATCCGAACGAACCACCCCTACGGAGGCGTGACATGACGCAAGCGGATTCGGTGACACCCGGCACGCGCAAGGTCGTCGAGGAGTTCCAGGCCCGGCTCGCCGCGGGAGACGCCGACGGTGTCGCGGCCCTCTTCGCCGAGCGGGTGGACTGGGACGTGCCGGGCGCGCAGGAGGTCCCCTGGCTCGGTGTCCGCACACGGCGCGCCGAGGTCGCGGAGTACTTCACCACGCACCCCACCTACATCGTCAAGGAGGAGTTCACCGTCGAACGGACCCTTGTCGACGGCACGGAAGCGGCCCTCACGGGCCACTTCCGGAGCCGGACCGTACTCAATGGCGCGCTGATGGAGAGCTGGTTCGTGCTCCAACTGACCGTCGTGGACGGCGAGATCACGCGCTACCGCTTCTACGAGGACAGCCGCGCCATCGCCCACGCATGGGCGACGGCCCAGGGGACACCCCCCGCTTCCTAGAGGCTGGGCGGTCCCGCCTCGATGCGGCGGAGCACCGGGTCCAGGCGGTCCAGGTCCGGGCCGGTCTCGATCTGGCGCTCGTCCCACCAGGTGGCACCGGCGTCGTACAGCGGGCCGATCACGTCCTTGGCCCTGGCCGCGTCCGGGGGCGTGGCACCGCCGAGCACGAACTCGAAGGGGCGCTCGGACGGTTCGGCCGTACGATGCTTGCGCACATGGGCGACCAGATCCCGCACCTCCGCCACATCGGGCGCATGGCCGTGCAGGGCCGTCTCGAAGAGCGGCACCGCCCCGTCCCACCGCGCCGCCCTGCGCATGGGCGCACGACGCGGCCAGAACCCGCCGATCCACACCGGCGGCCCCGGCTGCTGGACGGTCGCGGGCACCAGCGTCACGTCCCGGACCTCGTAGTGCGGGCCCTGGTGGTCGACCGGCTCGCCGGACCAGAAGCGCCTCAGCAACTCGAGGCCCTCGTCCAGCCGTTCGGCGAGGACGCGCGGTTCCGCGGTGTCGCCGAAGCTGCGGTACTCGTCGTCGAGCGGACCGCCCAGACCCGCGGCGAAGGTCACCCGCCCGCCGCTGAGCCGGTCCAAGGTGGCCACCTGGCGGGCGAGTTGCTGCGGGCGGTAGCGCGGGACCGGGGTGAGGAGGGTGCCGAGGCGGATCCGGGAGGTCGCGAGCGCGGCCGCGGTCAGCAGCATCCAGGCGTCCCCGAAGGGGCGCCCCTGGTGCCTCCGGTGCAGCACGTGGTCCCAGACGAAGAGCCCGTCCCAGCCCGCCTGTTCGGCGGCGGCCGCCACGGTCGCGACGTTGCGGGCGTCGGCGAAGTCGCCGAAGTTCGGGATGTTGATGGAGAAGCGCATCCCAGCAGGATGCGCGGTGCGCCGCGCGGGGGCAATCAACTTTCGTCGGCCCCTGGTGCGGCGCCCGCCCGTGGGGCTTTCCGTCGGGCCTGCGTTCGGGTTTCCCGTCGGGCCTGCGTTCGGGTTTCCCGTCGGGCTTCCTGTCGGCGCGACGTCCGGGGTGCCCCCTCCCCCAGTCGCGCCCTCTCCGTTCCGTACGCCAATCAGCCCTGCGCCACGGCCGGCTGACTGCCCGCCACCTTCTTCGAGGCGCCGATGGCGAGAGCCAGCAGCACCAGGGCACTCAGCCCGAGGACGGCCGCGACGACCGGCAGCAGCCCGGCCCCCAGGGTGCTGACGGTCAGGCCTCCGACGGCTCCACCCAGCGCGACACCGAGGTAGGTGCCCGACGTATTGAGTGCCAGGGCCTGGGCGGCGGCCGGTCCCGCGAGCAGATAGAGGCGCGCCTGAATCGCCGGGGAATTCCAGAACGCCGTGCCGCCCCAGACCGTCCCCACCACGACCAGCACGGAGAAGGGCACGGGACGGGCGGCATAGAGCACCCCCAAGAACGCCATGATGCCGGTGAAGACGCCGATCCCGGCGACCAGGGAACGGTCGGGACCCCACCGGTCGGCCGCCCTGCCGCCCGCCCAGATGCAGACGATGCCCGCGAACCCGGACAGGCTGAACGACAGCGCACGCTGATCCACGCTCGCCTCGCTCACCGCGTCCAGATAGGGGGCCATGTACGTGAGCATCATCATCGAGCCGGTCATGAGCACGCAGTTCGCCATGAGGCCGAGCGATACGGGCGCGGCGGCGAGGGCACGCATCTGTTCGCGGATACTCGGCGGTTCGCCCGCCCCGTCGTGCTCGCGGGGCAGCGTGCCGAGCAGGAAGGCCAGGGCCGCGGCTCCGGCCACCGCCATCGAGACGAAGGTCGCCCGCCAGCCGAAGTGGCCGCCGATCCAGGTGCCGATGGGGACTCCGGCCGCGATCGAGCCCGTGACGCCGAGCGCCACGACGGCGACGTACCTGCCGATATGGCTTTCGGGAGCGCGCTCGGCCGCGTGGGCGAATACCGCGGGAGTCGTGGCCGCCGCCGCGAGCGCCGCCACGATGCGCAGGGCCAGCAGAAAACCGAAGCCGTCCGCCGTGGCCGCCATGAGGTTCGCCGCGACGAAGGTCAAGAACGAGGCGGCGAACAGGCGTCGGCGCGACACCCTCGCCAAGGCGACCGCGGCGACGGGCGCGGCCAGGGCGACCGTGAGCGAGAAGACGGTGACCAGTTGCCCGGCCTGCGCCTCACTGACGTCCAGGTCGCGCGCGATCTCGGGCAGCACCCCCGCGATCACATAGTCATCGGTATAGAGGACGAAGGCCGCGGCGAGCAGCGCGAACAGCCACGCGGGCACGACTGATCTCCTTTCGGGCTTGATCGGTGCCTGTGTCGGGTCTCAGGCGTGGTCACACGATCGATCGCAGGTGCGCCCGCAACGTCCTGCGCAGGCGTGTGGGGGTGAGTGACCCGTGCGGTGTCACCGCGTCGAGGGCCAGACCGCCCAGGAGCGCGACAAGTCGCTCGGCCTCTTCGGCCGGTTCGGGTACGCCGAGCACGCCCAGAGCGTCCGCGATCACGTGGCGCATGTCGGCGGCCATCTGTTCCGTGACCGGGCGGAAGTCGGGGTTCACCCGTGCGGCGACGATGAATTCCATCAGGACGATCGACTCGACGCGGCGTTCGTCATCGAGCGGAAGCAGCTCCTCGACGAAGGACTGCAGGGCGTCGACGGCGGGTTCGCCCTTGAGCCCGGCCAAGGTGTCGGTCGCATACCGGGTGAGCCTTCTCCCCATGCGGTCGCCGACTTCGGTCGCGGCGGCGACGAGAAGGCCCCGGTGGTCGTCGAAGTAGTGGCGCACCGATCCGATGTTCAGTCCCGATTCGGCGGCCACCTTTCTCAGCGAAAGGCCGCTGAATCCTTCGGCGACCAAGAGACGGAAGCCCGCCTCGATGACATCTTTGCGGCGCTGTTCGAGGTCGATCCGAGCTGGCATGGCCCGACAGTATCACAGGCGTGATAAATAAAACCGGGGCCGTTCGCGGCACGTCCCGCACCACCGGCCCCTGCGCGACCTCTTGACGCACCCTTCAAGCGGATGAACCATTCCCGGGCGAGAGAGCGCTCTCACGACTCCTGATCGTTCACTTCCTGAAACCAGAAACAGGTTCCTCAAACCAGAGACAGGAGAGTCCGCATGCCAACCACCCCCACACGCCGCACAGTTCTGGGTGCGATCGCCGCGACGACCGCCGCCGCCGGACTGGCGGCACCGGCCGTGCCCGCCACGGCCGCCCCGGCCACCGCGCGCAGTGCCGCGGACCCGCTGCCCGGCGGCGGCGACCTCGGCCCGAACGTGATCGTCTTCGACCCCGCGACGCCCGGCATCCAGGCCAGACTCGACGAGGTGTTCAAGCGGCAGGAGTCGGACCAGTTCGGCGCGGGCCGCTACGCGTTCTTCTTCAAGCCCGGCACCTACCACGGCCTCAACGCCCAACTCGGCTTCTACACCTCGATCGCGGGCCTCGGGCTCTCCCCCGACGACACGACGATCAACGGCGACGTGACGGTCGACGCGGGCTGGTTCAACGGCAACGCGACCCAGAACTTCTGGCGTTCGGCGGAGAACCTCGCGCTCAAGCCGGTCAACGGAACCAACCGGTGGGCCGTGGCGCAGGCCGCCCCGTTCCGCCGCATGCACATCAAGGGCGGTCTCAACCTCGCACCCGACGGCTACGGCTGGGCCAGCGGCGGCTACATCGCCGACAGCCGCATCGACGGCAGCGTGGGCCCCTACTCGCAGCAGCAGTGGTACACCCGCGACAGCTCCGTGGGCGGCTGGCTCAACGCCGTCTGGAACATGGTGTTCTCGGGCGTCGACGGCGCACCCGCGCAGAGCTTCCCGAACCCCCCGTACACCACGCTCCCGACCACACCGATCTCGCGCGAGAAGCCCTTCCTCTACCTGGACGGCAACGACTACAAGGTGTTCCTGCCGGAGAAGCGGACCGACGCCCGCGGCACCACGTGGGGCAGCGGCACACCGCGCGGCACGGCACTGCCGCTGAGCCGGTTCTACGTCGCCAGGCCCGGCGTCACAGCCGCCACGCTCAACGCGGCCCTGGCGCAAGGCCTGCACCTCCTCCTCACGCCCGGCGTCTACCACCTCGACCGGGCCGTCGAGGTGAACCGCGCCCGCACCGTGGTGCTCGGTCTCGGATACGCCACGCTGATCCCCGACAACGGCGTCACCGCGCTGCAGGTCGCCGATGTCGACGGCGTACGGCTCGCCGGACTCCTCATCGACGCGGGACCGGTCAACTCGCCCGTCCTGCTGCAGATCGGCCCCCGGGGCGCCAACGCCGACCACGCGGCCGACCCGATCACCGTCCAGGACGTCTTCATCAGGATCGGCGGCGCGGGACCGGGCAAGGCCACGGTGAGCATGGAGATCAACAGCCGCCACACGATCATCGACCACACCTGGGTGTGGCGCGCCGACCACGGTGCGGGCGTGGGCTGGGAGACCAATCGCGCGGACTACGGAGTGCGTGTCCACGGCGACGACGTCCTGGCGACCGGCCTGTTCGTGGAGCACTTCAACAAGTACGACGTCCAGTGGTCCGGCCAGCGCGGGCGCACGATCTTCTTCCAGAACGAGAAGGCGTACGACGCCCCGAACCAGGCCGCCGTCCAGGACGGCAACGTCAAGGGCTTCGCCGCCTACAAGGTCGACGGCTCCGTGACCTCCCACGAGGGCTGGGGCCTCGGCAGCTACTGCAACTACACCGCGGACCCGAGCATCCGCCAGGACCACGGATTCGCCGCGCCGAAGACCCCGGGAGTCACGTTCCACGACCTGCTGGTCGTCTCGCTCGGCGGCATGGGGCAGTACGAGCACGTCATCAATGACACGGGATCCGCGACGTCGGGCTCCTCGACGGTGCCGTCCACCGTCGTCTCCTACCCGTGACGCCCCGCCGCCCGCTACCGCACCCTGCGCACGAACACGTCCTCGAACCCGTTGGTGTCGTCCGGCACGAAGTTCTCCTTGTCGAACCCGGAGAACACGACGGTCCGCCCCGCGGCATCCATCCGGGCGTCGATCGCGTTCGCGGGCGTGCCGTCCTTGTCCGGTGAGACCAGGACGTTCACGCCGGTCCGCAGATCGCGGAGGTACTCGGCGTCCTCCACGGTCAGGATCGGCCAGGTGTCGAGCAGCAGCTTCGACCCGTCGGGCGACACCGCGTCCACCGACAGCACGCCTTCCGGGCCGGGCAGCACCGCGTCCACCCGCGTGAGGGTGCCGGTGCGCAGATCGCGTACGAACGGGTTGAAGCTGCTGTTCGGGTCCGGGCCCGGGATCAGATTGGAGGCGCTGGAGTCGAAGGCGAGCGTGGAACCGTCGGCGCTGAGCAGCGGGTTGGTGGCGGCGTGGTCCGCGGGGCTGCCGTCGTGCGTGGTGTCGGCCTGGGTCCGCTTCCCGGTGGCACGGTCGTAGACGTAGAGATCGGACCAGTCACCGCGCGGCGGGGTGCCGTGCGCGTACTGGTAGGCGACCTTCTTGCCGTCGGCGCTCAGCGAGGGGGCGCGGAAACTGTGCATGCCCTCGTCCGAACCGGCCGGGGCGCTGACGCGTTCGGTGTGCCGGGTGCGCAGGTCGCGTACGTAGACGGCCCCCGCGCCTTCGGGGCCCGAGCCGGTGCCGTAGGCCGCGAAGGCCACGGTGCGGCCGTCCGCGGAGAGGGCGGGGCTGTGTCCGTCGGCGTGCCCCGGTGCGAGGTCCACGTCGACGCGTTCGGACCGTCCCGTCCTCAAGTCCCGCACGACAGCGGCGGAGTTGGTGCCGTCGTTCGCCGTGTAGGCGATGTACCGGCCGTTCGCACTGAGCACCGGCGAGAAGATGTCGCCGCGGTCGTCCACGATGCGCTGCAGCTTGCCGGTGCGCAGATTCCGTACGAACAGGTCGGACCTGTCGTTCGTATCGCCGTGGACGAGGTTGGTGGCATGCGAGGTGAACGCCACGGTACGGCCGTCGGCGCTGACGACCGGCGAGCCGGAATGCCCGTCCGCGGGGCCCCCGTCGGCGGCGACGCTGATCAGTTCGGTGGTCCCCGGAGCGGCCACGGCCGCCGGTGCGGCGGAGTCGGCGGGTGCGGCAGCGGTCGCGGGCAGGGCCGCCGCCGAGAGTAAGACGGCGAGGGCACCGCCGCCTGCCACGCGTATGCCTCTGCCCAGTCTCTTCTTCCGTCCTGTACTGCCCATGTGTTCCCCCCACTTGGCCTGCGCCCCGGCCGGCCGCCGGGGCCTCTCGGGGATGCAAGCGCACGCCGGGCTTGCGGGTCAATGGGATGGAATGCGTACAACCCGGACGGGATGTCAGGCGTCCGCGACCGCCGCTCCCCCGCCCGTCGGGCTACGCCTTCGAAATTCAGTGAGAGGGCGTCACGCAATCCGTTGACCCCCCACCTTGCGTAGCGTTATAACTTCTAACAGACGCAGGACCCTCTATCTCCAACGAAGGGAACCCCATGCCTCGCACCCGCAACACCACTGCCCACGCAGCCCTGTTGACCGTCCCGCTCGCGATCGTCGGCATGCTCGGCACCGCGGCCGCACCCGCCGGAGCCACCTCCCTCCATCACGGCAGGCCCCTCACCTGCCGCGGCGAGGGCGTCGATCCTGACGCGCGGGTCCGCTACAAGACCGACGTCGTGATCCACGCGCCGCTGCGCACCATCTGGAAGCTGCAGACGGACGTGGAGCGCTGGCCGTCCTGGCAGGCCCACGTCACCTCGATGGACCGGCTCGACGACGGGCCCTTCCGGAAGGGTTCGGCGTTCCGGTGGACGACCCCCGTACCGCCGAACCCTTCAACTCCCGCCACCAGCCTGGAGATCACGTCGACCGTCGAGCAGCTGAAGCACCACTCCTGCATCCGCTGGACCGGTCCCGCCGACGGCGAGGGGCTGCACATCGACGGCGTCCACGTATGGAAGTTCACCAAGGTCAAGGGCGGTGTCCGCGTGAGCACGGAGGAGACCCACACCGGCCCCCAGGTCGACGCGGACGTGCCCGCCGCGACCAAGATCCTCGGCGACGGACTCGAGGCGTGGCTGCGCGCGTTGAAGACCACGGCCGAGGCCCAAGTCGGCACCTCCCACACCTGAGTTCGCACCGCGCCCCGTCGAGTGCGCACCGCATCCCGTCATATTCCTTGACGCGAATATTCGCCCTGACGCATAGTTCTCTCCATGGACGCACTCCTCTCCGCACTGGCCGACCCGGCCCGCTGGCGGCTCGTGAGCCTGTTGGCCGAGCGGCCGCGGTCGGTCGGTGTGCTCGCCCGACTCGCCGAGGCGCGCCAGCCGCAGACGACCAAACACCTGCAGACGCTCGAACGCGCCGGGGTCGTCACCTCCCAACGCACCGGCCAGCGCCGCATCTACGCGCTCCAGTCCGCTCCCCTGCGGGACCTCGCGGCCGCGCTCGGCCGGCTCGCCGACACCGCGGACCGGGCCGGTGGCTCCCGCGAGACGTACGACCGCTATGGCCTCAGCCTCCGGTCGGAGCGGCTCGCCGCGAAGGGGGCCGGGTGGGCCGACAGCCGCTCGTTCCGGTTCCACCGGTCCCTGTCGGCACGCCCCGAGCTGGTCTGGAGCCATCTGACCGAGGCATCGCTGCTCGCCAAGTGGTGGACGCCCGACGACCTCCGCGTCTCCGAGCTCGTCTTCGAGGCACGACCGGGCGCGCGGATCGTCCACGAGTACCGCGACGTCGAGGACTCCGGCGACGCCGACGCGGTCGCCGGACGCGCGGAGGGAGTCGTCGACGACGTACGCCCCGGTGAGCACCTCTCCTACCGGCTCGCCCCGCTGCTGCCCGACGGCGGGCCCGCCTTCACCGCCCATGTCGGCCACGACCTCCGGCCCACCGGCTCCGGCACGGACCTCGACGTCCACTTCCGGATCAGCGACAGCACCGTCGGATCCGCGGACTTCATCGCGGGCATCGAGATCGGCTTCGGGCAGAGCCTCGACAAGCTCGCGGCAGCCCTCGCCCCCCACGCGCGCGACACCGGCAAAAGGAGCACCGCATGACCACGCAGACCGGCGGCCGCAGGGTCGTCACCAACATGGCCCTCTCCCTCGACGGCCACTACGCGCGGCCGGACCGCCCCGAAGACATGAGCTGGGTGATGCCGTACGCCCACACCGACGTCGCCCGCGACCATCTGACCGCCCTGTGGGAACCGGCGACGACGGCCCTGCTCGGGCGGGTCAACGCGGAGGGGTTCCTCGCGTTCTGGCCCACCGTCATCGGCGCGGAGGGCGTCGACCCGCGCGACGAGCGCTTCGCGCGGTGGCTCGTCGACGCCGACAAGGTGGTGCTCTCCTCCACTCTCGGCGCGGCCCCGTGGGAGCGGACGACGCTCGTCGACAAGCCGACCGCCGAGGTGGTCACGGACCTCAAGGAGACCGAGGGCGGCGACATCCTCGTGCTCTCCAGCGCCCGCGTCATCAAGGACCTGCTGGCGGCCGACATGGTCGACCGCCTTGCGCTCACGGTCTTCCCCGTCTTCCTCGGCGGCGGGCCGCGCCTCTTCGACGACGGCCTGCCCGCGGCACGGTGGACGCTCACCCGTCAGGCCGCAGGCGAGCACGGCACGTTGTCCCTCGTCTACGACCGGGTGCGCTGAGCGTCGGCCGCTTCAGTCGCCCTGCGCCCAGGCGGCCACGGGAAGCGACAGATAGATGCCGAAGTCGCTCTGTCCGGTCGCGGCCGCGATGCTGTCGTACAGCTTGTCCACGCGCTCCTGACGGTCGGCGGCCCTGCTCTCGAAGAACTTCGACCGGATCTCGATCACGAAGTCCAGGCCGCTGCGGTCGAAGGGCCCGAGCGGCCGGAAGCGCACCTCCACGTCGCCCGGCTGAAGGTCTCCGTCGTAGGGCTCTTCGGGACACTCCACCGCCACGGACACCAAGTGCGGGAGTACGGAACCGAGTTGGCGCAGGGTGTCATCGGCGACCTGCGGCGCGTAGGTGATCTCGACGAGGGGCATCGGCCCACTCTATCCACGGCACGACGGCCCGCCCCGGTCAGGGGCGCAGCCCTTCCAGGCACTGCAGCGCCTCGTCGAGGGCGGTGGCGAAGTCCATCTCCGGGTCGTCCGCCCACTCCAGCGAGACCTGCAGCATCACGCCGAACACGGCCCCCGCGTAGGCGCGCACCGTGGCATCGCCCGGGTCGCGTCCGGCCCGCGCGGCGACCTGCTCGGACATGACGCGCATGGTCTGGGTGATGCCGCCCAGGCTGGCGCCCCACAGTTCCGGTTCGGAGATGATGAGGATCCATCGTTCGCGCTGGAGGGCCAACTCCTGTGCGGAGATGCCCTCCAGCATCGAGCGGATCGTCCGCCGTTCGGCCTCGATCGGTGTCAGGTCGGGCGACTGCGCCTGGAACAGCACCGAGAACGGCAGGTCGTATTCGCGGGAGAAGACCAGGTCCTGCTTGGTCGCGAAGTAGCGGAAGACGGTGCTGGGGGCGACCTCCGCGGCCTCGGCGACCTGTTCGACGGTGGTGGCCGAGTAGCCCTGTGCGCGGAACAGCCGCACCGCTTCGCGCTGGATCGCGGCCTTCGTCCTGGCCTTCTTGCGTTCTCTCAGACCAGGCGCCGCTGCGGGCTGGTCAGACTGCGTCTGCGGCTTCATGCTCAGATTCTGCGGTGCGGGCGCCGCTGCGACCAACCTGGCGCGGGAGCCACACCGCCGCGATCAGTACGCCGAGCAGGCCGAGGCCGCCGGACACCACCAGGACGACGTCCAGGCCGTGCACGAACGCGGACCGCACGGAGTCGGCGAGCGCGGAGGACTTCGCCGCCCTGGCCACGGCGAGGCCGCCGAAGACGGATTCCTTGGCCGCGTCCTGCGCGCGTTCGGGCAGCCCGTCGAGTTCGAGTCGGCCCCGGTAGCCGGAGTTGAGGATCGAGCCGAGGATGGCCGCGCCGAAGCTGCCGCCGAGCGTACGGATGGACTGGTTGACGCCGGAACCGACTCCGGCACTGTCCTCCGACAGCGCACCGAGAGCCGCGTCCATCACGGTGGGCAGCGCGAAGCCGAGGCCCAGTCCGTACGCGGCCGTCCACGCGGCCGCGAGACCGGTGCCGCTGGTGGTGTCCGTGGTGGCGCCGTAGAAGAGTCCCGCGGCGAGGAGGGCGAAGCCGATGCCGACCGCGGTGCTCGGTCCGATCGCCTTGGCGAGCCTGGGGGCGACGGACACGCCCACGAGCAGTCCGCCGACCATCGGGAGGAGCCGGAAGCCGCTGCCCAGCGCGTCGGCGCCCAGGATCGCCTGGTAGTACTGCGGCATCGTGAACAGCACGCCGAACATGGTGAAGTTGATGACCGTGCCGAGGAGTGTGCCGGTGGTGAAGCGGGCCGAGCGGAACAAGGAGAGGTCGACCAGCGGATCGGCCACCCGCTTCTCCCAGACCACGAACACCACGAGGGCGAGCAGGCCGCCGAGCAGCGGCGCCAGGGCGGTGACGTCCGTCCAGCCCTTCTCGCCGCCCTGGATCACGCCGTAGGTCATCGCGGCGAGCCCGGCGCTGGAGTACACCAGGCCGCCCGCGTCGAACCGCTTGGCCTCCCTGGACCGCGACTCCGGCAGCCAGGCGGACACCGCGAGGAAGGCGAGGACCACCACCGGCACATTGATCAGGAACACCGATCCCCACCAGAAGTCGTCGAGCAGATAGCCGCCCAGGATCGGGCCCAGCGGATAGGCGAGCATCGCCGCACCCGCCACCGCCCCGATCGCCTTGGGCCGTTCCTCGTCGGAGAACATCACCGGCAGCAGCGCGAGCGTGGTCGGCATGATCAGGGCGGCGCCCAGGCCGAGCACGGCCCTCGCGGCGATGAAGACGCCCGGGGACGTGGCGTACGCGCAGGCCAGCGACGCCGCACCGAAGACCACCAGCGCGCCGAGCAGCACCTTCTTGCGCCCGTACCGGTCCCCCAGCATGCCGGCCGGGATCATCCCTGCCGCGAACACGAGCGTGTACGACGTGACGAACCACTGCAGTTCCACGTTGTTGGCGCCCAGGTCGTCGGCCATGACCGGGAGCGCCAGGCTCAGGATCGTCACGTCGAATCCCACGACCAGGGAGGCGAGCACAAGGGCACCGACGGCCCACCACCTGCGCGCGCCCAGTTCTGCCGACATCAGAGCCCACCACCTAACGAGAGTCCACTCTTTTTTGAGAGGCTACTCTCATTTTTATTCGGCGGCCACCAACTCCCGCGCGCAGGGGGCTGGTTGTGCTCATCGGCTCAGGTCGGGAGCAGCCCCACTTCCAGGTCGGCGACCACGCCGTAGTGATCGCTCGCCCATACGCCGTCGACCGGCTTGTCGAAGGCGAGGCGGGCATCGCGTACGTGCGCGAAGGCGTGCGGGTGGGCGTGCGGCGAGCCGATGAAGATGTAGTCGAAGCGGCTGCAGTGGCCGGGCTGGCGGACCAGGCGTCCGATGTCCTCGGCCGCGTTGGGGTTCTCGGCGCACCAGGTGTGTCCTGGCCCGGCCCCCGCGACCTCCCACGCGTCGTGGAAGTGCGTGCTGCGCCCCGAAAGCGACTGCCGCCCGGTCAGATAGCGGATGCTCGCCGCGTCGGGGTTCGCGTTGAAGTCGCCCGCCATGATCGTGGGCAGCGCGGTCCTGTGCCGGGCGTCCAGGTCGCTCAACGCCAGTGCCTGACGCTCCCGTTGGGCTTCCATGTCGAGCCGGAACGACGTCGTGGGCGCGATGAACAGCACGTCGCCGAGGTCGGGCAGCGGCACGAGCGCCGCGGGCGTCAGCCATGGGAGGTCGGGGGCGTCCGCGCCGCGCTGGTCGAGGACCTCGACGACGCGATGCGGCCACCGCGTCGCGATCGCGGTCCCGCCATAACGGTCGACATGGGGCGGTGCGGTCGCACCCGTCTGCGCCTGGTGCGTGCCGTGCAGCCCGGTTCCTTCGATCAGTTCCGGCAGTTGGTCCGGCAGGACCTCCTGCAGGGCGACGACGTCCGGTGCGAGCCGCCGCAGCTCGGCATTGATCAGCGCCGCCCTGGCGGCGGCGTCGCCCCGGGTGTTCCATACGTTCAAGGTCACGACGCGCAGGTTCGTCACCACCAAGTTCCTTTCTCTGGGGGCCTTGTGGAGGGGGTCAGGCCGTCGGTTCCATGTCGGCCGCGATGCGTGCACGGACCTCGGCGATCGTGCGCGGCGTCGAGCCCGCGAGCGGGGTGTTGTCGAGGTACGTGACCTCATAGACGCGCCCGGTGAACTTCCAGCCGTCCGGGGTCCGTTGATAGCGGTCGTGGTACACCGCGTGGTTCTGGTGCGAGCTGCCGTCGCGCATGCGCCCGAACTCCGCGACGTAGGCACGGCCTGTCGCGGTGTCGCCGTCGAGCCTGACGACGCCCGGGTGCACGGTCTGCACGAAGAACTCCCACAGACCCTGCATCCGCTCGACCGCGGCCCTGATCTCCACTCGGTCGGCGACTCTTCGCAGGTCGGTCACTGACTTGCTGCCTCTCTCGATCGACCCCCGGGAAGGGCCGCGCCGGGGAACGGCGGGGCCCGGGCCGGGGGGGGGCGGGGGGGGGTGTGTCGGAC